>CAYWUY010000001.1:0-115914 GCA_964461535.1 uncultured Flavipsychrobacter sp.
TGTTTGTAAGCTTTTTCTGTAGCTTCTCTACCTCTAGGTGTGCGTATTATGTAGCCTTCTTGTATTAAGAAAGGCTCATAGACTTCCTCCAGCGTGCCGGCCTCCTCGCTTACAGCAGCAGCAATGTTGCTAATACCGGCAGGACCACCTTTAAACTTATCTATAAGAGTAGATAATATTTTATTATCCATTTCATCAAGGCCGCTTTCGTCTACGTTTAATGCCCTTAATCCGTGGTCTACTATGCCACGGTCTATAACGCCATTACCAAGCACCTGTGCAAAATCGCGCATGCGTCGTAGCAAGCCATTGGCTATACGAGGTGTACCGCGACTACGGCGTGCGATTTCCATAGCAGCATCAGAGGTTATGCGAACATTTAGCACCCCTGCGGCTCTTATAAGAATTTGTTGTAACACATCGGCTGTATAATAATCTAAACGTGACTTGATACCGAAACGCGACAATAACGGAGCCGTAAGTAAGCCACTGCGAGTAGTAGCACCTACCAATGTAAACGGGCTGATAGACAATTGAACAGAACGAGCTGCAGGACCCGAATCTATCATGATATCTATCTTAAAATCTTCCATAGCAGCATATAAATACTCTTCTACTACGGTGCTAAGCCTATGTATTTCGTCTATAAACAGTACATCCCTGGGTTCGAGGCCAGTGAGCAAGCCTGCTAAGTCTGCCGGTTTTTCTATAACCGGACCGCTGGTTTCTTTAATGTTTACGCCCAACTCGTTAGCCACAATTCTTGACAGTGTAGTTTTACCTAAACCGGGAGGCCCATGAAACAGGACATGGTCTAAGGCCTCGCCTCTAAGGTTAGCCGCCTTAATAAAGATTCGGAGATTCTCTACCAGTTTGGGCTGACCGGAAAAATCATCTATCTGCTGAGGGCGAATAGTATTTTCAAACTCGCGCTCTTGATTAGATAAATTGGTTGACGGCCTTACACTAGAATTAGACATGGGTTAAAATTACAAAAAAGCCATGCATACCCTCTTTATTCTGATCTAAAATATCCACAAAAGCATCAATTAACATACATTTGCCATATGATTAATTTTACTGACGAAATAACCTATCAAACAGCACGTAGCGGAGGAAAAGGAGGGCAAAACGTGAATAAAGTGGAAACTATGGTAGAGGCTAGCTGGGCTGTAGCTAGCTCGAAATACTTTGACGAAGAACAAAAAAAGACTATACAAGAGAAACTAGCCAATAAAATAAATAAAGAGGGCTTTTTAAAAGTAAGCAGCAGTGTATCGAGAACCCAACTAGAGAACAAACACACAGCTACATCTAAAATTTTAAAATTAGTGGAACAAGCCCTGAAAAAGGCTCCACCTAGAAAGGCAACCAAACCCAGTAAAGCATCAAAAGAAAAAAGATTAGAGAAAAAGAAAATGGATGGCTTGAAAAAAGCTTTGCGAAAGAATGTAGATTATTAATATATTTATCGAACAAAATCTACAAAACTTTGATTTTTAACTAGCAATTAGTCCCATTTTAACATTTTACATGACAATAATTGTATATTTACCAAACTAAATAAGCATTGGTAAATGTCTGCTATAATATAGCAGCACATTTACCAAACATAATCCCTGCATTAAAATATTTATGCGAAAAATATTTTTACTACTCATAATATCATTGGTCTGCGGAGTGGCTAACGCAGCACCATTAACTATTACAATGTCTGGCTACCCCATATCTACCACAGGGTGGACTGTAGGGGGCTCGGCAACTACAATAGATAGTACCATAAGGTTAACTACCTCTGTTCCTAACCAAAGAGCATATGTTAACTACAATACTGCCATAAACATGGGTGGGTACTGCCAGTTTACAGCGGAGTTCGATTTTAGAATACAGGTTTCTTCTAGCGGACGTGCTGATGGTATGGCATTTTACTTTCTTACCGCACCGCCATCTGCTACCAGCGGTACCGGTGGTGGGGGTATAGGCTTGCCTAATAACCCTAACGGCTTTATACTTATAATGGATACTTATGACAATAACGGAGATGTAAATAATCCTATTATTGCTATAAGAGGTTATGATGGTACTACAACAAGCTATGTAGAAGGTTCAACAACAGGAGCGCTTGCTCCTGATTTGGCGTATCAATCTTTTGTATCTAACGGCTCATGGCACCACTGCAAAGTCACTTATTATCTAGGTAGCATAAACGTTTACTACGATTATAGTGCTACACCTACTATATCTGGCTTTTACAATTTAACTGTTACAGGTCAGTTTGGCTTCTGCTCTAGTACAGGTGCTGTATCTAGTACGCATAGCATTAAAAATGTAAGCATAATAGCCGACGGCTGTTTAGATGCTATAAACAATGGTCCGGTATGTAAAGGAGATACCCTACGCTTATATGCTATAGGCGACTCTACCGGAGCTACTTATGCCTGGTCTAACACTTCATCAGGCTTTACAAGTACTAGTCAAAATCCGGTTATTAATAGTGCGGGCTATGCAGATAGTGGCACCTATCGCGTAATAAAAACTGTGAGTGGCGTGCCAGATACTGCCTATACGCATGTGGTTATAAAGCATAAACCAGACATCAGCATTGCAACAAATGCTCCGGTGTGTAGTGGCGATAGCATAACTATAGCTGCCGGGCCAGATTCGGTAGGGCAAACCTATAGCTGGATAAACACTACCAACGGTTTTACATCTACAGCACAATCCTTTGTTATCTACAACTCTGACTACGATGATACCGGGACTTACACTGTATATGCCAACTTAAATGGTTGTAAGGATACTACATCGGTAAGAATACAGATATACAAGCTGCATAAGCCAGATGCCTCCATAAGTGATACCTCTATATGCTCAGGAAGTTCGTTCCAACTATTTGGATTTGACTCAACTGCAGGCGCTTCTTTATCATGGAGTGGGCCGGCAGGGTTTGCAACAACTGTTTTAAATCCAATTATTTCTTCTGCTACTACAGCGCAGACGGGTAATTATATTTTACAGGCATCATTACCTATATCAGCATTTCTTACCTGCTATCAGTACGATACTGTGCATATAAGAATACGCTCTACGCCGCCTATACCGGATATGATGATACCTACACCTAAGTGCTCAGGTGCATCGTATACTTTTGTGGTAACGCTAGATACAGCGGGAGCAACATTCAACTGGGTGGGTCCTAATGGATTTACTTCAACTATGGAGAACCCTACCATAAGTCCTTTGGTAACTGCTGCTACAGGTATTTACACTTTGTATATGACCTATGACGGCTGTACTACCTATAGAACTGTATATATGCGTGTAGACTCTACACCTGCCGTACCATTGTCATGGAATAACTCATCTATATGCTCAGGAGATACTCTTGAATTGTATAGCCTAGACACAACAGCGGGAGTTACCTACTCTTGGGCAGGACCAGGCTCTTTTACCTCTACCAGTCAAAATCCTGTAATATACAATACGCCGTCTTTCATGACGGGTAACTATACAGTAACCGCAACTCTAGGTCTGTGTAGCAATAATAGTGTAACGTTTGCAAATATCTACCAAACGCCTAGCGCACCCGTCGTCGGAACCAATGCGCCGGTCTGTTCGGGGACTCTGCTTACATTCTCTGCCATGGCTACACCTACAGGTGGTATCTACTATTGGAGTGGGCCCAATGGGTTCTCTAGTACCATACAAAACCCATCTATACTAAATGCGCCTATGGAAGCCACCGGCTTCTATCAGGTATATGAGATTTTGAATGGGTGTATATCACCAACAAGCTTCATTTATGCAAGCATTAATCAAACTCCGGGAACACCAATACTATCAAGTAATTCTCCGGTGTGCGAGGGAAATACACTGAACTTATTTGCAGACGATACTACAGCTAGTGTAACCTACTTATGGAACGGACCAAACACCTTTAGTGCTACGGAGCAAAACCCTGTAATAACCAATGTAACACCTGCAGCAGAGGGATTATATACCGTATATGCTATTTTAGGTCCATGTAGGGCATTTAATACTATGTATGTAGATATTACCAATACTCCTACACTTAATATAAGCAGTAACAGCCCGGTATGCTCCGGAGACACCCTGAAACTTACAGCCATCAGCGAAATAGGCAATACGTTTATGTGGCAAGGCCCATACAACTTTGCAGATTCTAGCGGTGGTTTGGTAAACCGTATACCTGCAGAGGTAGAATATTCAGGCACCTATACGGTAACAGCTACTGAACCTGGTGGATGTTTTAAAACGGGTACTATTGATGTGCAAATAATACAGTCGCCCGGGGAACCATGGGTTACCTGGATTACTTATTGCCAGTACGATGTAGCATCGGTATTGACTCCGGTAGACTCTAGAATAGTACATTGGTATACCAGTAGTGCCGGAGGTACGTTTAGCACTACAGCTCCTGTACCGGCTACCGATGTACCGGGGGTATATTTCTTCTATCTAGACCAGACTGTAAATGGTTGTACAAGCCCTATAGATTCTATACAGATAGTGGTGAATCCTAAACCTACGGTTACACTTGCAGCCTCGCAAACAGCAATATGCACTAATACAACAGTAACCTTATCTGCTACCGATCCTAATCCATTCTCTACTTACCACTGGATGCCATGGTATTATTTAAGCGATACTACAGCAGCTACTATAACAGCTAACCCTGTTACTTCAATAGTTTACTCGGTAGTAAGTACCAACCAGTATGGCTGTACTGATACTGCAACAGCAGATATTACAGTTTATCCATCGGCGGTATTATCTATAAATGCAGGTGATTCAGTAGTTATGTATCCTGGTCAGAGCTATCACATACAACCACAAACTAACTGTACAAGTGTTACATGGTTCCCTTCAGAATGGTTGAGTGCTTATAACAGCATAGACCCAATAGCTACTCCTGAAGGTAATATTATGTACATAGCAACGGGCACCACAGAGTATGGTTGTTCAGTTAGCGATTCTATATACATTCACTTAAATGATGAGGTAGAATACCATATACCTAATGCATTTGCCCCGGGTAATGGCCCTAATAACATCTTTAAACTAAATGCTTTCGGTATAGCAAGCTTGAAGCACTTTAGAATATATGACAGATGGGGTGTGATGGTGTTTGAAACTACAAACATTAACGAAGGATGGGACGGCATGTATAACGGTACAGCACAACCAATGGGGGTATATGTATATGATATAGAAGCCATATCGTCTTACACCAACAAAAAAATGAAAAAGACCGGTAACATAACCTTGTTGCGCTAAACGGTTTATTATAAATTAGTTAAATAGGCTGCCATCAAATAGATGGTGGCCTATTTTATTTTATGCATGTCTTTCAAACATTTACATTTGCTATGTACTTTATATAACTATTTATGTCTACAGATTCTAGATTTAGACAACTGCGCAGTTTTTATGAATATCTGGTGCCTACACTAACTGATGAAAGCTGGCTGAAGTGTGAAAAAAGACTGACTTACAGGAAAGTAAAAAAGGGTCAATTTCTGCTAAGAGAAGGACAAGTGTGCAACCAAATTTCATTTGTAAATAGTGGCATCATTCGCATGTATTACATTATAGAAGGTAAAGACAAAAACCTATGCTTCTTTAATGAAAACACTTATGTGAGCGACTATAACAGCTTTCTTACCAGAAAACCGTCAACGCTATATTTAGAAGCACTTGAAGACAGCGAAGTAGTAGAAACCTCTTACGAAAACTTGCAACTGCTGTATGAAGAGATTCCGGCTGAAGCTAATAAACTTGGGCGACTGGTGGCTGAAAGTTTATTTATAGAAATGCACTTAGGAACAGAATCGCTGAATAAAGAAAGTATAGAAGAACGCTATCTCAGGCTTGTAGCAGAAGAAGGTTGGCTATTGCAGCGCGTTCCGCAATATATGATAGCCTCCTATTTAGGCATAACGCCCGAAGCACTTAGTCGGGTAAAAGCACGCATTAAGCAAGGAAAATATACTACGATAACAAAATAAACAGTGTTTAATTTCTTGATCCAAATCAATGAAGAATTAATGTAATGGTATGAATTTTGCGTAAAAATCTGATTAAGATGAAAAACGCCATAGTACCAATTATTCTACTTGCTGCAACTACTTTTAATGCACAAGCACAACAAAGACAACATATTACGGGACGCATAATAGATGAGGCCTCAGGGGCACCACTTAGCGGAGTAATAGTAACGGTTATAGATCAAGAACCTGTAAGAGGAGCTACAACCGACTCATTAGGCAAATTTGACATAGACAGCATCAGCATAGGCAGGCATACGCTGAGAATATCCTATGTATCTTACGAAACTAAAGTGCTGAACGATATAGATGTAACATCGGGCAAGCAGGTGAACCTGAACGTATCGCTACAGGAGGCAGTAAAAACCCTTAATTCGGTAGAGGTAGTATATAGCCGAAGTAAGGATAAAAATGCTACCATTAATGATATGGCCATGGTAAGTGCCCGATCGTTTAACGTAGATGAAACCAAACGCTATGCCGGTGCATTGGGCGACCCATCGAGAATGGCAGCCAACTTTGCGGGTATAGTGGCTGGTAACGATAGCCGCAACGATATAGTAGTAAGAGGAAATGCGCCTACAGGTATGCTGTGGCAAATAGACGGCCTAAACTCGCCCAACCCTAACCACTTTGGTACACTTAATAGTACAGGTGGCCCGGTGAGTATGCTTAACAATAATAACATTGATAAATCTGACTTTCTTACGGGAGCTTTTCCGGCACAGTATGGTAATGCCCTAGCGGGTGTATTTGATATCAGATTGCGCGAGGGTAACGCACAAAAACCGGAATATGTAGCACAAGTAGGTTTTAATGGATTTGAAGGAGGAGCAGAAGGACCTATAGGCAAGCGCAAGCAAACTACTTACCTGATTAACTATAGATACAGCACACTAGGGGTATTTAAATCGTTAGGACTGAACTTAGGAACGGGTAATGCTGTGCCCATATACCAGGATGTTAATTATAAACTAGTTAGCCGACTGAATAAAAAATTCAAGGTTTCAGTATTTGGACTAGCCGGGGATAGTAAAGCTGATTTTCTAGGTAAAGATGTAGATACCACAAAACCTGACTTGTATGGCGGGGACAGATTTGCAGATACCAGAAGTAAGTTTACCACTACTATTACGGGAGCATCTCTAGATTATACCAAGTCTGAAAAGACTACCATGCGCTTGATAGCAGGCTATTCTACTACTTTCCAGCACTATACCAGAGATTCTATAAGCAATATAGATGAAAGTAAATATGCTAATGAGCTGGCCGACTTTAAAACCGGTAAGCTAGCCTTGCAGTGGGTGTACCTACATAAGTTTAGTAGCAAAGACAATATACAAGCAGGTATAACTTATGAGAACACAACGTTTAATACCTTGTATAAAGAAATGTACCCCAACAAGGCTGATGTGGTATATAACAATGCGAAAGGCAGTATGGGGCAAGAGCAAGCCTATGCACAATGGAAGCACCGCTTTAATAAAGACTTATCTATGGTAGCGGGTATGCACTTTCAATACTTAGACCTCAATGAAAGTTTTGCCGCTGAACCAAGGTTAAGCTTTAGATATAGTATAAATACTAAAAATGCCGTTAGCTTAGGCTATGGCATGCATAATCAGGCACAGAATATATATACCTACTTTGTGCAAACGCCCACAGCAACCGGATATGCCGAAACCAATAAGCAACTTGGCTTCACTCGTAGCCAGCATGTAGTATTAAGCTATAATGTAAATGTTACCAAAGACATACGCATAAAAGCAGAAACCTATTATCAAGCACTAGATAATGTGCCCGTAACACAAAATCCGTCGTCATACTCTGCCCTTAACTCAGGCTCTACGTTTAGCCTAGATAACGAAGATAGCCTAGTGAACAAAGGCAAGGGTAGCAACTATGGTGCTGAACTAACTGTGGAGAAGTTTTTAAGCAAGGGCTACTACTTTTTAATTACCGCCTCTTATATCAATTCGAGATACGAGGGTAGCGATGGAGTGGAACGTAATACAGCCTATAATACAGGCTATGCAGCTAACTTCTTAGCTGGTAAAGAATGGGCTATAGGTAACAAAGGAAACAGACTAGCCTTTAACATTAAAGCATCTAGCATAGGCGGCAAATACCTGACACCAATACTAATAGATGCATCAAGAGCTGCAGGCGAAGCCGTTTATGATAAACAACATGCTTTCTCTCAACAACAAGACGATTACTTTAGACTAGATATTAAACTATCGTATAAAAGAGAGTTAAAAAAGAGCACCATGGAGTTTTCTCTAGACTTACAAAACATAACTAATCACCAAAATATATTTAACCAAAGCTACGATGTGTATAAAGGCAAAGTAGTAACTAACTATCAACAAGGCTTCTTCCCGGTGCCTATGTTTAGATGGACGTTTTAGTGGTAGGGATACTATAAAAAAAGACCGGTGATTCCGGTCTTTTTTTATGTCTATTTTTTCTTTTCAGGTTCAAAATCCAGCACAGCTGAATTCATGCAGAAGCGCTTATATGTGGGTGCAGGACCATCATCGAATATATGTCCTAAGTGACTATCGCAGCGACCACAGGTAACTTCTACCCTATCCATACCGTGAGAATAATCCGGAGTATATTTTACACTATTAGGCTTTATGCTCTCGTAAAAGCTAGGCCATCCGCAGCTACTGGCAAACTTAGCACCTGCACGAAACAAAGGATTGCCACATACAGCACAATAGTACATACCCGGCACATCGGTGTCCCAATACTTACCTGAAAAAGCCCACTCGGTGCCTTTTTCTCTAGCTACATAATATACTTCTTTAGGGAGTATTTTTTTCCATTCTTCATTAGTTACTTTTAGCGGAGTAGTATCTGTCCTGCTGTAGTATGGATTATTGTCTTTTGCGCTAGTCATTGTATTATTTTTTTTGTTTTGTCCGTTTACGCAACCTACTGTTAAAACGCCTGTAAGCAGTATGATAGCAAATGTTAGATATCGCATAATTTTAATTGGGGTGTTAAGTGGTTATGATATATATACGTGCTACTGTTATGGGCGGTTCTTAAAGGTTTCTTAAAACACTTAGTCTTTAGTTACTGCTTTAAAAATATCTTTTTCAATGGTCATCCCCTTTTCCAGATATATGGTTTGTATACCAAGCTGTTTTGCCCCTGCTACGTGCTGTGGGCTATCGTCTATAAACAAAGTATGCTCCGGCTTAAAACCACATTCTTCAACCACCCTACTGAATATCTCTACATCGGGCTTACGCATGCCTACCCTATGCGATAAATATACCCTATCGAAAAATACACCAATGCTAGGTATTCCATTTGCGTCCATCAATATTTTATTAAATGCCTGCTCGTGTATTTCATTGGTATTGCTCAGCAACACTAAGTCATGATACAGCCTAAGTTGTTGTAATATTTGTAATCTGCGAAGCGGAAAATCTAATAACATAGCATTCCAGCATTTAACTATGGTAGCATCATCAAGAGACACCCCACTTATGGCTCTTAAGTCGTTAAAAAAAGTCTTCCTATCTATCTTACCTGTTTCCAGTCTGTTAAACAAATCTGTTTGTGCTAACTGAGAATAGAGCTGACCAAAATTGGTAATACCTGCATCTATAAATGCCTGTTCGGTAAGTTGGTAGTCTATGTTCAGTAATACACCGCCTAAGTCGAAAATAATATGTTTAACACCCGTAATCATGCTGCAAAAATAGGTGAGGAAGCATATAAAATTATAAAACCGACCCAGAGGCCGGTTTTATTAATTTCTATAAGGTCATTATAAAGTCTGATATTTTATTGTGTGTGGCCTCACTAACCGGAACCAGCGGCAAACGCAGGACATTTTTGATATGCCCCATTTGGCTAAGTACGTTTTTAACACCTGCAGGATTACCCTCTGCGAACAATAAACCTATACCATCAAGCAGCTTATAGTGGAGCTTTCTAGCTTTATCGTATTTGTTCACTATGGCTAAGTTTACCATTTCGGTAAAATCTTTAGGGAAACAGTTAGCCGCTACAGATATAACACCTTCCATACCTATAGCCATCTGCGATACCACTAAATCATCATCACCTGAAAGTATTATAAAATCGGCAGGCAAAGTTTTTACCAACTCCATACATTGGCTCATATTGCCTGATGCTTCTTTTATAGCTACTATGTTGTTGCACTCTTGTGCTAAACGTTTTACTGTAGCCGGAAGCATATTAACACCTGTACGGCCTGGCACATTGTAAAGAATAATGTGCTTAGATGTAGCAGCGGCTACAGCCTTAAAGTGCTGGTATAAGCCCTCTTGAGAAGGCTTGTTATAATAAGGAGTAACACTTAGTATAGCAGCTACTTCTCTTAAATCAAACAGATTAATCTGCTCAATAACTTCTTGAGTACTGTTGCCACCTATGCCGCATACCACAGGTACTCTAGAATCGTTATACTTAATAATTGCAGCAAGAACATCTTGCTTCTCTTGTGTAGATAGTGTTGCAGTTTCGGCAGTGGTGCCTAATGCTACTAAAAAATCTACGCCCCCTTTGACTACATTGTTCACCAATACTTCTAGTGCAGCAAAATCTACACTGCCATCGGTGTTAAAGGGTGTAATCAATGCTACCCCGGTACCCTTTAGTTTTTTTGACATTTTTAAATAATTGGTTGTTTTTGCAGATAAACAATGGGGCTATACCTCATCGTAAAAGCCCATTTTAGAGAATTTTTCAATTCTGTTACTAATCCTAGTTTCAGGGTCTAGTTTGTTTAATTCTGCGATAGAGTCAATTAGGTATTGCTTTATAGTAGCTGCCATTTGCTCAGGGTCAGAGTGTGCACCGCCTAATGGTTCAGGCAACACATCGTCTACCAAGCCAAACTGGCTCATGTCTTTAGAAGTAAGTCTTAATTGCTCAGCGGCTTTTTCTTTAAAGTTCCAACTGCGCCATAGTATAGATGAGCAAGACTCAGGAGAAATAACCGTATACCAAGTATTCTCAAGCATAGTAACCTTATCGCCTACGCCTATACCTAGTGCACCACCCGATGCACCCTCACCTATTATAATACAGATAACAGGCACACGCATGTTGACCATCTCAAACAGGTTGCGGGCAATAGCCTCAGCTTGTCCGCGCTCTTCGGCCTCTAAGCCTGGGAATGCACCCGGAGTATCAATGAAGGTAACTATAGGGCGATTGAACTTTTCAGCCATCTTCATTAAGCGCAATGCTTTTCTGTAGCCTTCAGGGTTAGCCATACCGAAATTGCGCAACTGGCGCATTTTGGTATTAGTACCTTTCTGATGCCCCATAACCATTACCGGCATACCGTCAAGTTCTGCCATACCGGCTACCATGGCTTTATCGTCTTTTACCTGACGATCGCCGAATAGTTCGGTAAAGTTGTTAAATATCTTCTCGATATAGTATAATGTATATGGACGCTCAGGATGACGACTTACCTGAACACGCTGCCAAGGAGTAAGGCTGCTATATATTTGTTCTCTTGATTTTACAATCGCATTTTCTAACTCGCGAATGCTGCTTGATACATCTACGTGATTTTTTTCAGCCAGCTCGTTTAGTTTTCCTATCTGAGCGTATAGATCCTCAAGTGGTTTTTCAAAATCCAGAAATTGCATATTTTTTTAATTAGAGGAGCAAAGTTAAGACTTATAAACACTATACCTACAAAAAAGGCGGTAATATAGTGTTTATAGCATTATAATATTACAAAAAAGGGTTGAAACTATTGTGTTTCAACCCCATATAATAATTAAGTAATAATAACATTATCTGAGTCTATCCATAGACTTCACCAAGTTTTCGTCTTTACGAATACCCATTATTGCTAATATCAAAAATATAAGCGAAACAGCAGGAAGTACAGCAGCTATCCAGTAGCTTCCGCTAGTAGGCGCAGGCATTTGTTTAGAAAGGCTACCCACCCTAGATAACATCATACCTACAAGTGATATATTAGACAATATAGCCACAAACGACATAGATAATTGACGCTTACGCACATTGAATAAAAATATGGCTATAAGTGGCACTATAGTGCATACTAACGCTAGTAATAATGATGGATAATGATCTGCAATACGTATGGCTTTGCTGCTACCATCGGCATACTGCGCACGGTAGACATCTACCAATAGCGTAAGACCGCTTGACACTGCTGCTATCAGCAACCATATAGACTGTTTACGTTGAATCATGAATATGAATTGATTTAGCTGATTTTATCTTTACCAAAATAGGGCTGTAATGCCTTAGGGATTGCTATACCATCTGCACCTTGATTATTTTCTAGCAAGCAAGCTATAATACGAGGCAATGCCAAAGAACTACCATTTAATGAATGGGCTAGCTGAGTTTTACCAGACTCATCCTTAAAGCGTATTTTCATACGGTTGGTTTGGAAGTTCTCGAAATTACTCACAGAGCTTACCTCAAGCCAACGTTCTTGAGCGGCGCTAAACACTTCGAAATCGTAAGTTAATGCCGATGTAAAACTCATATCTCCACCACATAGGCGAAGTATACGATAAGGCAACTCTAAAGACTGTAATAAACGCTCTACATGGCTTACCATTTCTTCTAGCTGTTGATAGCTAGTTGAAGGATGGGCTAGTTGCACTATCTCTACTTTATCAAACTGGTGTACTCTGTTTAAGCCTCTTACATCTTTACCATAAGAACCGGCCTCGCGGCGGAAACATGGTGAATAGGCCGTCATTTTTACCGGAAGTTCTTTTTCAGTAAGTATAGTATCTCTATAAATATTAGTAACCGGAACTTCTGAAGTAGGTATTAAATAAAAACCATCATCTTGCACATGATACATTTGCCCTTCTTTATCAGGAAGCTGACCTGTTCCTCTGGCACTGTCAGCATTTACCATAAACGGCGGAGCATATTCCATATATCCCGCATCGGTATTATAGTTAAGGAAGTACTGTATCAGTGCACGTTGCAACTTAGCACCCTGACCTGTAAATACAGGGAACCCGCTACCTGTAATTTTATTGCCCAGCTCAAAGTTGATTAATTTATATTTATCGGCTAAATCCCAATGAGGCAATTTGTAATCGGTAAGTGTAGGTAATTCTCCACCAGATCGCACTATTTCATTCTCTTCAGGAGTTTTGCCATACGGAACACTTGCATGAGGCAGGTTAGGGACTTTTACCAGTGCTTCTTCCAGTTGCTCTTCCAAAGCAGCTAATTCAGTAGCTATTGCTTTACCTTTTTCTTTATTGTTAGCTACTTCTTCCTTTAGTTTTTCAGCCTCTTCTTTTTGGCCTTTAGCCATTAATTGGCCTATACTTTTAGATGCAGCATTTACCGAGGCTGCTATAGTATCGTTCTCAGCTTGTTTATGACGACGTTGTTCATCTAGGGCTATGATAGTATCTACTAGCTCCAGCTCTTTAAAATTCTTCTTTTTGATGCCTTCTAACACCAAATCTTTATTCTGCCTGAATAACTGAATGGGCAACATATATATCAAAATTAATGCGCAAAGGTACTATTTAATACTCAAAAGGGCACTATGCCTATGCTAACTAAATATAGCCTTTCAGGGCTATTTAGGCATGTAAGCACCATAATATTGACCTAAATCTGCACCTAGGAGCCGTATTTTCTTACTACCTTCATGCATATAAC
Source organism: uncultured Flavipsychrobacter sp. (assembly GCA_964461535.1). Taxonomy (GTDB): domain Bacteria; phylum Bacteroidota; class Bacteroidia; order Chitinophagales; family Chitinophagaceae; genus Flavipsychrobacter. The sequence continues at coordinate 13,752 of CAYWUY010000001.1, forward strand.
AGTAGCCATACAATGATAGTAAACGAAGACCTATTCCTAGAACGATATAACAAACTAAACGACCGCCAAAAAGAAGCAGTAAACACTATTTATGGCCCCGTAATGGTAATAGCAGGACCGGGAACAGGAAAAACCGAGGTGCTATCTATGCGGATAGCTAACCTAATGAGAAGTGAAGCTCAGGTGCAGCCCCAAGAAATATTATGCCTTACTTACACTGAAGAAGCTACCAATGCCATGCGTAGAAGGTTGGTGCAAATAGTGGGTTCGGCAGCTCATAAGGTGAATATTTTTACTTTCCACGCCTTTTGTAATAATATCATACAGGCCAATAGTGAGTTTTTCAGCGTAAAAACCCTACAACCCATTACCGACCTAGAAAGAAAAGAACTGTTATATAAAATACTAGAAGAACTACCACAAGGGCATCTGCTAAGGAAGTTAAGTGGCAATATCTACTCTGATATACCAAGACTAGAAAGCCTCTTTGACTTAATGAAGAAAGAGCACTACAGTTCGGCATATATGGCTGAACAAATAGACGCTTATATACAATCGCTGCCGGAAAGAGAAGAATACATATACAAGAAGAATGGCAAAGACTACAAGGCCGGAGATGTAAAACAAAAGCAAGTAGATGAAGAAACCCGCAAAATGCTAAATACCAAAGCAGCCGCATCGCTCTTTGAAATCTACCAAGAACAGATGAAGGAGATGGGCAGGTATGACTTCAATGATATGATACTGTGGGTGTTAGACGCTTTTCAGAAATATCCGTGGATGCTGCAAAGCTATCAAGAGCGCTATCAGTACATACTAGTAGATGAGTTTCAAGATACTAATGGTTCACAAAACGAACTAATTAACCAACTGACATCTTACTGGGAAGACCCTAACATATTTGTAGTAGGTGATGATGACCAAAGCATCTATGAATTTCAGGGTGCAAGAATTAAGAATATAACAGACTACTATAACAGATATAAAGAGACCATAAAAATTGTAGTACTACCGGAAAATTATCGCTCTTCTCAGCATGTAATAGACAAAGCGCTACTTACCATACAGCATAACAAACAAAGGCTTATTAATCAACTGCACGAACTACAACTGAATAAAAATATTGTAGCAGCAGCACCACGATTTACAGAGCATGAAATAACCATTAAGCCTGTTGTAAACGTGTATAACAATATACTTTGCGAAGAAGCTGATGTAGTAAGCCAAATTGAAACGCTGCACAATAGCGGTATATCTCTTAAAGATGTAGCCATATTATATGCACAGCACAAGCAAGCCGATAACATTATAAAACTGTTTGAAACCAAAGGCATTCCCTATAACGTTAAACGCCCATTTAACGTGCTGCAAGAACCTATTATAGAGCAGATACTACTTATACTCAACTATATAGTTAAAGAAAAGCAGAAGATATTTAATGGCGAAGAACTACTGTTTGAGCTAATGCACTGTCCCTACTATGGCATAGAGCCTACAGATATAGCACAGCTTGCATTGTATATGCAAAACAGTAAGAAAAATAATATACCCCCTAAATGGAGGATGGTAATAGGAAGCCATCTGCACTTAGAAACTATGGACCTGGCTAATGCCGAGGCTATACGCAACCTAAGTAACAACCTTGAGAAATGGGAGCGTATACAAACCACACAACCATTGCCACTATTGGTTGAGCAAATAATATACGAAAGTGGCATTGTAGCCTACTTACTAAAACAACCCGACCACCTATGGTATATGCAGGTGTTGTATACCTTTTTCGACTTTGTAAAAGATACTCACCTGAGGGCACCTAATACCAAGCCTATAGCCTTTTTGCAAGTAGTACAAAAAATGCTAGATGAAAACATTAGCCTGCCTGTATATCGTGTGGTACAGAACGACTATGGCGTGCAAATGTATACGGCACATAGCTCTAAAGGAAATGAGTTTGAATATGTATTCTTAATAGGGTGTACTAAAAACTTTTGGGAAGAAAAAAGAGGCTCTAACAACATATTTAAGCTACCCGACACTATAACCGCTACTGAAGACGATACCGATAAAAGCTATAAAGTAGAGGTAGCACGTAGGCTGTTTTATGTGGCTCTTACTAGGGCAAAACAACACTTATACATTTCTTACGCTACTAACGACAATTCAGGTAAAGCCATAGAAAACAGTGTGTTTATAGATGAAATATCAGAGGCTAATGATAGAGTGTACAAATCTATGGATGCTGAATACCTGGTAGAACATATGAAATGGGCTTTAGAACCTGTAGAAACGGTTAAAATAAGAATGGCTAATTCCCGTATAATTGAAAAGGCACTGCAGCAACTAACCATGAGTGTAACTACGCTATCTAAATATTTGCGCTGCCAGCTAGCATTCTATTATGAGCAAATTCTTAAAGTGCCATTTCAGCGTAATGATGCTCTAGCCTTTGGTAGTGCTATACACTATGCACTAGAGCGTTTATTTATTGAGATGAAAAGCCGACAAGGGGAATTTCCTACTAAAGAAGAACTACTGAAATTCTTTGAAACCGGCATGTATCAAGAGTCTTCTTGCTTTACAGAAATACAGTATAAAAGACGCATGGAACAAGGCGTGGCACTACTGGAAGAGTACTACGATGCTAACATTACTACATTTAGCACCAACGTAGAAATAGAGTTTAAAATACCTAGATATACGCTGGAAGGTGTACCTATAACTGCCAAAATAGACAAAATAGAACTTGACGGTAATAACATAACTGTAATAGACTATAAAACAGGTGACCCTGACAGATCGCTAAGCCAGGCAGTAGCTAGTCCTACTGAGGCTAACCCCAACGGCGGTGACTACTGGCGACAAATGGTGTTTTACAAAATAGCAATAGAAAACTATGAAGATAGACACTGGAAGGTAAGTACCGGCAGATTTGACTATTTACAAAAAGATAAATTCGGTAAGTATAAAAACTATATAGTTCCCATATTCCCGCAAGATGAGTTAACGGTTATGAACCAACTGAAAAATACCTACGCCTCTATAATGAATCATGAATTCAATACTGGCTGCGGTAAAGAAGACTGCTCGTGGTGCAACTTTGCTAAAAAGTACAAACTAAGCAGACCTGCTGATACAGATGAACTGGAGCTAGATGACAACAGTTAACGCACCTCTACAACCAAAACATTCTGTGCAAACTTTTTAGATACTGTGCAGGGTTGTAAGTCTGCTACTTTAATAATGTAAGAATCGTCAAAAGCTATTTTTTCAGTTACTACAATAGGCGTACCTATTGCTACTTGCAGCATTTTTAAATACTGCAAAAAGGGAGATGCCGTATCTCTTACACCTACCACATGATACGCTTTTCCTAATATAGTTTCATCCAGCGGAATGCCTGCCCTAGCGGGCATTTCGCCATTCGAGCCCGGTATAGGGTCGCCATGCGGGTCAAACTGAGGAAAACCTAAATAAGCATCTAGTTTATCTGCTAAGTCTGGGTGATGAATGTGTTCTAGCTGTTCTGCTATTTCATGTATCTCATCCCAAGCATAGCCCAACTTGTTTTGCAGAAATACCTCCCACAGCCTATGCTTACGCACAATATTTAAGGCAGCTTTTTTGCCCTTATCAGTAAGCTTTACACCTTTGGTTTTTTCGTACTGAATCAGCTTTTTATCTACCAGTTTCTTTATCATGTCTACCACCGAAGCCGGATTATTACCTAAAGATTCAGCTATGGCAGTAGGGCTTATTTTCTCAGCATGACCCGGCCTACCCAGCTTAAAAATGGTTTTTAGATAATTCTCTTCGGAAAGTGTTTGAATGGCTGACATATTGTAAAGTTACAATAATGGGAGCTTTTCAAAAATTAGACGCACCTAATTATTTTATTTTGACAAAACATATTTATGATATAAGTTTGCCTAAAAATATTTTATATGTTGCGTAGCTTTATTTTAAGCTGCTTATTATTTTTCTGCTTTAGTGTGTGTTACAGTACTGTACTTACAGGCACTATAACCCACAATGGCTACTGTATAGCCGATGCCAATATTCATGTTACCAACCAGCCCATAGGCTGCATAAGCAGCAGTACAGGAGTGTACATACTTAGCCTACCTACTACTGGCAAGTATGAAATTGAAGTGAGCGCAATAGGCTACAATACGAGAAAACTACAAATAAACCTACTTAGCAATGACACTTTAAAAATGAACATTGAACTGTATGGAGGTGCTAGGGAGTTGAATGAAGTAGTGGTAACAGGTGTTACCAGAGCTACTTTACTTAAAAAAAGCCCTGTACCTATTGTAGTAACTAACAAAGCACAACTAGAAGCGAAAGGTGGAAGCAATATAATTGATGCCATTACTAAAGGTATACCGGGTGTTACTGCCGTTACTACTGGTCCTAATATTTCTAAACCATTTATAAGAGGCCTTGGCTATAATAGAGTACTAACCATGTATGACGGTATAAGACAAGAAGGACAACAATGGGGAGATGAGCACGGAATAGAAGTAGACCAACAAAACATAGAGCGCGTAGAAGTAGTAAAGGGCCCTGCTAGCCTTATATATGGTAGCGATGCACTTGCCGGGGTAATTAATATGATACCTACAGTTAATGAAGAGAAAAAATGGAATGGAGATGTAGGTATTGAAGCACATAGTAATAACGGACTCGGTGGCTTATCTGCTGGTATAGGCAAATCATTCAATAACTGGCAAACCACAATACGAGGATCTGTAAAAACGGCTCATGATTATAAAAATAGTATAGACGGATATGTATATAACACCGGCTTTAGAGAAGAGCACTTAAGTATATTAACACAAACAAGTCAAAAATGGGGTAGACTAAGAATAGGTGCTACAGCCTATAATAACCTTCAAGAAATTCCTGATGGTAGTAGAGATTCAGCTAGCAGAGCCTTTACCTATCAAATTCATGAAAGCAATACCGACACTATAAGTAAGCGTCCGCTAGTACCCGGCAACCAATACAAACAGTATAGCATTGCTGCACTACATCAGCATATTCGCCACTACAGAGCCTATGCGCAGTTGTTTATACCACTCCCTCACCAGCAAGAAATTAGTGGCTCAATTGCATATCAGTATAACATTAGGCAAGAATATAACCACCCTACCCAACCATCGCAGCCTGGCCTAGACCTATCATTGGCCACCATAAATTACGATCTAAAGTATCAACTACCTGAAATAAAAAAATGGTATACTACTATTGGTTGCAATGGTATGTATCAGCAGAACAAAAGTAGAATTGCTACAGACTTTCCCATACCTGATTATCAACTATTTGACATTGGAGCCTTTGTGTTTAGCAAAAAATCATTTGAACAAATTGAGGTATCCGGCGGCGTAAGATTTGACAATAGATTTATAAACTGGCAAGACCAATATATAGGCACTGACAGCATTACAGGATTTGGATACAAAGGCGACAAATACAATGGTACGCTACAATTTCCGTCGTATAGCCATCATTATACCGGCATTAGTGGCAGTATAGGTGTAGCCTATACTGCAAAAAACAATTGGATATATAAGTTGAATATTGCTAGAGGATATAGAGCACCAAACATAACAGAAATAGGCTCTAATGGACTAGACCCGGGTGCGCATATTGTATACTTGGGCAACAGAAATTTTAAACCGGAATTTACCTGGCAACAGGACATTGGTATAATAGGTGGCATAGGTGGTATTAACCTAGCAGTAGATGTATTTAATACCTTCATTAGCAACTATATTTATCAAGCCAGGGCATTTGATGCACAAGGCAATCCTATAGTATTGGTGCCGGGCAATAGCACTTACCAGTATCAACAAGCTGAGGCTCATTTATATGGCGGCGAGCTACAAGCCAACTATGCCATACCTTGCCTAAAAGGCCTAGAAATAAATGCTGGAGCAGCCTATGTAGTAGGCTTAAATAAAAATGACCAGCTTATAGCCAAATATGGAGAAGCAGCCCGCTATTTACCGCTTATTCCTCCATTTAATGCCAGGGGCGAAATAAAATATAATGCTTATAGAAGAAGCACTAAATTAAAAAACACATACATCAGTGCAGGATGCCAATACTATGCTATGCAAAACAGATTTTATGGGGTAGACAACAGTGAAACCCCTACTGCTGCATATACACTAGTATTTGCCACAGCCGGCACCACTATTCTACATCACAAAAAGCCATTGTGCCGTATAGCATTACAAGCCGATAATATATTCAATACCGCTTACCAATCTCACCTTAACCGACTGAAGTATTTTGAATACTATACCCACAGCACATCGGGCAGGTATGGTATATACAATATGGGTGCCAACTATAGTATTAAATTTACCTGGGTGATATAAGCAAAACGGGGACTGCAATGGCAATCCCCGAATTACTATAAAACAATGAAAATTTATTTTTTCTTGTAGCGGGCTATCAGCTCGCTAACGGCACTACGACGTAAAAACTCAGGATTGAGCTCTGTAAATACTTTCACTTTATTTACCGCCATTCTTAATCCTTGCTCTAGCTGTAGCATAGCTTCTTTTACCTTACCCATCTCAAATAATGCTGCGGCATGGTAGTAGTAAAACTCTGCTTTATCGCCACAATGCTCTCTAGCTACTTCTACTTGTATTACCGACTCTTCGTAATACTTGGTTAAGTATAGCCCTCTTACCAATGCCAGCCATGTTGTTTTATTACCGGGCTTCAATCTTACGGCATTAAGATAGCATACTATAGCCTCGCTTTTTACATCCATTTCCATTAGGCAGTCGCCTATAGCCATGCAGTAAGAAGCATTGTCTTTATTTAAGTGTAAGGCTACAGAATAAGATTTTACAGCTTTTTCCCATTGCTTCTCTCTAGCGTAGGTTTCACCTATTTTAAAGAATAAGCCATCATCAGTAGGGCTTAGTTGCGATGCTTGTCTGTAAAAATATCTGGCTTTACCATAGTCTTTGCGCTTTTCCCAGCAATAGCCCATTGCCTCAAATATTACATCCTCAGGCTTGCCTATCTCTACATGACGGTTTAGGGCCTCTAGAGCCTTGTCATACCATTTCATGCGCATATAAGCATCTGCCATGTTTCTGTAAGCAAACTCAAACTTATCGTCTATAGCCACACAATACTCATAAGCATCTATGCTTTTTTCATAGAACTTTAAGCCTTGATAAGCCGCACCCAAGTTAAACCAAGCTAATGCGTTGTATGGGTCTTCATCGGTTAGCATAGTGTGCAGTTCCACACTCTCATCTAGCCTGTCTGTAAACTCTGACCAGAAGCATATTTTCTGCAATGCCTCTTCGTTTCGTTTATCAATTTTTATTACACGGGTAAGCGTGTCCAGTACTGCATCATACTCTTCGCACTCGTCATATACATCACTAAGCTCCAGCAGTATTTCTATTTTATCTTTCCCGCTAAAGTTATCTGCTTGCTGCTCTAGCCACAGTGCAGCTCTGTCAAACTTATATTGAGCAATCAAAATATCTGAACGCAACAATACTGAATCCAAGTTGTTATTATCAAATTGGTCTATTTCATCCAATGTTTTTAAAGCCTGTCCATACTTTTGCGACTGCGTGAGTATTTCAGCCTTTAACAACATTACTGAAGATGAAAAAGGATAATAAGTACGGGCTATATCACAGGCAAGAAGCGCCTGTTCTTCATTACTGTTTTGAAAATAAAATTCTATCACAGCTTCAAACTCCTCTTCCTCCATTATGCCGGCAGCCTCTCCTCTCTTTACTTGCTCGTATCGTCTGAGAATATCTTCCAATGAACCCAGATTGTCGTCGTCGTTATAGTCGTCATCAAACATAATAATCCGGTTTCTATCAAAGTTAATATAAAAAGCAGGCTTTTCAGCCTGCCTCTTGTTATCTTACAGTAAAAATACACACATTGTTAACAGTTGCATTAAATTACCTCATAATACTATAAATGAACTAAATACTACCCGTACGACCACCATCTACAGGTATAGATGTACCATTTACATAAGCAGCAGCCGGAGTAGCTAAAAATGCTATTACCGAGGCTATTTCTTCGGGCTTACCAAAACGTTTAGCCGGTATTTCCTCTATCATCTCATGTGTCACATCATCTTTATTTGCTCCCGTCTTAGCCGATTTGTTATTAATTATTGTATCTAATCTTTCTGTAGATGTTGCTCCGGGCAAAACATTATTAACGGTTATCCCGAACGGAGCCAACTCGTTTGACATAGTTTTGGCCCAACTAGCTACAGCACCACGTATGGTGTTAGAAACACCTAACCCCTTTAAAGGAATTTTTACGGAAGTAGAAATAACATTAATTATTCTTCCATAGCCATCTGCTTTCATACCCTCCATTACCAGCTTGGTAATGTTATGGTTATTAATCAAATGTTGCTGAAAAGCATTCAAAAATTCTTGAGGATCTGCAGCTGTAATAGGACCACCCGCCGGCCCACCAGTGTTATTTATGAGTATATGTATCTTTTTTTCAGCTACTAATTTAGCCACGGCAGCTTGTACAGCATCAGTGTGGCTATAATCTGCTACCAAATAGCTGTGTTGCTGTCCTTTAGAAGTATCTAGCTCAGTTATAGCTTGTTGTAGCTTATCCTCATTTCGGGCTATTAATGTACAATTGGCACCAAGCATAGCTAAAGCCTTAGCCGATGCAAAACCTATACCTTGCGTACTACCACCTATAAGGGCATTTTTTCCTACTATGTCTAACGATAACATCATAGGGTCAAAAATAGTCTATATAAAGCAAAACAGCCACCAACATTTTGTTGATGGCTGCCTATAAATAATATCATTAACTAATTAAAACGATACATTAACTGTAATAGTACGGCTTACTGAACCATTACATATAGTAATAGTAGCAGTACCAGGAGCCACACCAGTTATGGTACCGGCATCATCTACAGTACATACCGTCATGCTGCTGCTGCAGTAGTGCAATGTAGCACCTGATACTGGAGCACCTGTAGCATCTTGCGCTTGAGCCACTATATCGGCAGTAGCACCACCCATAATGCTTATGTTTACTGTAGAAGGAGATGTTAAACCTATTTGAGTAACACCAGGTGTTGTAGCACCACAATCGCAGTCGCTAACCATAATAGTAGCTACTCCCGGTTGCACTGTTGGCGAAGCTGCCTCAGCCACCACAAATGTCATCATACCTGGTGTAGCACTAGTATTCATTGTTACTTTACCGCTAGCATTAACACTAGCTATATCAAACACAGGAATACCATAGGTAGGAATAGTCCATGTAAGTGCAGGGTTAGTTATCTCAGTTACTGCTCTGGTAGATCTGTCTACCTTATAGGTTTTAGCAGTCATTTGGTAGTTAGCACCTGCCGCTATGTTTACCAAATATGGTGTTAATATAATAGCAGTATCAGGCAATACTTCTATCTCTGTTTGGCCTACTATACCATTAGTGGTAGCAGTAACTACAGCATGGCCTAAACCTAAAGCTGTAACCTTACCCGTATTAGATACCGTAGCTATAGATGGGTCTGATGATGCCCATGTAAAGGTTGCACTTGTTTCGCTACCACCGCTATTATATGCTTTAGCAGTAAGGTCTACAGTTTGTGTTCTAAACAATTCGCTGCTTGGTGGGTTTACAGCCACTCTTACCACAGGCAATGCTACTTCAGGCATGCCTGTTACCAATACTGGTACATATACATAAGGGCTACCGCTTAGTCCGTTTGCAGTTACCTTAATGGCACACTCACCGGTTTTCTTAAATGTTATTTCACCTGTGCTGCTTACTGTTGCTACACTTTCATCTGTAGACTGGTAAGAGTAGGTAGTGGTTTCAGTACCAATGTATACCGGGTTCAAATCAATTGTACCCGCATTAGTTGTCCAAATTACAGCCGATGGAACAACTGTAAACAAACCTGGGGTATAAACATTTATCGGCACTTTAGCAGTGTAGGTTTTGCCATTTACTGTAGCAGATGCAGTAATGGTACCATACCCTACAGCAGAAGGGTCGAATGTTACTGATGCTCCGCTGCCCGAAAACGAACCTAGGCTACCACCACCAGATGCTGAAACACTCCAGCTAACACTACTAGGTGTAGATGTAGCTCCATTTTTATCTACCAATACGGCAGAATAGCTAATATTACCATCAGGGCTAGTAGAACGTGCCCCGGTCTGAATAGACAGCACCATATCTCCAGAAGTAGATGTACTGTTGTTATCAGATTTTTTACAACTTTGCCACCCTAGAGCTAGTAGGGCCATCATCATTACGCTTAGTAGATTCTTTTTTCCTTTCATTGGTATTGATTTAGTTAAATGTCTTTAACCAAAAACATTGCCAACATTTGTTAACACCCGTTAACAACCTTAAAAAACTGACACAATAAGTATAAACTATATTAATGCACTCTATGTAAGCATATGGCTATATGTCCAAACTAAGTTTATTTTTGCACCATGTCTGATACTTTTAAAATCTCTGCTGTTCTTTGTTCTTATAATAGAGCTCGCTTTGTTATAAAAGCTGTAGAAAGCATATTTAATCAAGACTTTGACAAATCTAAATTTGAAGTAATTGTTGTAGACAATAATAGTACAGACAATGTATTAGAGCTATTAAGTGCTTATAAACAACAACATCCGGATTATAACTTTAGCTACTATGTAGAGCATCAGCAAGGGGTAGCACATGCCCGTACCCGCTGTGCTAAAGAAGCTAAAGGCGAAATAGTTGCTTTTTTAGACGATGATTCTATGGCGCAGCCCGGCTGGTTGGCTTCTATTGCTCAATTCTTTGATGAGCATCCCGAAGTATACTCTACCGGAGGTAAAATAGTACCCTACTTCCTTACCGACATACCTGAATGGTACTCAAAATATTTTTTTGGGCTTGTAGGCAATTTTGACTTGGGGCCTAACATTAAGAAACTTACAGGCAACAGATATCCTTGCGGGGCTAATATGGCCTTTAGAAAAAAAGTATTTGATGAAGTTGGTTACTTTAATGCCGACCTTGGCCGCAAGGGTAATGCCCTGATAGCTACAGAAGAGAAGGACATTTACCTAAAAATACTTAAAGCAGGTCATGATGTTTACTATCTGCCACACGTATGGGTAAAACATGCTGTGGAAGGCAACAAATTTGACAAACATTACGTAAAAAGACATAGTAGAGGTATAGGCGGGGGCGAAAGATTGCGTCTAAAAGGCCAAACCGGAGCACAGATAGTAAAATTTATAGAATATATTTTGAAGTGGGGCTATGCGGTAGCCTACGGCTTAGGCTTTCTAATAAAAGGTCAGTGGAGCAAATTTGTAATGCTAGAGCGGTTTAGGTGGTGGGTAATAGAAGGTTTCCTTGACCCGTCAGGAGCATCATAAAACCAATTTTTACTTTCCTTTGATATTTTAAGAGTAGTTACCCCTTTAACTTTGTACCATGCCAAAAACAATTACTACCAACAAGACCAAAAAACTAACTCCGCTGGAGCGTTTTATAGGTGCCGATACCCGCATCATGGGTATCAATGATGTAGTTGTTAATAATTATATACAAGTTCAGTATTTAGATGTAGCCTACCTTAATAATAATGAGCCTGATGAAATAGGAAAGCTATACTTATTTCCTATAGACAATGGTAAATTTTGCTTACAGCTTTGTTATTTATTATTTGCTGATAATGCACAAGATGGCGTAGCCGATGTGATTTCTGTAACATTTTACCCGGGCTTCTTCGATCAGTTTCCAGCAGATGTGCTTATGGCCAATCAACCTTTTAGGTTCGACCAAACTACAGAGCAGCAATTTTCGGTATGTGCACAATCGCAAACGCTACTTGATCAGTTAAAACAAACACCCGAATTGACACCTATAACACGCATGTTGCAGCAAAGCCAAATTGTTGCACAGTTACTAAGGCGTGCACTAGAGTGTATTACCATACCTTTTACCACCTGCCAGGTACCGGCATGTAGATTTTTAGCTTTTGAATCGGAAAGAGATAAAATTCAGGATGCAAAAAACATAATAGACCAAAATTTAGAAACACCCATTACTATAAGAGAGTTATCTAGAAAAGTGGCTATTAATGAATGTTATCTTAAAAAAGGATTTAAAGCGCTAACCGGCACTACCATTCACGACTATCAGCAGCAGCTGAGAATAAATAAAGCTAAAGAACTGCTGCAAGAAAAACGCTTATCTGTTACAGATGTGGCTAATACACTTGGCTATAGCAGCATTTCTCACTTCAGTACTGCATTTAAACGTGTTACCGGAATGAAACCATGCGAGCTTTTAGCTTAATTTCCTTTAGTTTGTCGAAGTTTTTTAAAAGAAGCGGTTAATAAGGCACAATTTTTGTCTGTTATAACCCATAAGAACTAAATTTGTACCATAAAATATAGTAAAATGAAAAAACACTTCCTCTTCTTAGCATGTGGCGCTATTATGCTAGCATCATGCGGCAGCAACGAAACTAAAACTGATGCTGCACAAACTCAACAACAATTAGACTCTGCAGCTAATGCAAAAGCAGCTGAGCAAGAAGCAGCTAACAAAGCAAAGAACGATTCTTTAATAAAAGCACAAGCTGACTCTATTGTTAAAGCTAAAGAAGCTGAAGAAGCGGCTAAAACAAAAACTACTAAAACAAAAACTACCAAGCCTACAAAACCAACACCTCCACCGGCTCCAGCGCCTGCACCAACTCCGGCTCCAGCGCCTGCGGGTGCAAGAGGTCACTCTGACCAAAATGCTAACAACCCTAACAAGCCAAGTGGTGGCGGTGGTAGAGCACACGCAGATAAAAAATAAATAGTTTATACATAATTAAGTAAAATACCCCGACCAGTTTGGTTGGGGTATTTTATTTGGAGTGTATACAATAGTGCAAAAAAAGGTCGGCTCAACAACATGAGCCGACCTTTTCAAATATTACAAACTACTATTGTTTTACAAAGTTTGAGAACGTGTAAATTACAGCTGGAGCGTTAGGTGTAGACTCAGTTAAAGTAAGAGTTGCAATGCTACCATTTACAGAACCTGTACCTGTGTAGGTAAAGGTATCTACAACAGTGCTAGTTACATTGAATATTGAACCAGTAGAGCTAAAGTTAGATAACACTATTGGGAGTGTTACTACAGTAGCACCACTAGCAACTTCCCATCTTAAAGACATTTTAGTATAGTCTGTGGTATCATTACCATAAGTGAAATACAACTTAGAACCTGTATATGTACCACCTAAATTATCAGTACCATTTCCTTTGTAGGTAAAAGCATATCCATTTCTGTAGATAGTTTGGCAGTTGTCACCAGTTACACCACTAGGACATTTGCAAGTACCACCACTACAAGTACCACCATTAGAACAAACCACATCTTTACACTCATCTTTGCTACAAGATGCATTGTAGAATATTGTTCCGAATGAACCTAATGTTAAAGCTGCGCTTAGCGCTACAAGACGAAATGACTTCATAAGTATATAATTTAATTTTTGTTATCTACTACAAATATTGCGCCAAAGATACGTCTTATGCTACATAGGCACAAAGATTATTTGTCGAAAAGTTTTAAGTAGCAGCTGCACATTATAAAAAATTAACATTTTATAAATAGCACTTTAATTTTCCATTGCAATCTTTAATTTGTTCTTACTACCCTTTATTTGCACACTCTCCGCAGGCAAATAACGGTTATATTTTCTATACACTTTTTTAGGCTGTAGCTCACCATTTATATACAGTTCACCATCGCGTTTTTTAATACTGTAGGAGTGTTTTCTGTTTATTAGTCCCTCTTCTTCCATTTCATCAAGCATATGCTCTACCGAGTTGGCATCATCTGCAGCAGGCGGAGCAGGTGGGGCAGGTGGCATAGGCGGCTCTACCCTACCAGACCTAGTCATATTAATATCCACCTCGGCCATAGCCCTTCTGGCTTCAGCCATAGCTCTTGCCACCTCTGCTTTACTAGCGCTTAACTCTGCAGATATTCTGCTAGCTATTTTGTCTACATCTATCTCGTCCAGCTTATCTAGCTCTACCTCTATGTCTTTTCCTATTTTATCCCAGTCTATGTTTTTTATTGTTACCGTAGCATTATTTAGCTCATCGCCCAGGTCTATACTATTTATTTGCTTTACGGTTACCCTTGCTTCTCTCTTAGTATTTTCTTTAATATCTGCTACTTCTTTTAATATCTTTTCAGCTTTGGCTGTATCTCCATTTACTGCTTTGTAAATAGTCTCTTTTAATTTATCAGATAATGGCTCGTCTCCGTAACTAACATACACATGTACATTACTATCATCCTGCATGTTATTCTTAGTCTCCACATGTTGCTTACCATTACTATCTACAAACACTTTAGTGTAACTGTAAGTCATATTGCTTTTAGTAGCTGGTGTATTTTTAGATTCTTTTCTTGATTTTTGTGCAAACGTAGGACTAAACATTGCAGCAGTAAACATAGTGCCAACGGCCAATACTGAAATGATAGCCGCATAGCTGTAACTTTTGTTGTTCCTTTTCATTTCCATGATTCTTTTAATTCTGTTTAACAATACATTTTTCTTACCGGCAGCACCCATTGCCAGTTGCGATACCGACCCTTTTGCAGTCTCCAGCATGGCCAGTGCTGTAGCATATTCTAATGGTCGTTCGGTTTGTGCTACTACTATATCGTCGCAGCAGTGCTCTCTTTCTTTCCTAACCATACGGCTTAGCAGCCATATGAAAGGATTAAAGAATAAGATGGTTTCTATTGTAGTTTGCACTAGGTTTAGCAGATAATCATTTCTTTTTATATGCGCTAATTCGTGCAGTAGTATAGCTTCTAGTTGCTGGGCAGATAGCTTTGCTAAAGTAGCAGCGGGCAATAGTATTATTGGCTTTACAAAGCCTATCATTGTAGGTACGTCTACCTTAGCTGAAATAAATATTTTTACAGACTTAGATATATGTAACTGCTCTGCCAGCTCATGAGTAAGTTGCTCTATATGCTCACCTACAGACTGTAGTGCTTGTGTGCGCAAGTGGGATATATATCTCATATTTATACCCAACCTTAGTATCATAAACAGTAGCCCTACTAAATAGGCTATGCTCAGCATAGGGAAGAACTGCTGTACTTTACTTATGCTAAAGTAATTTACTTCGCCTTCTGCAGCAGTTGCATGCACTACAAGAGGCGTCATTGCAACATCTCTAGCACCTGTAGTTGTGCTGTTAGAAGTAATGTATACTACAGTACCTTTAAGATCTGTGTATGACGCATACCAGGTATACATAAACCAAGCTGCCACAAACAATATAGCCGCATATGCTACATTGTGTTTCTGTCTTGCATCGGCATTAGGGTAGGCTTTAAATACTACATATACTATACCATATAGCAGTAGCCCCTGTAATAGCGACACTAATAAACTCCATGCCAACGATTGTCCTAGTAGAGATAAAGAAGTAAGCCAAGCGGTCATGATCAGTAGATTTTAGTAGTTAGGTAAATTGGTTTAGTGTTATTTTCCTTTTTGTTTCTCCATGGTTTGCAAAAACTGCATTATTTCTTCCAACTCTTTAGGGGTGGTACTTGCATTACCTAAGGCTTGCATCACCAGTTTAGATGCCGAACCATTGAACACATTATCTATCAAACGCTTTACAATTTGTCCCTTTGTATCTTCTTGCGATACCAAGGCTGCATAGATGTGACTTTTACCGGCCGCATCTCTACTCAGTAAATTTTTATCGTGCATTATCTGCATCAACTTTAGCGTAGTAGTATAGCCTGAATCTTTGGTAAGAGCTAGTACATCGTGCACCTCTCTTACGGTGCTAGGTCCTTTTTCCCATAGCACATTCAGTATTTCTAATTCACTTTCTGTAGGTTTTACCGGAGTCATATTTCTGATTACGAATATTTTCGTAGACAAACCTACGAATATTTTCGTAATGAAAAATTTAAAACTACTGTTTAGATTATTTTTAACAGTTTGGGGGATATCATTAAAAAATAAGTGCAACCCGTTTGCAGGTTGCACTTATTGTATAATCTTACTTTCTAGCTTTTTATTATGAAACTTCGCCGGTTGGCTCTGCAGCTACTGTAGCAGAAGAATCAATCATAAATACTATTTTCTTCTCTGTTTCGCTATAGTCGGCAGTTACTTTATCGCCGGCTTTAATTCTATGGTTGAGTATTTCTTCTGCCAATGGATCTTCCAGATATTTCTGTATAGCCCTATGTAGCGGACGAGCACCAAACTCATGATCGTAGCCCTTCTCTGATATGAATTTCTTAGCTTCAGCAGAAAGCTCCATAGTAAACCCAAGAGTATTTAAGCGCTTCATCACATCCTTCATTATAATCTCTATAATTTGGCTGATGTGTGATTCTTCAAGTGCATTGAAAATGATTACATCATCAATACGGTTTAAGAACTCCGGAGAGAAAGTACGCTTTAATGCCTTTTCTATCACACCTTTACTGCTTTCCTCGCTAGTAGATGTTTTAGCTGCTGTAGCAAAGCCTACTCCTGTACCAAAGTCTTTCAACTGACGAACACCAATATTAGACGTCATGATGATTAAAGTATTCTTAAAGTCTACTTTTCTTCCTAAGCCGTCGGTAAGTTGTCCATCGTCAAGCACTTGTAGCAATATATTAAAGATGTCAGGATGTGCCTTCTCTATCTCGTCAAGCAATACTACAGAGTATGGTTTACGTCTTACTTTTTCAGTAAGCTGTCCACCCTCTTCATAGCCCACATATCCCGGAGGCGCACCTATCAACCTGCTAAGCGAGAATTTTTCCATATACTCACTCATATCTACACGTATCAAAGCGTCTTCGCTATCAAACATGTGTCTTGCTAATGCTCTGGCAAGTTCGGTTTTACCTACGCCTGTAGGTCCCAAGAATATGAATGAACCAATAGGCTTACGAGGATCCTTCAAACCTACACGATTACGCTGTATAGATTTCACTACTTTACCAATTGCCTCATCTTGACCCACAACTACACCTTTAAGGTCATCTCCCATTCTGCGTAGTTTATCGCTTTCAGCTTCTACCATACGCATCACAGGTATACCTGTCATCATATGTATCACTTCAGCAATAGCCTCTTCATTTATTGGGAAACGCTTATGTTTGGCTTCTTCCTCCCAGTCAGCTTTTGCTTTTTCTAGCTCTTCACCTAAGCGCTTTTCTTTATCGCGCAAGGCAGCAGCCTCTTCAAAACGCTGGCTTTTTACTACTTTATTTTTCTCTTGCTTTATTTCCTCTATTTTCTTCTCTAACTCAAGGATATTTTCAGGAACATTGATGTTTTTCAAATGCACTCTAGCACCCGATTCGTCTAGCACATCTATAGCTTTATCAGGCAATAGTCTATCTGTCATGTATCGGTCGCTCAACTTCACACAAGCTTCAATAGCCTCTTGATCATACACCACATTGTGGAAGTCTTCGTACTTAGACTTGATGTTATTTAAGATAGTGATAGTATCCTCAACACTAGGTGGCTCTATCAATACTTTTTGGAAACGACGATCCAATGCACCATCTTTTTCAATGTACATTCTGTATTCATCAAGCGTAGATGCGCCTATGCATTGCAGATCTCCTCTAGCCAATGCCGGCTTAAAGATGTTAGAAGCATCTAAAGAACCAGAAGCACCACCGGCACCTACTATAGTATGAATCTCATCTATAAACAGGATAACGTCACGGTTTTTCTCTAGTTCATTCATAATGGCCTTCATGCGCTCTTCAAACTGACCACGATATTTAGTACCCGCTACCAAAGCAGCTAAGTCTAAACTAATCACACGTTTGTCAAACAGCACTCGAGACACTTTGCGTTGCACTATGCGCAATGCCAAGCCTTCTACTATTGCAGTTTTACCCACACCCGGCTCGCCTATCAATATTGGGTTGTTTTTCTTACGGCGAGATAAGATTTGAGATACACGCTCAATCTCATCTTCACGACCCACTATAGGATCTAAAGTACCCATTTCAGCCAGCTTGGTTATATCTCTACCAAAGTTGTCTAATACCGGTGTTTTAGACTTAGTGGCACCAGGCGTAGTTTGCTTACGCTGCTGGTATTGTCTACGTTCTTCATCGTCTTCAAAATCATCTGAACCCGAATCTCCATAGTCAGCAGTTGGCGCATTACCCTGTAGTATGCTTAGCTCGTTTTTAAAGCGGTCGTAGTCAACATCATAATTGCCTAAGATTTGTGTAGCCACATTCTCTTTATTTTTCAATATAGACAACATCAAATGTTCTGTTTCTACGGTAGGGCTTTTTAGCGATTTAGCCTCTAGTACCGTAATACGAATCACTTTTTCGGCTTGTTTGGTTAGTGGTAAACTATTGATGTTAGCCAAGGGCTTATTGCTTTTATCTTTTATAGCATTTTCAAGCTCTTTGCGTAGTTCAAACAAATCTACCTGCATAGTTTGCAGCACTCTTAAAGCCATACCATCACCTTCCCTGATAAGGCCGAGCAACAGATGCTCTGTGCCAATAAAATCATTCCCTAACCTCAGCGCTTCTTCCCGACTGTAAGAAATGATTTCTTTTACTTTTGGTGAGAAATTGGAATCCATTATTATCTCCCTCTTTTTTAATTAAAATTAAGTAATAAAACACGATAATGAAATAGGGCTTTTTTATAATGCTATTTGCAAATGTTGCAAGTTTATAGCCTGTATTTCAGCTTATTATGTTTGTAAGAACTAGAATGACTATTTTTATAAACTTAAAGAACAATTTATGCAGTTCAAAATTGATACCAAAGATTCTTACACGCTCATTACCTTATCAGAAAACGTACTTAATGTAAAATTGGCAGAAATTCTTGCCCAAGAATGTATAAATATAAGGCAAAACGGCAGAGCTAACATCATAATTGATTTAAGTAGTGTCTCTACTATAGAGACGGATGCCATAGATCAAATGTTGGTAATGCATGAAGAAAGCTACAGTAATGATGATTCTCTGGTATTTACAGGAATACATCCTTCGCTATTAGCCGGATTTAAAGAAAAGGAAGCAGATATGATTTTGAACATTGCCCCTAAGCTAATAGAGGCAATTGATATAGTGAATATGGAAATACTAGAAAGAGACCTAATGAACGAAGAGGATTAGTTTAAAGTACCAACTATTGCTTCTAACTCGGATAATATCATGGCTGTTGCGCCCCATATTATAGTTCCATCTTCTAGTTTGTAAGCATTTACTTTACGCAATACTCCAGGCACTGCTGGAGAGGTTACATCTGTTTGTATCTTTCTTTCTGGATGAAATAATGTAGGTATAGGCACTTCTAATACATAAGAAACCTCAGAACGACTAAGCTCTAAGTGCGGTCTTTGTGGTAAAAAACCTAAATATGGCTGCACATTAAAGTTGCTCACAGGTATGTACAGAGGCGTTAGTGCACCCACCACATCTACTGTATGTGGCAATACGCCAACTTCTTCATAAGCCTCTCTTAGCGCAGTTACCTTTAGGTCGCCATCTTCTATTTCGTACCTGCCACCAGGAAAACTCACTTGCCCACTATGTGCCCCTTTATCTTCCATCCTCTTCATTAGCAATATATGTAGGGCTGTTTCTACAGGATATAATAAGCACAATACAGCACTTTGCTTAGCAGTAGGGGGTATTTGTGGTGGCATATCTATTACCCTGCCCATCATGCGTTTCTGCGCATCAAAACCCGGCAAACCTTTACTGTAATTCTCTCTTATTATATTAAACCATTGCTGTTCCATTCCATACAAAGTTACATATAGTGAGTGTATAGCTCTATTTTGCGTCTTTATGTGCCAATTTGCTCCATCTATCTTGTAGCTGCTCCATCACATCTATCTGCAATTGAAAAATCTCCATCATATTCTTAGTTTGGTGGGTCAGTAAATGATCTATCTTCTCATGCAGCAACCTTACCTCGGTTTCAGCTTTCAGGTTCACCTTGTAGTCATATTCACTCCTTTTCCTATCTTTTTCAGCTTGCCTATTTTGGCTCATCATTATTATAGGAGCTTGTACAGCTGCCAAGCACGACAACACTAAATTGAGCAAAATAAAGGGATAGGGATCAAATCCTTTATTACCTAAAAACCAAGCATTTATCAACATCCATACTACCAATACCATAAAGAAGATGATTATAAATGGCCAGCTACCACCAAATTCTGCTATTTTATCTGCTAATCTATCACCAAACGATAACTTTTCTTGCTCAGTATCATCTAGCAAAGGTTGTAAAGTCTGGTCTTTAGCAAATTTTTGTTGTACTCTGTTTGTCAATTGCAGATGTTCTTTAGCTTCTGTAGCAGTCATGTCTGCTATATAGCTTCTAAATAGGGTGCTTAATGCTGCATAAGAAACAAATACAGCCTCGCCACCTACTTTATACGTAGCACTAAGATATTGCTGAACTGATGGACGTAAATCATTCCATAAAATACCCTCACCTTCCGGATATTCTCCACCGTTTACTATACATTTATATACCATAAAATGTTTTGTAACTATAAATTTAGACGTTTTAACCTAGCTAAATTAAGTAGACTAAGAATGTAGCTATTGTTTAACTTTGACCTAGGATAATGCGGACTAGCATTTATGACTATAAAAGAACTATATAACAACATCCCGAACTTGGTAAGAAGCTTTCTTATCAAAGCACTTGTTATATTGGTAGTATGGAAGCTGTTATATGGATTTGTATTAGAGCCGGCTCGCATACCTGATAAGTTTTTGGTAAACATTACCGGTTATTCTACCCAAATACTGCTATCATTCTTTTATAAAAATGTAAGTGTAGACTATATTACTTCCAACGACATACAATCTGCTATAGTAAATATTGACGGTAGAAAGGTAATAGGTATTGCTGACCCCTGTAATGGTTTAGATGTTTATGTACTTTTCTTGTCTTTTCTATATTGTTTTCCGGGTAGCTGGAAGAAACGTGGCTTATACGTACTTACAGGCCTACCCTACATCTATATAATCAATACTATAAGATGTGGCCTAATAGCGTGGCTAAACATATCGCATAAGGGATGGGTAGACATCAGCCACCACTACCTATTTACAGCAGCAGTATACATACTAGTATTCTTAGTGTGGATGCGCTACACAAAAAACACTGTGGTGCATGAATAAGTCTGTACGATTTGTTGTATACATTATTATTATACTTGTTTTCAGTTGGCTAAATAATTGGCTATTTGGCTCCAGCAAAACTGTATCTCTCCCGGAATATATTAATCAAATAGCACATTATATTATATTAGCTATTACTTGGTTTATAGGTCGTTCTTACCTTAAGTTAAGTAGTTTACTATGGCTACAAAAATTATGGAACATTACGTATATAGCAGCGCTAGGCGTAGTAATAGGTCTCACAGGTTTGTACCTTATTACACATCTATTTGTACTCAGGCATTGGGCAGCCGACATAAGGAATGTATTTATTAGCCCTTTACCGCTCTTAGTATTTTTTATACTACAGCAGGTAACTATAAATAGTACCAAAAGCCAACCATAGTATCTTACTTAAAAGAAGCTATAATCTCTTCTAGGCGCATTTACCCTAATACCAAAATAAAACAAATTGGTAGTTAGTGGTCCATTAATGTAGCCCGATGTAGCAATGGCAGGTGTGGTGGCTGTAGTGGTAAAATTGCGGTAAACTGCACCCATGTCTAAATATACATTACGAGCCATTTGGTAAGATGCATTTAGATTCACGTTCAAACACTCGCTTCTTGGGCCATTTATCAGCTTTACTCCATACTCATTAGATGCTGTTGTATACCCTTTATATATCACATTACCATTATTCATAGTACCAGTATCTGTACCTTGTACATAATACATACACTTTAAGGTAAACATCCAGTTTTTAGACGCTTGGTATTTGGCCACACCTATGGCTTTATAAAAACCTGCACCCAGAGGGTCGGCCAATGGCTGATTATAGTTGGTATAGTTTGAAGAAGAATCTTTAGCAGTATACATGTAAGGTCTTACTATATTCAATTCGGCCTGCAAGTCTAGGTTTTTAATAGTGAAGGCGTCAAAATACTTAGCACCCATCTGTAGTCCCCATTTATTGCCATACCAACCTCTATTGCTGAAAAATTCCTTGGCTCTAAATTCGTTTAGTGCTACTTGTCCGTATAACTGAATATGGCGTCCTACTAATGCTTTACCAAAGAAGCCTATCAAACTTTTATCACCAGCCCCATTGAAGTAGTTTAAGGTATACGTAAGGGCTACAGGATTCAAGTAAGATAGCTCATATCCATTACTTCTATTAAACACTGCAGACTCAAAGAAGCCTAAATTCAACCATCTGGATGCGTTATAAGATATGTTATGTATAGTAGCATATTTTTTACCATATATACCATCTCCATCTAGCTTGTTAAACTGATCAGTTAACTGTAGGTATAAGGTTTCGTAATTAATCTTCCAGATACGTGTACGCAAACGTAAAAAGGGCATATTAGATGAAAAATCAGTTAGAAATAGGCTACTGATACCATCTCCAAAAAAGAACTTACCCGAACCAAATGTAATATTCACCCTATCTTTCACAGCTGCAAAATCTATATAGCCGCTAGCCATTAAGTATTCAAATGCCTTGCTACGTGCAGTGTCAGGCTTAATAAAATAATCTGCTCCAGGCATTGCCATCCACTTGCCGACCTGATACCTAGGCCCTTTTACTGCATAGTTATATACATATGCCGGTAGTATTTCCTGCGTTTCAGCTATTACAGTATAAAAACCTATTTTCTTTGATATCCATCCTCTTATTTCTAAGTCGCGGCTATTATAAGTAAGCATAGAAGCCGTACTCTTAATACTTGGTGAGTTCTGCTGGCTAGTGCTCATAACATTAATCAATGGATTTACTACCAAAAAGAAATCCTTTGTTTTTACGTATGCGGCATTATACTGTGTTTTATAAAATGTATTTAAAAAAGGTCTTCTTCTCGATCTAATTGCTCCTTCTTCATCGGGTGCCCATTCGCCGCTTTCCGATATCAGTTGCTGCAAATTATGCTTATCTAGCCTGCTTAAATAGCCTTTGGAAGTAGTATCTGCCGCTTTTTCCAGCGCACCTTCAGCAAAGTATACCGCATTCTTTCTAGACTCTAGTTTATCATTCAGCCTTAAACTATCTGATAGCCTGCCGCTAAGTGTTTCTACCCTATCCATAGTATGATAAGCATCGCTACCCATATTCAAATAAGTAGTTTGTGCATATACACTTATAGTTGATGCACAGCAAGAAAGAAGTAGTAAAGCTTTTTTTATCATAAAGGCGTTTTATACAATGTGTATATGGTAGATTTGTAACAAAATTAAGCGTTAAAACTTATACTACTAATGGCTAACACATTAATAAAAGGTGCTACAATAGTTAACGAGGGCAAACAATATGTTGCTGACCTACTTATTAAAGATGGCAAAATAGAGAAAATAGCCCCCAATATTTCTATAGATGGTGCTTATGAAGAAATAGTGGGCGAAGGTTTGTATCTACTACCTGGAGTAATTGACGACCAAGTACACTTTAGAGAACCTGGCCTAACACACAAAGCCAACATAGCTTCTGAAGCTCGTGCTGCTGTAGCCGGTGGCGTTACTAGCTTTATGGAAATGCCCAATACAAATCCTCCGGCACTAACACTAGAATTGCTTGAGGAAAAGTATGACATAGCTGCTGCTACATCAGTAGCTAACTACTCTTTCTTTATGGGTGTATCTAATAGTAATGCTGAAGAAGTGTTACGCGTAAACGCCCGCAAAAAAGATATTTGTGGTGTAAAAATATTCATGGGTTCCAGCACAGGAGACATGCTGGTAGACAACTATATTACCTTAAATAAAATTTTCTGCGAATCAGAACTGCTTATAGCCACTCACTGCGAAGATGAGCGTGTTGTAGCTGCCAATAAAACCAAGTACCCTAACCCTGACCATGCATCTTACCACCCGCTGATACGCGATGTAGAGGCTTGCTTTTCCAGTTCGTTCTCAGCCATTCAGCTAGCTAAACAGTGCAACACCCGCTTACATATATTACATATAACTACGGCTAAAGAGCTACAGTTATTTACTAATATGTTTCCGTTAAAAGACAAACGTATTACCTCTGAAGTGTGCGTACATCATCTACATTTTACAGCAGATGATTATGAAACTTACGGAAATCTTATAAAATGTAACCCCGCTATAAAATCGGCTGAAAATAAGGAAGCTCTTTGGGAGGCTCTTTTAGATGACAGACTTGATATAATTGCAACCGACCACGCCCCGCACACTTGGGAAGAGAAAAGCCAACCTTATGCTCAGGCTCCTGCAGGGGTTCCTTTAGTGCAGCACACATTACTTCTTATGCTGCAATATGCCAAAGAAGGACGAATAAGCATAGAAAAAGTAGTAGAAAAAATGTGCCATGCTCCTGCCGAATGCTTTGAAATTGCCGATAGAGGCTACATAAGAGAAGGCTATTGGGCAGATTTAGTGTTGGTAGATGTTAGAGATAACTTTACCGTTACCAAACAAAATATACTCTATAAGTGTGGTTGGTCGCCGTTTGAAGGGCATACATTCCCTGCCAAAGTAAAATATACTTTCGTAAATGGTAATGTAGTTTATGAAAACGGTCAAGTTTTGGATCTTCATAAGGGGCAAAGACTAGCCTTTAACAGATAATGCAGAACGACAAAATAACACTTAAAGACCTATCTATATATGGCAGCGAGGGGCAGAGCAATATCTTCTCGCTGCTAGACCATACCACTAGCATGATGGGTAGAGATATGCTGAAGAAAATGATTCAGCAACCACCATCAGGCTTTGGTCTATTACTGAAGACACAAGATGTTATAAAGTTTTGGCATAAATACCCTGATTTATGGACTAAAGAAATATCTAACGGAACCCTAGTAATGTTAGATAAGTTTTTTGAGTCTGCCGACCACCAATCTCGTCCTCCGGTAGGTTTGGTATTAGTAGTGGGTCCTATATTCCAAAAGCTATTCAATAAAAATCAATATCACTTTACAAAGTTCTCTTTATCTCACCTATCAGATTTTTTCAAGGGTTGCAACACATTAGTAAGCTTATTGCAGCATTCAGAAGTGCCTGAACTACTGGCCTCTGAGCTTGAAAAAATGCAGGCAGAGCTTGATCACGAACTGGTAGATGTTATCATTGGTATCAATGCCAATACCGCCTATAAAGATTTAATGCAGGTAAACTACCTGGCACGCAGAGAACTAAAAAGTATGGTGCACAGGCTAATGCTGCACTATTCTCGTATAGATGCATGGCGCTCGCTAGCTATTTGTACCCATCAACAAAACTGGGTATTCCCCACACTAGTAGCCGGCACCGAAACTTGCTACTGCACACAAGGTTTATACCACCCGCTTATTAGCACCCCTATAGCCTACGACATTACACTAGACCGTGGTAAAAACTTCATGATACTTACCGGCGCCAACATGTCGGGCAAAACCACCTTTATGAGAGCTATGGGTGTGGGTGCTATGCTAGCTCACCTAGGCATGGGTGTGCCTGCACAATTCATGAAAATCAGCTTTATGGAAGGGGTTATTACCAATATGCATGTTGAAGACAACATACTAAAAGGGGAAAGCTATTTTTTTGCTGAGGTACAACGCATGAAACAGACTGCCGCAAAGTTGCTACAACCCAATACTCACTTGGTGCTAATGGATGAGCTTTTTAAAGGTACTAATGTGCATGATGCCTGTGAGTGTACTAAAGCCGTTGTAGAGGGACTATTAAAACACAAGGAGCATCTCATGGTGCTGTCTACACACTTGTATGAAGTAGCCCATCAGTTTGCCGACGATAGCAATATTTCTTTTGCTTATTTTGAAACACTTATGGACGATGCTGGTAGCTACAATTTCACCTACACTTTAAAGCAAGGTATTTCTAACGACAGAATCGGTTATAAAATATTACTAAAAGAGGGTGTAATTGATTTACTGAAAAGCTAATCTATCTATTCGTCTCTATCTTCAGACCTTTCAGGACAACCAAAGTGTTTCCATGTACCCGGTTCTGTAGGGCATTGGTCTACTCTGTCAGATACATGGTCACCATCAGTATCTTTTATACGCTTATGCTTTATAGGTATACCACCACCTATGTATATATTAGCACCGTACTGATTGCCACCTACTAAGCCCAAAACATCATCGCTACCTATATAAAAGCCAGATAATGTAGCACCTATACCTACCTTAACCGAAGAAGATAAAAAGCCATAAGTAATTGGTAAACCTACTGTGTATAAAGAAGTCTCATACCTAGGAGTTACTGTAATTTGGTCGTAATAAGAATTACCAAAATTATTGCGATTAGCAAGGTTGCCAATGTATGTAGCGTTTACATAAATGTGCTTATATGCATTATAGTCTACACCCAATACTATGCGGGTAGGCATGTATAACTGTGTAGCAGTCTTTGCCGTATCAGCAGAAAAACCCTGCTGCAAAGCATAATTCTTAAAATCGTTATAGCTCTTTACGTTATCAGATAATCCCTTCCCGGTCATAGTGCCATTACCTTTTACTGATAGTGTATAATTATTATCAGCAGTATAATTAATAACACCTAAATCTAATACCGATGCCGAAACTCTGAACAAATAGCGGTTCACCGAATTATCTACCAACTTCTCGCCATCCATTACATAGGTAGCAGCATCTGTATTTTCTATATAGTCGTATACCACACCTATATCTGCACCTAGCCCACTACCTGCTTTATTGCCAAAAAAGCTATTGAACATATTGCCGGTAGTCAATCCTTTGCTCACATCGTTATTAGTAGTTAGTATATTACTAGTATACTTTATATCGGTGTTAGTGGCATTAAGAGTATCGTTTCTTAGGTTAATATCCATGTTATTACCCTTCAACCCTATATAGCCCATACCTGCAAGATACCTTAGAGTAACACCTAACTTTAGTTGGCTTTTACCTTTTTCTAATAGTATAGTAGAGTAAGACAGTCCCATCTCTGACCACAACTGAGCAGTCCAGTTAAAATTTTGAGCTTTTAACGCCACAGAGCCCGATGTTAAATACTTATCGTCAGTTATTGTTCGGTATAAAGTCTGATTAAAATTATTGAACTGATTGAAAACCCTTGCTCTGGTAGTAAAGGCAAAAGTGTGTTTCCTATTCAGAGCGTATATAACGCTTGGGCCTCTCAATTCTGCATAAGGTGCCAATAGGCTAAAATTCTCTCTATTAGAAAACTTAAATACACTATTCACATTGGCATTGTCATCATTAGCAAAGTCTATAACTTTAGATAAAGACTCCAACTTACCTAGATTGTTATCTATACCTGCATTCATACCCACAATGTCTACATATAGTTTATACTTACCATCAGCTAGTGCAGCTGGGTTTAGGTATGCACTATTAAGCCCCGAGTAGTTGCCTGTTGACACTCCCAAGTTGTACTGCGCATGCGCTGCAAATCCGCTTAGTAATACCGATGCTATTAGTAGTAGTTTTTTACTCATGCAATGCCTATTGTCTATACACACTTATAATACTAGCGCAATGTACAAAACAATATTTATATTATATAATTATATGATTTTTTTACACCTGTTCTGTACTCATCTATAATTATATATCTAAAATCTATTTGCCAATTGCATGTATGTACATATATTTGCATCATAAAACAGTAAAACAATGAAAAAATTAATTCTACTGGCTGCTCTTTTTACAGGCACTCTTACAGCCAATGCACAAACAAAAACTACTGCAGCTCCTGCTGCCGCAGCTGCTACTTGGAACGTTGATCCAACACACACTACAGTTAAATTCACAGTATCTCACCTTGTAGTTTCTGAGGTTGATGGTCGTTTCAAAGTGTTTAACGGTAAAGTAGAGTCAACTAACGCTGACTTCAACAATGCTAAAGTATCTTTCGATGTAGATGTAAACAGCATCAATACAGATAACGAAATGCGTGATGGTCACTTAAAAGGTGATGATTTCTTCAACGCTGAAAAATATCCTAAAATGACTTTCACTAGCACTTCTTTCAGAAAAGTAAAAGGAAGCAGCTATGTACTAGAAGGTAATTTAACTATCCGCGATGTAACTAAAAAAGTAACATTTGCTGTTACTTATGGTGGTACAATGAAAGATCCTTGGGGTAACATCAAAGCTGGTTTCAAAGCTACAGGTAAAATAAGCCGTAAAGCTTACAACCTAAAATGGAACACTTTAACAGAAAGCGGCGGTGCTGTAGTAGGCGACGAAGTAGCTATCACTGTTAACCTAGAAGTAGCAAAAGCTAAATAATATAACTGTTGTTTATTTTTATGTAGGGTAAGGCCGGCTGTAATAGCTGGCCTTTACTTTTTTACGCCTTGGTAGTAGTGCAGATATTGTAGTTTCAATCATTCCCTTTAAAACGCTTAGTTCACATACATCCTAGCCTATTGTACCAACCATTTTTCAGTACATTACCATCATTTGTACAAGATAAAAATGGGCATTGCATCAGCAACACCCATTTTAAAATCTTATGTTAGAAAAACTCCTATTTCTTCTTATTTAGGTCTACTGTTTTCCATCCCGTTGTGCTAGGATATACTACTACGCTACTATGTAGCGGTTGCCTAATAACAACATCGTAATACTGCCAGTCTTTGGTTAGGTGTAGTGCATAGTCATCATCCTGATATTTTCCACCAGATTTTGGCCCCCTCCACCATTCCATTAAGTTTTGATTGATAGGCACACGCACTGTACTATCGTTTATTAGTTTAGGCATATGGGCGCTATCTGCCTTGGGCATGGTTAGCGTAAATACTGTTTTAGCTCCACTATGCGATACTAATAAAGGCGACTGCTCATTACTATTTAATATTGTACCCCTCAGCACCATAGCCGCAAAGCTGAAATAGATAATCAGACCGGTAACGTCTACCAAGGTAGCTACAAATGGAGCCGATGACGTTGCAGGGTCTATGTTAATGCGCTTTAGTATCATAGGTATCATAGAGCCGCTAAGTGTACCCCATAGTACTATACCTATCAACGATAGAGACACAGTAAGCGCAGTTAAATACCAGTATTCACCGGTGCCTTTCAGCCCGTAGTTAGCCCAGTGCAATTGCTGCCATATGGCTATGCGTATAAAACCTATAACACCCAGTATAACACCCAAGGTAAGGCCCGATAATATTTCTCTACGCATAACATACCACCATTTCTGTGGGGTAAGTTCATTAAGAGCCATAGCGCGTATTATCAGCGTTGCAGCTTGCGAACCACTATTACCACCGCTAGATATAATTAATGGCACAAACAAAGACAACACCAAAGCTGCATCCAGCTCGTTTTGGAAGAAGCCCATGGCTGTGGCAGTTAGCATTTCACTTAAAAACAATATTATCAACCATACGGCACGCTTACGTATTAGGGTAAAGAACGGTGTCTTTACGTAAGGCAAGTCTAGCGATTCCAAACCACCAAACTGTTGTATCTCTTTGGTGTCTTTTTCTTCTGCCTCGTCTATTACATCATCAATAGTTACTACTCCCATTACCAAGTTATTGCTATTGGTAACAGGTATGGCTACCCTATCATACTGTTTAAACTTCTGTATGGCATCGTCTATACTATCTTGTATATCCAGTTTCACATAAAAGCCATCCATGATATCAGATATCTTTTTATCATGGTTGTTCAGCACCAGTCGTCTTATAGGTATGTCATCTACCAGTTTGCCATTATTATCTACTACGTATATTACATTGGCAGCCGGCGTATCGGTATAAAATCGGCGCAGGTGTTCTACGGCTTGGCCTATAGTCCACTCTTTGCGCACAGTAGTAAAATTGGTATTAATCAGTCGGGCAACACTCTTCTCAGGATAACCCAACAAATCATAGGTAGCCAGTCTATTCTTATCATTTAATAGATTCAAATATTCTGTTACCTCTATACCGTCTAGTGTATCAAAAAAGGCTATTCTGTCATTAGACTCTAGATTGTTTAAGATATTAGAGATGTGCATTTTGGGCAAATCATCGGTAATACCTCTTTGTAATACGTGGTCTAAATGCGGAAATATTTTTATTTGGATATCTTCAGGTAGGGCTAAAAAGGTATGGATAGCATAATCTCCGGGTAACGACTCTAATAGTTTCGATACTTCGGCAGCATAGTCTTCATCCTTGCTATGGTGTAGCAATTCGCTGAGGTCGCACTCCAGAATTATCTCCCTCAGGTCCTGAACCAGCATTATCAGCTATCATTTTATTAAATTAATAAATATAAACAAATACTATAATCACTAAAGGCCCTTACAAGCTTAGCGTTGAGGGTGCAAAATTACCGCAAAATATCCAGTCGAGAAATTTATTTTGTGTTAAGTTAGGCGCTTAACCCAGCATATCTTCCAGCGTTTCTTTTTTTACCAGTACAAACACTTTCTTGCCATTAGGCGTATACTCCGGTTGGCTACAGGCAAATAATTCGTCTATCAATGCACGTTGTCCGTCAGAGTGAAATATATTAGACTTGCTTCTAGATAATCGGCGTGCCATATGTGCCAGCAAACTATCGGTACGCTTACCAGCTATGTCTGTAGCTTCATGTTTTAAATGCTCTACTACCTCATCTATTACATGCTTTTCTTCGCCGGGACTTAACTCTGAAGGTACACCTTGCACCACAAAGGTATGGTTGCCAAATGGGGTAATATCAAAACCTATTCTCGCCATATCTGGCAATACCTCTGTCAGTAATATTGAGTCAGACGGGCTTAATTCGTATGAAGTAGGAAACAATACCTGCTGCGATGGAGCCGAACTGTTGTTATACTGCTCTAATAATCGCTCATACCATATTCTTTCTAGGGCACGGCGCACATGTACCAGCATCATACCCGATTTTACAGGTGTAGCTAAAATATCGCCATGTATAAGCAAGGTTGTATTTGCTGCATCTGTAGAGTGGTGGCTATCGGTATACAAGGTACTTTGCGAGGGTATAGTCTGCACACTGGGAAAACCCTGTACACTTTCATCCGGAGCCAATTGGTCATGGGTAGGGTCAGCATCAGTCAGCGGGTTCTTTGCTATCTCATACAAGTCTTTCCACTGTCTTAGGCTATCCTTTTTTTCTATAAAATGAGCTTGATTCCTATCTGTAAATACATTAAACAAATACTTCTTCTCTGTTTCTTGGCGAGTAACATCTGTTACCGGCATTTGCAAAGAAGACAACTGCTGTATTTCAGGGTTTAAAGTAAAATCTATTGATGGAGCAATATTGTAACGTGCTAAAGCATGCTTCACCGCCGCATTAATATAGGTATACATCATTCTATCGTCCTCAAACTTCACCTCTTGTTTGGTAGGGTGCACGTTTACATCCACTCTAGATGGGTCTACCGTAAGAAATAAGGTATAAAAAGGGAATGCTTCTTTTTCTATTAGTCCTTCGTAGGCCGACACCACTGCATGGTGCAGATAGGCGCTTTTTATAAATCTGTTATTAATAAAGAAGAACTGCATGCCCCTTGTTCGGGTAGCAGCATCTGGCTTACCT
The DNA here is from genome assembly GCA_964461535.1 of uncultured Flavipsychrobacter sp. Taxonomy (GTDB): domain Bacteria; phylum Bacteroidota; class Bacteroidia; order Chitinophagales; family Chitinophagaceae; genus Flavipsychrobacter. The sequence goes on from CAYWUY010000001.1 coordinate 45,491, forward strand.
ATAAAACCCTTTATCTCTAATAGTTCTGTACTTTCTTCAGTAGGCACCAGTTTCTTTTCCCAAGTATTACCCAATAGCCCTACAATTCTTGATTTTAGGCTGCCTGAAGTAAGGTGGAAATGTTCTACCCCATTATTTATAAGACGAAAAGCCACAGCAGGATAGGCTAATGCCACCCTAGTGAACTCTTCTACTATATGTCTAAATTCGGTGGTAGGACTTTTAAGAAAATGACGGCGAGCCGGTACATTATAAAACAGGTTTTTAACCATTATGTTGGTACCCTGATTTACAGCGCAAGGCTCTTGCAATTTTACCTCAGTTCCTTCTATTATTATTCTGGTGCCCAACTCGGCATCAGCTGTTTTTGTTTTTAATTCTACTTGTGTAACGGCAGCTATAGAGGCCAGCGCTTCACCCCTAAAACCCATAGTGCGAATGGTAAACAAGTCCTCAATACTTTTAATTTTTGAGGTGGCATGTCGCTCAAACGACATACGAGCATCAGTAGGGCTCATACCCTTACCGTTATCTATTACCTGAATCAGTTCTTTACCTGAATCTTTAATAAATAGCTGTATCTCAGTAGCACCTGCATCCACGGCATTCTCCAACAACTCTTTTACTGCAGACGCAGGACGCTGTATAACCTCTCCTGCGGCTATCTGATTAGCAATATGATCTGACAATAACTGAATGACGTCGGGCACCCTGGTGTATTTTTGTTTTAGCGCCCAAAGTTAAGAATATTACCATAGTATGCTATCAGCCAGCTATACATAACATTAAAACAACATTCGATATACATCTTCTACCTTGTTAACGGTCTTTACCTCTATTTTAAACTGAGATAAATTCAAACCCTTAGCATTAGCTTTTGGTATAAATATAACATCCATACCTAATTTATCGGCTTCGGCTATTCTTTGGTCTATTCGGTTTACCGCTCTTATCTCTCCACTCAAGCCTATCTCGCCTACCAAACATATATTTGAAGGCAGTTCTTTGTCCTCATAAGAAGATAATAAAGAACAAACCACTGCCAGCTCTACCGATGGGTCTTCTATTTTCAGCCCTCCGGCCACATTTACAAACACATCTTTAGCACCAAAATGAAAACCACCTTTTTTCTCCAGAACAGCTAACAACAACTGCAACCTGCGTGGGTCTAGTCCGCTAACGGTACGTTGGGGAGTGCCATATACAGCCTGTGTTACCAATGCTTGTATCTCTATCATTATAGGTCTAAGGCCTTCCATAGTAGCCGCAATAGCTATACCACTAAGTGGTTCATCATGCTGAGACAATAGTATCTCCGATGGATTGCTTACCGGGCGCATGCCCTGTGTTACCATTTCATAAATGCCTAACTCTGAGGTAGAACCAAAACGATTTTTAAGCGTTCTTAATATTCTATAGGCATAATGACGATCGCCTTCAAACTGCAATACGGTATCTACTATATGCTCTAGCACTTTAGGCCCGGCTATAGAACCCTCTTTAGTTATATGTCCTATTATAAATATAGGTATGTTACTGGCTTTGGCAAATCGCTGTAGCTCTGCCGCACACTCTCTTACTTGCGACACACTACCGGCAGCCGACTCCACATAAGGCGACTCCAGGGTTTGTATAGAATCTACTATCAGCAATTGAGGCTTTACTTTCTTCACCTCCTGAAATACGGTATTAGTATCCGTGGCATTAAGCAAATACAAATTGTTATTCTTAGCACCTACACGCTCTGCCCTTAGTTTTATTTGCTGAGCACTTTCCTCACCCGATATATATAAGGTAGTAATTTGCGACCACTGTAAGGCTACCTGCAAAAACAAAGTTGATTTTCCTATACCCGGCTCTCCGGCTACTAGTATTACCGAACCAGGAACCAAGCCTCCACCTAATACCCTATTCAACTCAGCGTCTGGTGTTACCATACGCGGATGTTCTACATGTACTATATCGTCTAGCCTATGCGCCTTCCTCAGTTCTTTGCCGGCCTCTTCCCATACCATGTTGTTACGCCCTTTGTCGTCTTTCTGCACTACCTCCTCTACAAAAGTATTCCACGCATTACACGACGGACATTTACCTGCCCATTTGGGAGATTCGAAACCACACTGTTGACAGAAAAATGCTGATTTGGTTTTTGCCATGCAACGAAGTTACACACATGCAAGCAAGGGGAAACATTTAGTGGATATGTTGTAAGGGAATTGAGTAAAAGAAATGATAATTTTTTAAATAATGAGAGCCGCCGGAGGAATCCGGCAGCTCTTACTTACTAACCCATTAAATTCACAACTAGGGCAAAAGTAATCATTAGGGTAGTAGAAACAAAATGAAGCCACATGATTTAACTATTGTTTTTTTTAATATGCGAAGTATTTACATTATTTAATCTGTAAGTAACTGATAATCAATTACTATACAAATACATTAGTCTACCAATCTAATTAAGCATTTTCATATTTGTGGATAACTTATGCCGGGCTAAACCGAAACACATATACTATTTACACCATACCAACAAGGGGTTTATATCCACAAAAGCAGAAAATATGCATCATGCAGATTGGTGTAACTATAACAATTATTTTCTGGTTTAGTGTTGTAATTTGCACTGACTAAACATAACATATGATACAACGAGAATTTGTGCCTATTGAGAAATTAAAACGTAGTTACCTCCCTGATAATTTTACTGTAACCAATTGGGCAAGCTTACAACCCTACTTTGATGAATTAAAAAATAGACCGCTAGATAATAAAGAAGTACTAGAACAGTGGCTGAAAGATGTAAGTGAGCTGGAAGCTGTAGTAAGCGAAGATGCTTGCTGGAGACAAATAAATATGACGCTGGACACTACCAATAAAAGCTATGAAGAAGCCTTTACTTTCTTCTGTATGGAGATAGAACCGGCTATGAAGCCTTATGCTTTTGAGCTTAACAAAAAACTATTGGAGTGCCCTTATAAAGATGCACTTGATACTAATGAATACTTTCCTTATTTACGCAGTGTATCTAATTCGGTAGCCCTTTATAGAGAGGAGAATGTAGCCATACAAGCTGAGTTGAGTCTTAAAGCGCAGCAATTCGGGGCTATTTCAGGTGCTATGAGTATAGAGGTGGACGGAAAGGAATATACTTTGCAACAAGCAGCCAAGCTACTGCAAAGCCCTGATCGCCAGTACAGAGAAACCGTATTTAGAAAAATTGCAGAGCGCAGACTACAAGATAAAGACAAGCTGAACCAGTTATTCGACGAGCTCATAACAAGACGTCACACGGTAGCATTAAATGCCGGTTTTGATAATTACCGCGACTATAAGTTCAGGGAGTTAGGTCGTTTTGATTATACTATTGAAGATTGCTTCGCATTTCATGAAGCAGTAAAAGAACACATATTACCCCTACAAAAAATGCTTAGCGAACATCGCCAACGCAAACTGGGATATGATGTTATGAAGCCTTGGGATACTGATGCCGAACCGGAAGGCACACTGCCACTGCAACCATTTAAAGATGGCAACGAACTTACCGACAAAGCCATAGCTGTGTTTGACAAGCTTCGCCCCTTCTTTAGTGGCTGCCTGCGTACCATGAAAACTATGCAGCGCTTAGACCTAGAAAGCCGCAAAGGCAAAGCACCGGGTGGCTACAACTGTCCGCTGGCTGAAACAGGAGTACCATTTATATTTATGAATGCTGCCGGGACCATGAGCGACGTTATTACCATGATGCACGAAGGGGGACATGCCATTCATTCTTTCTTGGCACACCATAAACCACTTTCTGCTTTTAAAGAATATCCTATGGAGATAGCCGAGCTGGCCAGTATGAGTATGGAGCTCTTCTCTATGGAGCATTGGGATATATTCTTTAATAACGAACAAGAGCTGCATCGCGCTAAACTGGAAGAACTAGAGCGTTGTATATCTGTACTACCATGGATAGCTACAATAGATAAATTCCAACATTGGATATATACCCACCCTGGCCACAGCGTTAGCGATAGGGAAGCCGCTTGGAAGGAAATATTATCAGAATTCTCCAATGGCATTACCGACTGGACAGGCTTTGACGAATACCGCGCTAACTTCTGGCAAAAACAATTGCATTTGTTTGAAGTACCATTCTATTATATAGAATATGGTATAGCACAGTTGGGGGCACTAGCTATGTGGCGCCAATACCGCACCAATAAAGAGCAAGCACTTGACAACTATATGGCCGCATTGAGCGAGGGCTACACCAAAACGTTGAAAGAGCTGTACAGTATAGCAGGTATTCAGTTCGATTTATCTCCGGCATACGTTAAAGAACTTTCTAATTTTATAGCACCTATTATAAAAGATATGATGCACGACTAAAAAAAGCATCACCTATTAAATATTTAATGAAAATGTGCGGGTAAGTATTGCAATATCTATTTTATACTATATTTGCTATGCTTACCTGCATATTATAACTATAAAACAGACCATATCTTATTGGTCATTATTTTAAAAAAGTAACAAACTAAAAACATAACAAAGGGTATTTACCCGTATGTCAATACTTAAAGCTATTTAATGGAATATAATACCACGCGTAGTCAGTTGATGATGCCGGAATATGGCCGCAACGTGCAGAAGATGATAGAGTTTTTAACCACTATCGAGGATAGAGAGAAAAGACTAAGAAATGCCGAAGTGATCATTGAACTGATGGGGACATTAAATCCTCATTTGAAAACCATAGAAGACTATAAACATAAGCTTTGGGATCATTTGTATCAAATGACAAACTTCAACTTAGAAGTAGACTCTCCTTATCCTCCACCTACGCGCGAATCTGTATTTAAAAAACCTAAAGTATTAGACTATCCACAATCTTCTATTCGCCACAGGCACCTAGGAAAAAATCTTGATGAGTTGCTGGAAAAAGCACTTGCAGAAACAGACCGCGAAAAACGCCAAGGCCTAACACAAGCTATAGGCTACTATATGAAGCTAGCCTACGGCAACTGGCATAAAGAACCGGTACATGATGACATGATTAAAAATGAAATTCATGAATTATCGGGTGGTAGACTACAATACGAAACCGGTGGCTACCGTGTGCAATACGATAATAATCGTCCGCAGTTTAAGCATAAGAATAACAACAATAATAATCGCAATTTTAAAAACAATAATAACCAAGGCGGTCAGCAGCGTAATAACAACTTCCGCGATAGGGATAACAGAGATAATAGAGACAACCGCGACAATAGAGATAATGGCGGCAACGGCGGCGGATACAATAAGTACAAGAATAACAACAATAAATACAAGAACAACAAGAATAAATAATTATCCGCACTATGAATGCTTTTGAAATAAGAGGTGGACGCCAACTAAAAGGTGACATTATACCTCAAGGGGCTAAAAACGAAGCACTGCAAGTATTATGTGCGGCTTTGCTTACCGATGAACCTGTAACACTCAATAATGTTCCTGATATTATTGATGTGAATACGCTTATTGAGCTATTGGTAGATATGGGGGTAGTAGTTACTAAAAATGCACCCAACTCTATTACGCTACAGTCATCAGGTATAGACCCGGATTATTTCACTACGCACAATTTTAAAAAGAAATCAGGCAAGTTACGTGGTACTGTGATGCTGGCAGGTCCTATGCTAGCGCGCTTTCGTAAAGCCTACATACCCCAACCCGGAGGAGACAAAATAGGCCGTAGAAGATTAGACACACACATTTTAGGCTTTGAAAAAATGGGTGTTTCCTTTCAATATGACGTAGAAAACCAAATGTTTTCACTGGACGGCACTAATTTACATGGCACCTATTTATTAATGGAAGAACCCTCTGTAACGGGTACTGCCAATCTTATAATGGCAGCGGTGTTAGCAGAAGGTAATACCACTATATATAATGCCGCTTGCGAACCCTATGTGCAACAGCTATGCAAAATGCTGAACAGCATGGGTGCCAAAATAACCGGCATAAGCAGCAATCTATTGCACATTGAAGGGGTGAAAAAGCTACATGGTTGCACACACCGTCTGCTAGCAGACATGATTGAAGTAGGGTCTTTTATAGGCCTGGCTGCCATGACACAAAGTGAGATAACCATTAAGAATGCCGATGTTGCACAACTAGGTATTATCCCCGATATGTTTAAGAGAATGGGTATAGACTTCTCTGTAAACGGAGATGATATATATGTACCTGCTCAAGAACATTACAGGATTCAGAAATTCATAGATGGCTCTATACTTACTATATACGATCATCCTTGGCCGGGCTTTACGCCAGACCTAATAAGTATTATGCTTGTAGTAGCTACCCAGGCTAAAGGCACAGTACTTATACATCAAAAAATGTTTGAGAGCCGTTTATTCTTTGTAGATAAGCTTATAGAAATGGGTTCTCAGATAGTATTGTGCGACCCACACCGAGCCGTAGTTATAGGTTTAGATAAGCAGGTTCCGCTACGTGGTATAAACATGGTATCTCCTGATATACGTGCCGGGGTAGCATTGCTTATTGCAGCACTATCGGCAAATGGTAAGAGTACTATCCAGAATATTCACCAAATAGATAGAGGCTACGAACGCATAGATGAAAGATTGAATGCATTAGGTGCCGACATAAAAAGAATTTAAGCCCCTAAAGTTTAACCATATACCCCAAATAAGCTAACATTTCAAAATACAAACAAGTATATTTACATTTAAGAGTATATGATACTGCGCAGCTTATTATACATTATTTCGGCTATACTTTTTTTAGGCTGGTTGGTGGGTTTCTTTATCTATAAAGGAGGGCCACTTATACATATGATGTTAGCCTTATCTGTAGTGTCACTAGTTATTGCCCTCTTTAGAAAAGAAGGTTTGGAATAGGCTTAAATATTTATAACCAACCATATACACATTAAAAATACAATACTGTAAATTCAATTTTCACTTGTTAGCTATTTATCCACAAAGCTATTAGCAGCCATAGGCTTGCCATCTATTTATTATCTTTGTTGCAAACATTGATATTCATGCGTTTCATAGTAACGTCAACAGCTTTACTTAAGAGCCTGCAACAGATTAGCGGGGTAATTAGTACCAATACAGTACTTACAGTTTTAGAGGATTGTTTGTTTGAATTAAGGGGCAATACGCTTACGCTTACTGCTACCGACTTGGAAACGATGATGCGTGTACAAATGGAAGTAGGCGATTCAGAGGGTGAAGGACGTATATGTATTCCTTCTAAAATATTAACGGAATACTTGAAAAATCTGCCTGATCAGCCTATTAACTTCAATATTAACGAGCAAGACCTTTCAATAGAAATGTCTAGCAATGTAGGTAAATACCGCATCACAGGCGAACCTGCCAACGATTTCCCTAAAGAACCATCTCCAACTGATACTTCTGCCTTCAGCATGCCATCCATAGCATTGCTAGAAAGCATTAATAAAACCTTGTTTGCGGTAAGTAGCGATACGCTACGTCCGGCTATGACGGGTGTATACTTTGAGTTGAGCCCAACAGGCATCACATTTGTATCTACCGATGCACAGCGCTTAGTACAGTTTCGCCGTAGCGATGTGAACTGCCCTGCTCAAGAAGGATTTGTAGTACCTAAAAAGCCTTTACAACAATTAAAAGCTACCCTACCGGCCGATGCTACCATGCTACAGCTAGCGTATAATAGTAGCCATTTATTTGTAACCAGCGAAAAATTCAGCCTAAGCTGTAGACTTATAGATGCACGCTTCCCTGATTATAAAGCTGTAATACCTAAAGAAAATCCTTATAGCTTAATCATAAATCGCGCTGATTTTACCAGCGCACTACGCCGTGTAAGTATTTTTGCCAATAAATCTACCAATCAGGTAATGCTTGATATTAATGGCAATTCTGTACAAGTAAGCTCACAAGACATAGATTTCTCTTATGAGGGTAAAGAAATGCTGAGCTGCCAGTACAAAGGCGAAGACATGAAAATAGCCTTTAATGCCAAACTGATGATAGAACTTATCAACAACTTGGAAGGCAGTGAAGTATTATTAGAATTAAGTGCACCAACACGTGCAGGTATCTTCAAACCTGTAGAAGCTACAGAAAATGAAGAATTACTAACCTTGTTGATGCCATTGATGGTGGGTATCTAATCTTTATTATATATCAGTGTTAATGTTTAGTGGCGGCTGCATTATTGCAGCCGCTTTTTCTATGTTGTACATTTTACTTACTTTGTAGCTAGTTATACAAAAAATGCATGAAACATCTATTTAATAAATTAATGCTAGCAGCACTACTAGGAAGTAGCATAGCTGCCCAAGCACAATACGAATGGAAAGACGCAAAATCAGGTAAATATAAATACCAATATGTTACCAATGACCCTATGCAGACTAGGTTTTACACACTTAGCAACGGTTTGACTGTAATATTGAGCCCAACCCATAAGGAGCCTCGTATGCATGTGTTTATAGCTACTAAAGCCGGTAGCAAAACAGACCCTGCAGACCATACAGGACTAGCACACTATCTGGAGCATATGCTATTTAAAGGAACCCCACTTTATGGTTCTCTAGACTGGGCTAAGGAAAAACCACTGCTAGACATAATAGATGGGCTTTATGAGACCTATAACCATACCACTGACGAAGCCAAGAGAGCCATTATCTATCATAAAATAGATTCTGTATCGGGACTAGCATCTAAATATGCTATTGCCAATGAGTATGATAAAATGATGACTGATATGGGCGCTCAAGGTACAAACGCCTTTACATCGTTTGAGCAAACTGTATACACAGAAGATATACCGGCTAGTGCAGTAGATAAATTTATGAAGGTGCAGGCTGAGCGCTTTAGAGAACCTGTATTTAGAATATTTCATACTGAGCTTGAGGCAGTGTATGAAGAGAAAAACAGAACACTAGACAACGATAATAGAAAAGTATCGGAACTACTGCTTGGCGAACTGTTTAAAGAGCATAACTATGGTAAACAAACAACCATAGGAACAGTAGAGCATTTGAAAAATCCTTCTTTATTAGAAATTAGAAAGTACTTTGAAACCTACTATGTGCCTAATAATATGGGCATTATAGTTTCGGGAGATTTTAATCCTGATGAGCTGATAGTGCTTATAGATGGCTACTTCTCTAAAATGAAGAGCAAAAAAGTGCCTAAATATGAATTTAAACCTGAGGCACCTATTACCGCACCTATAGTAAAAGAGGTATTTGGTCCGGATGCTGAATTTGTATCTATAGGCTACAGAATGCCGGGAATACATGATAAGGATGCATTATTGGCAGATATAACCAGCCAAATACTTACTAATGGTAAGGCTGGGCTTATAGACTTAAACCTAGTAAAAAAACAAAAGCTACTTAGAGCCACAGCAGGCACTGACATATTAATAGATCATGGCTATATGCTATTGCAAGGTTCGCCTACATCTGGGCAAAGCTTGGAGAACGTGCGCGAATTAATGCTTGGTGAAATAAGCCGTTTGAAATCTGGCCAGTTTGACGATGATTTGTTGACATCTATTATCAATAATCAGAAGAAGGCTATGATGCAGCAAACCGAAAAGTATAGCTCTAGGGCATATGCTCTAATGAGTGCATTTACTAGTGAAGAAGATTGGAAAGATGATGTAAGCTATATAGATCGCTTGTCAAAAATAACCAAGCAAGACATCATCAACTTTGCTGGCAAGTACTTTGGGGATAATTATGTAGCTATATACAAGCGCAAAGGCGAGGACAAAAGTGTAGTAAAAGTGACTAAACCACCAATAACACCGGTAGAAACAAATCCTACAGCACAGTCGCCATTTGTAAAACAAGTAGGTGCTATGCCGGTAAAAGCAATTAACCCCGTATGGCTTGACTACAATAAAGACATGCAAAAAGGCAATCTAGGCCCGGCAGAAATACTATATGTACCCAATACTGAGAACGGATTGTTCCGTATGGCATATAGATTTAAAATGGGCACCTGGAACGACAAACGCTTGAGCATAGCAGCACAGTATTTACAATTTTTAGGCACTGAAAGTAAATCGGCAGAAGCTATATCTAAAGAATTCTATAAGCTAGCCTGCAACTTTTCAATAAGCACTAGTGCTGAGTATACTACTGTAAACATAGATGGCTTACAAGAAAACTTTGATAAAGCAGTAGCGCTGTTTGAAGATTTGCTAACACACTGCGTAGCAGATGAACAAGCTTTAGCATCGCTTAAGGCGCGTATCAATAAAGCTCGTAATGATGCTAAAAATAATAAAATGCAAATCATGCAGGGCTTAACCAACTATGCAAGATATGGTGCCGACAATCCGTTTAACTACGTGCTAAGTAATGACGAACTGAATAAGCTAACAGCTAAAGAACTTACCGATATGCTACATGAGCTTAACAACTACAGCCATCGCATATTGTACTACGGCCCAGCTAGCTTATCTAATTTGACATTGGCACTAAAATCAGTACACCAACTGCCTGTAGTGTTTAAACCAGCATCTGGAGCTAAGGTATTTACACCTAGCACACAAACTGCCAATAAAGTGTTGTTTGCTAACTATGATATGGTGCAGGCAGAAATACGCTGGATAAGAAATATACCTGGATACACAGTAAACAACCAACCTACTATAGAAGTATTTAATAACTACTTTGGAGCAGGTATGGGAGCTATAGTTTTCCAAACAATTAGAGAGAGCAAGGCACTAGCCTACTCTACCAGTGCCTACTATGTAACACCAGATAAAAAAGAAGACCCTTATTATATGACGGCATATGTAGGCTGTCAGGCTGATAAGTTTAATGATGCAGTGAACGCTATGAATGAACTGCTAACAGACTTACCTAGCTTGGATAACAACTTTAAATCTGCTAAAACCGCACTGAAAAAAGAAATAGAAACACAGCGCATAACACAAGACCAAATAATATATAACTATTTAGGCGCTGAACGCAAAGGTCTAAAAGATGATGAGAGAAAACAAGTGTATGAAAAAGCCGACAAACTAACCCTAGGAGACATTAAAGGCTTTTACAACAACAATATATCTCATAAGCCATTTACATACTGTATAGTAGGCTCTGATAAGAAAATAGCAGCAGCAGACATGAGTAAAATAGGAGAGGTGCAACAACTAAACCTAGATCAAATATTTGGGTACTAGTATAGACCAATTAACTGATAGCAAATGCCAGCCCAAAAGGTTGGCATTTTGTTTGCAATGACATACATGTAAAATAATAAATAATGTAATAATTTTTATTCTACATAATTGACTCCATATTTTTCACTGATTCACTTTTAATTAGTAATATTATAAACAGGGAATCTGACAATATTTAATTGATGGAGCAGCAAACAGGAAATGTGGTAGATGTGCTACAATGTATTATTGTAGACGACGAACAGGAGGCTTGTAATAATTTACTGCGCTGTATAGAACGTTCGGGGCAGCCAATAAGAGTAGCCGGTATAGCCAATACTACGGCAGAGGCAGAACATCTTATAGAAGATATTAAACCAGACGTAGTATTCTTAGACATAAACATGCCGAGAGAAAACGCATTCCAATTTCTTGAGCGCATAAACCATCATAATTTTGAAATAGTGTTTGTTACCGCCTATGATGAATTTGCCATAAAAGCACTAAGACTGAACGCGGTAGACTATATATTAAAACCAATAGACCAAGCTGAAATAAACAATACACTAAAACGGCTGTATACTATTTTAAAAAATAAGCGCGAGTATAATAGCATCAAATACCTTAGCGAAACTATACAGAATAGCACTAACAAAATAACGCCACAAAAAATAACATTTAAAGACACCAACGGTAGCGAAGTAGTACACTTTGATGAACTTATTTATATAGAAGCAAAAGGCAGCTATTCTACAGTTATAATTAAGAATGGGGGAAACGATAAAACTATTGTTGTAAGCCACCCTATAGCAGAATATGAAGAGTTGCTTCCTCAAGATTTATTCTTCAGAGTACATAAATCGTATTTAGTAAACGGCATGTACATAAATAAGATACTGAAAGACGAAAATTCTATAATAGTAGCTAATAGATATACTATACCCGTTAGTAGACGCAGATATGCCGATATGATATTATTCTTGAAGAAAATAAGTAAGTAGTATTGTCTACTATACGCTACATATGGTTAATAATAGTGCTCCTATGCTTGCATAGCACAGGTACAGCACAGGAAATACCTATGCTGCACTACACTAACGATGAGGGCCTTCCAAGCAATACCATCTATTCAATATATAAAGACACTAAAGGGTTTCTATGGTTTGCTAGCAACTCAGGTATAGCTAGATATAATGGAATAAAATTTGAGAAGTTTACTATTGATGATGGGTTAGCAGACAATGAAGTATTTGCATTTGCAGAAGACAAATACCACAGACTTTGGATGACCTCTTACAACGGGAAATTATGCTATTACAAAGATGGTACATTCCACAATGAAACTAACGACCCGCTACTAAACGTACCGCATAAAGAGCCCTTTATATTAATGATTAGTTGTGAGGAGGATTCTAGTGTTATCTTCTTCTTCAACGACCGTAGGAAAATACTGTTGCTTGAAAACAACCAATGGCACACCATAAAGCTATCGTATACTGACAACATAACACACCCTACTGACTTGGTAGAAGCTCACAAGCATACTAGAAATACCTTAGCTCTTTACTATAAAACCAAAAAGGTAATAATAGATTATAATGGAAATGAGATTACAGAAGAACCATACCCCGATAATCTATGCTTTAATAAATCACCTGACAGAATTTACCATTACTTTTTCACGGATAGTGCACTTTATACTCATGACATAAAGCGTGTATTTACTTTTAAAGAAAGTTTTACTAACAGGCGATTATACGGTGCATTACGCAATAAAAACAACTTTTTTATATGTACTGACAATGGATTGTACATTAATAACAACCTCAATCTACTACCAAGAAATAATGTATCGTCTATAGCACAAGATAATGATGGCAACTACTGGGTAAGCACACTAAAAAATGGAGTGTATTATTTTGATAAAAATCTGCAACATCAACAAACTGTAGCTGTACCAAGCAGGAACGAAATACGCTTTTCTAAATACTATAGAGGACAAATATACTTTACCAACACTGCCAACGATTTATTTAGCTATAACAAGGGGCAGATACACACCATATACAGCGCTCACACAGATAGCAGCATTAACCAATACTCAGTATCATGGGGAATAGACATTAATGAGTATGGCACCTACCACAGCTACTATAAAAACACTGAGGTGCAAATAAAAGATATTGCAAACCCAACACCATTAAATACCAAACTAGAATACATCGTTTCACAAGGGATAAAGAGTTTAATAGCTCTAAGTAACAGAGTATATGTACTACTACCTTCTAAATTATTCAGTATAGACTATAATGCAAAAACACAGAAACGCACTATAAAAACTGTAGATTCATTTGATGTTGCCGATTGGCCATTTTATATGACATGTGCCAATGATAGTGAAGTATGGTATTCTAAACTTGGACATGTATATAAAATAAAGAATGACACTGTCATTCTGCAAAAACAGTTTAGGGATATAACCTTTAAATGGTTTAATGTATATGGTAGTTACTTATTAGGTAGTACCATTGACAACAAGCTATTTATTTGCAACAATCCTGAAAGTAATGCACGTTTTAGTACATACTCAAAGGAACGATGTGTATGGGTAAAATCTTATAAGCTAGACGAACAACATGTATTAATTGCAACCAACGGCGAGTATAGAATTATAACACTATATAGATCGCCAGACATACCCAAATACACTATATCTGTTATAGAAAACCCTATTGTTCCGCTAAATGCAGAGAGTATATGCTCAGATGGTGAAACGGTATACTTCTTCAAAAAAGGAATTATCTATACCTTCCGAATCAATGACCTGCTAGTAAAATCCTCATCGCCAAAAGTGTATTTTACATACCTACATGCCGGCAATAGCAATACATACATAAACAACAATAAAATACAATTAAACTATGAGGCATCGAGAAATATAAGAATACAATTTGCAGTATTATCATCGGGCACAAAGGAGTTGCAGTATGAATACTCTATCAGCTTAAGTGAGGATAAATGGCAAACAATAAAGGGGCAAGAAATAGACTTAGCCAATACAGGCCCCGGAACTTATACAGTAAAATTGAGAGCTAAAACTCAAGAGAGTAACTATAGCGATGTAGCAAGCTTCCAACTAATAATAGAAAACCCCTTTTGGAAAACGTGGTGGTTTATCGTGTTAATCAGTTTAGTAATTGGGTCTGTAGCATCTATATCCGTTTACCTATGGATAAGAAGGAAAATAAGAATACGAGATAGAGAACATACAATAAAAATAAGTCTTCTAAAGTCGGAGTTTAAGGCTATGAATGCATTAATGAATCCGCACTTGATATTTAATGTGCTTAACAATGTACAAAGCCTGATAGACGATGGAAATAAAGAAAAAGCACACGAGTATCTGCAAGTATTTTCCAAGCTTATGCGCCAAAATCTTAGTAACATTTCTAAGGAGCAAATACCACTACAAAGAGAAATTGAGTTACTGAAAAGCTACCTGAAGATAGAACAGCTTAGATACGAAAATAAGTTTCAGTATAACATAATAGTTGAGAATGTAGATACTGAAGAAATATTTATACCGCCACTACTCATACAGCCGTTAGCTGAGAATGCCATTATACATGGTCTGCTTCCCGCCAATAAAGCAGACGCATTGCTAACTGTGCACATATACCTAAAGCAAGAACTACTAACCATTACTGTAACGGATAACGGTGTAGGCTTAAACGAATCAAAAAAAGAGCCACAAAATAAGCTGTATGAATCATACGGGCTAGACAATGTAAGAAAAAGAATAGCCCAAATAGCTGAAATACAAGGCCTAAGCGTAGACTTTGACATTCGCGAATTAGTGAATGACGAGGGTAAAACACTAGGTACTTGTGTCACCATTTTCATGCAGGTTTCTTAGCACATTTTACCATTCATAAAGAAAATACTACCGTTTATAAAACGGTTTTGGACTAGGCATATGCTATGTTCTAGTTTAGCATTGTTATTAATAACGAAGCCTCTATAATATACTTATCTCATTAAAACTACATTGCTAAACACCTAAACATCATTTTTTTATGCGAAACTTTAATACACCATTTAACGGAAAAAACCTAAGCCGCATAGCGAGAGGAGCTATGCTAGCATTGATGACCATGTGTAGTACACAAGTGATGGCACAATGCTTGACTAACAACCTGAACATCAGTACAGGATATGACCCTATGACCGGAACCAATGTAACACCAAGCAGCACTCAGCTGGACCCCAAATGGACGTCTACACCATCACCCGATGCTATTGCATCAATAACAGCAATGGGGCTAACTGTGGGCTGCTATAATGCACCACCATTAGGAACATGGCCAGCTGCCTATACAGGAACTTGTTACATCATGGGGCAAAATGACTGGGGATTTAATACTGACGGCAATGCTTCGAGTCATTTTTCTGATACGTTTTCACGTACATTCGATGTATGCGTAGAGGATTCAGTTCGTCTTGTAATTGAGTCTATGACTTCTGATGATCATATCACACTTGTAGCTATAGATGGTACACCACTATACACGCATTCACCAGCTTGCTACATATACACTTACCCTAGTGCAACTTATAATCTAGGTACGCTAGTAGGTACGCATACTATTTCCATAGTAGTGTCGCAATGTAATAATGGCATTTATAAAAATGCTATAGGGCTTAATATGCTTGGAAGAGTGGAATCAATATCAGGCAATAATAGCATAAATAGCGAAACATGCCCTGGCTATACTTGTAATTCAGGCGGAGACCCAGGCTGTGATGATAAATGCTACTGGAGAGTAACCGGTAATAACATATATGGCACCAACAACAAACTGGGCACACTAGATAAAAATGATGTTGTGATTATAACTAACAATACTAATCGCGGTATAATTAAATCTTCGGGTGAGTTTGGTATACACCAAATGTCTCCAAGCACCACTTTAGATATAGATTGCGTTCCTCCTGCTACTGCACCTTCTGGCTTACAATTTGAGAACCTGCCAACAAACGAAGGACGCATACTGGTAGTAGATAAAGATGGCTACGTATATGCTTCTAAAAAAACTACGGGTATTAATTACGTTGGCAACGAAGAAGATGCTAATGTAAAGGCAGAAATAGCAACTTTGAAAAATGAAATTGAAGGTCTAAAACGTATCATTAACCAACTAACTAATGGTAACACTTCTCATGAAGGTAGTAGCTTCTCTATATCGCCTAACCCTAGCGATGGCGAAATAAATGCTACTTATAACATAGTAGGCAACTATACTAAAGCTACGCTAAGCATATGCGATAATCTAGGTAGAGTGATTTTAACTAAACCAATAGAAGGAGCATTAGGTACACTGCATGTTACACTTCCTGGAAACATTAAATCATCCAACTTAATTGTTTCTTTAATTGTAGATGGTAGCAACCTAAAATCAGAACAATTAACCTACATAGCTAAGTAAGTTGATTGTCAACAAATAGATAGAGGCGGGCTTTAAAACCCGCCTCTATCTATTTTATATAAACGTACTTATTTTGCAATATGTGTAGCCTGATACAAATCGTCGAAAGTAGCATTACCTTCAAATAATTTCACTACCATTTTATTCTTATCATACACCACTATAGACGGCAAAGAGCGAACGCCATAATAGTCTAAGAAAAAGAATTCATAATCTCTACCCACTACTTTTATTTGAGGATAGTTGGCAAAGTTATGTTTGGCTGCAAAATCTTTTAGCATGGTATTACTAGCATTGTGAGTAACCCAATAGAAATTGACATCTGCCATTTTATCAATTTGTTTCATAAATTCTTCTGTAAACATTTTACAATGCTTACAGTCTGGGTCGAATAAAATGATGATACTTGGCTTACCTTTTGCAATATGGAATGTATTAAAAATGGTAAAGCTATCTGTAAGGCGAATATTGAAAGCCGGCAACTCCGGGTATAGCTTATAAGGCAAGCTATCTCTATTAATTTGGCGACGTGCTTGAGGCGCACTTTCTGCGGGTGCAGGCTGCTGCGCCCACAAAGATGAAGCAGCTACAACTGCAAATGCCGTTAAAAGAATACGTTTCATATACAACAACTAAGCTAAAACAATAATGGCTATTAATATGTTAATTATACCCGTCTTCAGACATATCAGACTGAATAGCCGTTAGGTCATATATTTTTTGAATATCGTGCAGTCTGTCCTCAAAATTCAGATTCAAATCTTTAAGAATGCCTGTTTTTAAATCGAATACCCATGCATGCACTACCGGATATCCGGTTTTTATATACTGCTTTTGTATCACTGCCGTTTTAATAACGTTTACAGCCTGTTCTATGGCATTAAGTTCTACCAATCTATTGTACTTTTCGTGGTCATCTTTTATAGCGTCCAGCTCATCAAAATGAAGTCTGTAAACATCTCTTATACCCCTCAACCACGGATTAAGTATACCCATATCTTTTGCTACCATAGCTGCTTTAACACCACCACAGTTATAATGACCACAAACTATTACATGCTTCACCTTTAAGTGTCTAACTGCATAATTTATTACAGACATTACATTTAAGTCGGTATTTACCACAAGGTTGGCTACATTACGATGTACGAATACTTCCCCCGGTTGAAGACCAATAATTTCATTAGCAGGCACCCTACTATCTGAACAGCCGATGTATAAATAATCGGGCTGTTGGTCTTGAGATAGTTTTTCAAAAAAGTCGGCATCGGTTTGCTTCATTTCTGCTATCCACTTTTTGTTGTTATCAAACAACTTATTGTAGCCCTCGTCCATTCTATCTTTTACTTTGACTGTAGTTTGTGGTTATTGTTTTAATATTATCTCAACTGGTGTACTTTTTTCGGTAGAAGCATCAATTACATATACTTTATTACCCGATGTCACCTTCATACGTGCAGTATTAGGCGGGTCGGTACCTTCGTTTAGAGCCTGCAATTTAAGAACGCTAGCCTTATTATCGGGCATTTTTATTTCTAACAGCAGTCTATTGTTGGTAAGTAAGTATTGGTCTAATATTACTTTATCATCTTGCGTAAGCCTCACTATATCACCATCTATCTTACCATTATCCCAAAGTTCTATGTATATTTTAGGGTTAGGGCAAATAAAAGTCATGCTGCTACCGGGCTGTAACTGTACACTACCCGATGTATCTATTACCTGCTCGGTAGGCTTTTTTGTTATAGTATCAGGCAGTATATTTTTTTTCTCTGCCATGCGGGTAAGCTTATCTATAAGATCGTTTGCAGCCAAAAGTGTTAGCTCACCGGTACCACATATAGTTTTACCATCGGCATTGTAACCTTTATATTTACCGGCAAACATGGTTACACTTTTCTTACGCTTCATTTTTAGCGTAGCCGATACATAGCAAAAGTCTTTTGCCCCATACTTAGATAAAGTGTTGATTAGCTTTGTTTCTTTAAACTGCAATACCCCTTTTTTAAAGTCTAACTTACCTGCTACTTTGGTGGTTGTTTTATTAGATCCTAAAATATCCATCACAGACTGGCCAGATATTGTTCCTGAGCTATCGTTGAACTCTAAACGATAAGTAGTAACCTCTTTTGAACCGGTAAACGAGGCTGAACCTATAAACACATACTGATACTGTTGGGCTAATAGTGGGTTAATGCAACTAGCTAAACATATCAGTAAACACAAAGTAAGTCTGTTAATCATGGTGTTAAATTATACGAAAAAAATTACTACTTTAATAAAATTTATATCCTATATTTACGCTTTAGTACTCTTTTCTTAACTTATTAAAAAAACCGACGCGCATGAGTAAAATTAAAAACTTACGCATTGTTATTGCAATTATTGCAATTGCAATTTTGGGAACTACTGTTTCTCAAGCTGCATTTCCTGTTGCTAAAGAAAAAGAAAGAACGGAAATCTCTTCTTCTAGCAGCAACACTAACTACACAACAGATGAAAACGTTGTAAAAACTGCTGATGAAAGTGCAACAGCAAAAGCTAGCCCAGCTCCCGCACACAAACCAGGTGGTAGTGGCAAAAGCCAAATAGTAGCACTATTATTATGTGCTCTTGTTGGTGGCTTGGGAATACACAGATTTTACCTAGGTTATACATGGCAAGGTGTAGTTCAACTACTTACAGCAGGCGGCTGTGGCATTTGGGCATTAATTGACTTAATCCGTATTATCACTGGAGATTTAGGCCCTAAAGATGGCAAGTACTCAAAAACATTCTAAGCTTAAAAAAATAAATTTTTATAGGGCCAAGGCTATTGTCTTGGCCTTATTTCCTATTACCCTGTTGTTATTGCCTGCAACTTTTTTTGACAAAGGGCGTGACATATGCCTTTTTACTATTTTATCGGGCTACAAATGCTGGGGCTGCGGCATTACACGTGCTTGTATGCACATGATTCATTTAGACTTTAAAACAGCAGAACAGTATAATAAGCTAGTATTTATAGTTTTACCCATTCTATGCGGTTTATTACTAGCAGAGTTTTTAAGAACAATCAATATCATACGTAAATATGATAAAATAAAAGAGAGGTTGGTTCAACAACAATCTGAAGAAGTACAATAGCATAATAGCTTTTCAAAAAAGTCTGCATTAGCTTGCTTCATTTTTTAAGCATAGCCGATACATAGCAAAAGTCTTTTGCCCCATACTTAGATAAAGTGTTGATTAGCTTTGTTTCTTTAAACTGCAATACCCCTTTTTTAAAGTCTAACTTACCTGCTACTTTGGTGGTTGTTTTATTAGATCCTAAAATATCCATCACAGACTGGCCAGATATTGTTCCTGAGCTATCGTTGAACTCTAAACGATAAGTAGTAACCTCTTTTGAACCGGTAAACGAGGCTGAACCTATAAACACATACTGATACTGTTGGGCTAATAGTGGGTTAATGCAACTAGCTAAACATATCAGTAAACACAAAGTAAGTCTGTTAATCACTATTATAAAATTAATCAACTTAAATTATATGCATGGCTAGTATTCAGCGAAAACACGAAATAAGGTTAGATAGAATTACAAAAAATCCCGGAACAAAATTTCCGGGATTTATAAATTAAGGGTAATAACCTTTTTTCAACTAATCTTTTCTTATCATACAAGCAGCGGCATTCTGAATTTTGCTGCCATGCTTAGATTTCAGACTTGGTATATAGTATTCAGTATTATTTATATTTGTTTTAATAGTGGTTATAGGGCTGGCAGCCAATTTCTTCATTTTATCTTCAGAAACCTCAAATCTCATTTGCCATCGAGTACAGCCATTTAGCATATAGCTCGGAAGCACCTCTTCTGCTAGAGTTTCTTCAAGAATAGTTCCATCTTCCAACTTAAGATACAGTTTAGTACCCACTGATGCATTTGCGGGAACACGACCACCATAAACAGGTGCTAAGACAAAGCTATAGGAGTTTCCCTTTCTCGCAAACGAAAATTCCCAGTACATTTTTGAGATTAGAAAAGCATGCATGTAAGAGCGGGTGATTTCGCCTGTAAAAGCGTCCTTTTCATCTATATCAAGATGGCATTTTTGGGCAACTGCAGGCTTAACAGCTATAAGCAAGAATGCAAGGATACATACTAGTGAGTGGCGGAGTGATAGCATAATTGTACTTTTTTGGGGTTTAGTTTTTTATATTAATGAGCCGCAAGTTAGTAATTAAACGGATATTTACTTAATCTGTTACCAATTATCTTACTTCAAGTTTAGCATTATATATTTTCCCGTCTTTATCCCATACTTTAAGGCTATATATGCCTGGGTCTACATCTGTAAGGTCTACTCTACACTCACCATCATTTTTAGGATAAACTAAATCTAGTTCTACCTCTGTTCCTTTAGTGTCAGTAATAGCACAGCTAACTATATCGGGTAGCGAGATGAAGAAGTATTTTTGCCCGGGCTCGGGTTGTTGAATTAAAAGTGATGTTTTTTGTACTTGTATACCCTTATTTACATATACCCCTCTACGCATCATTACACAGCGCTCTATATGGTCTTCCCACACCACATAAACAAATCCACCTCCCATAGCTACATCTGCATTCAGCATAACCCCATCGGCCACCGTATCTACTTTAGCCGTAAACCCTTTAGTAAGATCATCTGTTAGCGATAGACACACTTGATTATTACCTCCTGCTGTTTGTGTCCATACGGCAGCACCTGCATTACCCATACCACTTATACGCGGGAAGTTTTGAATAACCACACCGGGCAGGTTTCCTGTTATAGGGGCTACAGTAATGCTTGGTTGCGACAATGATACCTTGGTAAGATATACCAAACTTTCTTGCGTAGGGCCAGACATATATACGGTATACAAGGTATCGCCCAAAATAATACCTGAGGGAGCGCTAGCAGGGCAAGCATCGGGCCTGTACTCCACAGAGTCTACTTGTATACCATTTATAAATGATTTAGCACCATCGTTAGATATACCTACCCATATGTTGCGTTCGCCGTGTAAGTTATTTCTGTATAATAACATTCCTGCACTACCCGATACTACTAATGCAGCCGGGCTACATTCGCACACATTGCCACTGCCACCTATGCTGGCTAAGGTATCTTTATAGAAATTCTCCCCCATATCATCAGAGCGTGCTACCACTATTCTATGTCCGTTATGGTCTCTATCGGCACGCATAAATGCCACATAAGGCATACCATTTTCATCTACGCTTACGGTGGGAAACCTATTGATATATCTATTATCTAAAACATCTACCTGATCGGGGACTGAAAAGTGCTGGCCGCCATCGTAAGACCTAATCATGTAAATGTGGTTCTTATCTTCAGGTACCACTTTATACACTATATACACCGTATCGCCATGCGATGCTATATCAGGACCAGACCATGATGTAACAAATACAACAGTATTGTTAGGTGTAATGTCTACAGGCTGCATAAAAGACTCTCCTCCCCACCTGGAAAAATATATTTTTCCATTTTCATCTCCCCATACAGCCATAGGATTGTTATGCTTATCTAATGCTAAGCGAGGATGCAGGTTGCCATACACTTTACTAGCTACAGGGGTATGCGCCAACCAGCCAATAGTACGCTGCGCACTGGCTAGAGAAAACTGTGATATTAAAAAAAGTACGGTAAGTAAGTATTTCATTTTAAAGCTGCTAAGTTATAAACAAATGAACACTACAGTTCATATACTTCTCCTTCAACAGTTATATCTACGTTAGGAAAAATTGCAGCAGCCTCTTGAGCAAAAGGCTCAAGATCTTTATACTTAGATGAGAAATGCCCCAACAACAGTCGCTTTACACCTGCTTTTTTAGCTAAAGTAGCAGCCTGTACCGATGTGGTATGAAACCGCATTGCTGCTTTATCAGCATCGGCATGCAAATAGGTACTTTCATGATACATACCATCTACACCTGTAATTAAGTCTAAAAACGATTCATTATAAATTGTATCCGCACAGTAAGCATATTTTTTAGGCGTTGGTCCATCTACGGTTAGTAAGCTGTTAGCCACTATACTACCATCAGGTTGTATATAATCTGCACCCATTTTTATTTCATTATACAATTGCTGTGGCACATTATACTTTATACATTCTTCAGGTAATATTGTTCTGCCATTAGTTTTTCTTTCTATTAAAAAGCCATGACAAGTAATGCGATGCTCTACCGGAAAAGCCATGACAGAGAAGATACTAGTATCTACCAGTAGGCTTCTACCTTCTGGTATAGGATGAAAATGAAACGGATAATTCAATACCGTATCTGCTACTTTAAATATCTGTTGTAGTATTTCTTCCAGCGGAGCCGGCGCATATAGGTGAAGCGGCTCGGTGCGCCCCATTAAGCTCATACTATTAATAAGACCTGGCAAACCAAAATAATGGTCGCCATGGAGATGACTGATGAATATATGACGTAACCTCTTCCACTTCACACCATACCGCTGCATTTGTATCTGTGTTCCCTCACCGCAATCTATCAATACCACTTCGCCAAACATGGTAACTATTTGCGAAGTAGGATGACGACCGAATGCAGGTAAGGCAGAGTTATTGCCCAATATGGTTACCCTCATGTAAATGCACTATTTTTTAGTTAGTATATTTTTATATTCAGCGCTATTGGCCAATAGAGATAAAGCTTTGTCAAGCGATTTATCATTTTGCAAACCATGAGCAGCCCTACCCTTTGTAAAGTAATAACGCGATACTATTTCGCTTTCCAACAGTTGCTTTACTCTATCTTTATTCTTAGTAAGATCTTGTTTTTTATCATGAGAAAGTTTTGACTTAAGGGCATCAAATTCTTTCTTGGCATCATCATAGGTTTTCTCTTTTATAGCTACACTTTTTAGAGAGTCTAGCTGCACTTCAGCATCAGTTTTATAGCTATAATCTTTATTATCTAGCCATTTTACAAAGTCGTTATACTCGGCCTCGGTAAGCGAAAATTTAGAGGGCTCTTCTATAGTTTTATGCTTCTTAGCATAATCTGTAGCATAGTCAAACACATAGTTTTTAGCTTGTAGCGTTAGTGCTACTATACCTACCGCATCATCAGCCTGTTTTACATCAGGCTCTATACCACCACCACTTAACACTTTTCTGCCGGCTTTTGTATAGTATGTTTTCTTAAGAGAATCTGCCACTACTGTAGCTGTACGGTCAGCATTTCTGTGCGTATAGTCTATAGCTTGTATACATCTGCCGCTAGGTGTGTAATAGCGTGCTATAGTAACCTTTAGCTGTGCATTATAGCCTAATGGACGTGTTACCTGTACAAGACCCTTTCCGTAAGACCTTTCACCTATTATTACAGCTCTATCTAAATCTTGCATAGTACCGGCAACAATCTCAGATGCCGAGGCCGATGAATGATTGACTAATATAGTTAGCGGGATATCTTTATTCCATACTGCACCTGAGGTTTTATACTCTTTTTCCACATCGGGTGTTTTACCTTTGGTGCGCACTACTACCTGGTCTTTGTCTATAAACATGTTACAAATGTTTACAGCCTCTTCTACCAATCCTCCTGGATTAGATCTTAAATCCAGCACCAAACCTTTTAAATTAGGTTGCGCCTTTTGCAAGCTATCATATGCTGCCTTTACCTGCCTTGCACAGCCTTGGGTAAATTGCAACAGTTTTACATACGCCACGTTCTTTTGCTCACCAACTAGTGCTGCATACGGAACGCTAGAAATTTCAATTTCTCCGCGAGTAATAATTTTAGTTGTTTCTACACCATTATAAACATCTTTTATCTTCATGGTGAGTTGTGTACCGGGAGAACCCTTTAGCAATGGGCTAAGGTCGTCTACACTTTTTCCTTTTACGCTTTGGTTATCTATTTCTAGTACCACATCACCGGGATGTAAGCCCGCACGTAGCGCCGGACTATTTTCAAATACATCTCCTACATATATCTCATCGCCCTTGCGCTGCATATTAGCACCTATTCCGCCGTACTTACCTGTAGTAGCAAAACGATAATCTTCAACATCTGATTCTGTAATATAATTTGTATACGGATCTAAATCGGCTAGCATTGCATCTACCCCGGTTTTCACCAATCTACCCGGCTCAAGCGGGTCTACGTAGTAGTTATTTAGCTCTCTGAATAAGTTAGCAAATACATCAAGATTTTTAGATATCTCGAAATAGGGCTCATCAGTAGTTTTTGCATTAATGAAAAGAAAAGCAGTTGCAGAGAGTGCTGCACCGGCTACAAATCCTTTTCCACGCTTTAACTTATTAAATAAATTCATGGCACAAACCTTGTACTTAGTATAAATAATTAGCAATGTACAATTTATGAAATACTCGGCATGCTATGAAAAATATAATTTTCTCATTTTAGCAGTCTATTCTTAAGTATTCCGTAAATTGTAACAAAAATAATTGAATATTGCCTACAGCTAACGGCTGTAACGTATATCATGATACATAAAATTTATATACTCGTTCTTGTACTCTTAGCATCCAGTGGTACTGTAATGGCTCAAAAGCCATTTGTTGAGGGTACTATAGAATATAAAATTGAACTTACCTCTAGCGACCATAAAACATATTCAGGTACGTATATTTTTAACTTTAAAGAAGGGGCAATAAGGAAAGAAATAAAGCTAAATAATGGTTTTAAAGATATTCTGCTTATCAATAGCACTTTAAATACTGCTTTCTCACTACAAGATAAGAACGACCGTAAATATGCCGTGCAATTGAAAATGGATGAAATTGTTGCCAGGCAAAAAAAATACAAAGGCTTTACCTTAAAAGAAGACCGCACTAGTGGCAAAATAATTGCCGGAATAACCGTATTTAAGGGCAGTGCACAATATGCGGATGGGACAAAAGTGGAGGTATACTTCACCCCGGAATGGTGTCCCGACAAAGCTATTGCCTTTGACTTATTTCCTGATGCTCGTTTTTTACCACTACTTTACGTATATACCGATGAGAATGGCAACACATTACGTATGGAAGCTACAAAAGTGAGTGTTAGCCCTCAAGAAAATAGTATATTCAGAGTGCCTACAGACTATAAAATACTAACTAACGCAGAGTATAAAAAGCTGAGTAAATAAATTTTATTTCTCATTTTTACTACAAGAAAGAATCAATACCATTTCATGAGTACAACAAACTTTGGCATAGCTATACATGGCGGTGCAGGCACTATACTGCGCAGCAATATGACCGCAGAACTGCAACTAGCCTACGAAAGTGCACTACAAGATGCGCTACAAGCCGGTTACAAAATAATTAGCACAGGTGGCTCTGCTGTGGCAGCCGTGGCAGCCGCAGTGGCTTCTTTAGAAGACTTCCCTCTATTTAATGCAGGTAGAGGCTCGGTATTCAACAACATAGGTAAGCATGAAATGGATGCTGCTATAATGGATGGTAGCAACCTAATGGCGGGTGCTGTTAGCGGTGTGGCCGGAATTAAAAACCCGGTATTGCTGGCACAATCTATTATGCTTAATAGCGAGCATGTGCTACTAACAGGAGCGGGTGCTGAAATTTTTGCTAAAAAGCAAGGCATAGCCTTTGAGCCGGAAAGCTACTTTTATACCGAGCAACGCTATAACCAATGGCAAGAGGCACTTAAGGAAGATAAAATACAGCTAGACCATAGCGATAAAAAGTTTGGTACGGTAGGTGCTGTGGCACTAGACCAACATGGAAATATGGCCGCAGCTACAAGCACAGGCGGTATGACTAATAAAAAATTTGGCCGCATAGGCGACAGCCCCATTATAGGTGCCGGTACTTATGCCAATAATACTACTTGTGCCATAAGCTGTACCGGACATGGGGAGTTGTTTATTCGTTCGGTAGTTGCTTATGATATTTCTTGCCTTATGGAATATAAAGGATTATCGCTAAAAGAAGCCTGCGATATAGTAGTGCACGATAAACTAGTAAAAATACAGGGAGAAGGCGGTCTGGTGGCAATAGATAAAGATGGTAATATAGAATTGCCATTTAATAGTGAGGGTATGTATAGAGGATACATGAGTGCCGCTAAAGGAAACTATGTAGCTATATATAAATAGAGACTATCTAACAATGTTATAAAACGGAAGCGGAGGGTAGATACCCTCCGCTTTTTTCTTAATAACCATTCACTACACTCTTACCGTTAAAACAGCATCTTAAATATTATTATTCTTTAATGAATTTTGTTGTTGTAGTACCTCTTTCAGACTGTACTCTTACAAAGTACACACCAGCAGACAAATTGGTTAGGCTGAAAGAAGCATTGCTTACGTTTTTAACTGTAGTTACTACCTTACCTGATACATCCATTATAGATACTGTATTATTAGCTACACCAGATTTATCAGTGAAATACAATACATCGTTAGCAGGATTAGGATAGATAGTTACGTCTGCTTCTTTATTAATGTTAGTTATAGACGTTGGCACTTTAGGTAATGGTATTAATGCACCACCCATTCTTGTAGCCACCCATAAACCGAATGATTTGCCATTGCTATTAACTGTAGAATCTAAGAAACCTGAAGCTAATACAGTGATTGCAGAATCGCCAAGATTTAATGTATTTAATGGTACACTGTAATTTGCTACAGTTGTAGCACCATCAGCAGTAGTAACTGCTACTGTATAATCTGATTCAGGCAAAGTAACATAACCGGTACTGTTAAATGAACCGAACGGAATGTTATCTACCAATACAGTACTACCAGCCCTTACATCTACTTGTGGAGCATCTGTGCAGCCATGCATCACCAACACATCAGTGCTACCTGCAGTAGTTGACACTTCTCTGGCACCAGAATAAACACTTAGCCTGAATGGAACTGTAGAAACACCAGGGGTATAACCACTAGGGCTTACTATACCATTAGCTACCACTACATACTTCTCGCCAGACATTAACGTTAGCGTATCAGAATAGATAGCATCTGTAACCGTATCGCTACCTTTAGGAGCTATACTTACAATAATAGGTACACCGGCAGGAGCATCAAAAAATCCTGTAGCAGTTCTGAAAGCGAAATTATCTATAGCCTTGTCAGTACCAAGATAAACATCTACTGAATCTGCAGCTAGGTCTGCACAATTGTGTATCACTTGTACTCTTGCAGTTTGCGCAAAAGCAAATAGGGCTGATGATAAAGCCATTGTAGTCAGTAATAGTTTTTTCATATTGTCTAAGAATTTGTGTGAAAGTATAAACAAAATGAATTTGAACATCATTTAGCCTACTAAATTAGTATGATTTATGTTTTGTTTAACATTTTTCACAAATAAGTAAACAAAACAACAAAATAGGGTAACAACTTGCTAAATAGAGATACAAACAGTGTTTATAACTAGAAATTCTTTGTTATTTAACCCATAAAGGTTAGCTATTAAAAAAGTAGCTTTGCAATCCATTTTATATAATAGTAATTCATGCTAACAGCCAACGAAATACGTCAGCAGTTTTTAGATTTTTTCCGTTCTAAAGGACATGATATTGTACCTTCTGCCCCTATAGTGGTAAAAAACGACCCTACATTGTTGTTTACCAATGCGGGTATGAACCAGTTTAAAGACCTTTTTTTAGGTAATGGCACCCCAGTAAATACTAGAATAGCCGATACTCAAAAATGCTTGAGAGTAAGTGGTAAACATAACGACCTTGAAGAAGTAGGTGTAGATACTTACCACCACACCATGTTTGAGATGCTAGGTAACTGGAGCTTTGGCGACTACTTTAAAAAAGAGGCTCTAGCTTGGAGTTGGGAACTATTAACGGAAGTATACAAAATACCCAAAGACCGCTTATACATTTCGGTATTCAGAGGCGATAGTAGTGAAAACCTACCTATGGACCAAGAGGCATTTGACATATGGAAAAGCTATGTAGATGAGGATAGGATAATTATGGGTAGTAAGAAGGATAACTTCTGGGAAATGGGTGATACCGGACCATGTGGCCCATGTAGTGAAATACACGTAGACTGCCGCAGTGATGCGGAAAGAGCTGCTACTCCGGGTAAAGAATTAGTAAATGCCGACCACCCTCAAGTAATTGAGATATGGAATAACGTATTTATGCAGTTCAACCGCCTAAAAGACGGTACACTAGATCCATTACCTGCCAAACATGTGGATACCGGCATGGGATTGGAACGCTTAGTAAGAGTGCTACAAGGCAAACAGAGCAACTATGACACAGACTTGTTTACCAATACCATAGGCCACATAGCACAAATAACAGGTAAAACCTACGGCTATACGGATAGCAAGCCAGATGTGGCATTTAGAGTGTTAAGCGACCATATAAGAGCTATAGCTTTTACTATTGCTGATGGACAGTTGCCATCGAACACGGGTGCAGGATATGTTATCAGAAGAATATTAAGAAGAGCAGTACGCTATTACTACTCTTACCTTGAGTATAAGCAGCCGCTATTACACCAGTTAATGCCTGTTTTGGCAAAACAATTTGAACATGTGTTTCCTGAGTTGCTACAACAGCTAGAGCTAGTGAGCAAAGTAGTAAAAGAGGAAGAAGAAGCCTTCTTGAGAACACTAGATAAAGGACTTAGAAAAATAGATGACATTATAGCTGATACCAAAAAGCAGCATACAACTATAATTAATGGTAAAGCGGCTTTTGAACTATATGATACTTATGGTTTCCCTATAGACTTAACGCGCCTAATAGGTAGTGAGCAAGGATTGCAAGTAGACGAGGCTGCCTTTACCGCAGAAATGCAACAGCAAAAAGATAGAAGCCGCGCTGCCACTGCCTTAGATACTGATGATTGGGTTATTCTATCTGACTCGGGCAGTAAATTTGTGGGTTACAGTTCTTTGGAAGCTGAAGCTAACATAGTAAAATATCGCAAAGTTAGCAGCAAGGGTAAAACCTCTTATCAATTAGTACTAGACACTACTCCATTCTATGCAGAAAGTGGCGGACAGGTTGGCGACTCAGGTGTACTAACCTTCCCTAATGAAACAGTGCGCATATTTGATACTAAAAAAGAAGATGGACTTACTATACACTTTGCTGAAGCATTACCTGAAAACGTACATGCCCCGCTAGTGGCTAAAGTAGATGCTAGCAAACGTGCGGCAACTACCATACACCATAGTGCTACCCACTTGCTACACGCAGCATTGCGCCAGGTATTGGGAACGCACGTAGCACAAAAAGGCTCTTTAGTAAATAATGAAAATTTGCGCTTCGACTTTTCTCATTTTGCTAAAGTAAGCGATGAAGAAATAGCCCAAATAGAAACCATTGTAAATGCCAAAATAAGAGAGAATGTACCCGTAGTAATAAAAGAAATGGGTAAAGATGAGGCAGTAGCAATGGGTGCTATGGCGCTGTTTGGAGAGAAATATGGCAGCACAGTGCGTGTAGTTATAATGGACCCTAACTATTCTATAGAGTTGTGCGGAGGAACGCATGTTGGCTATACCGGAGAGTTAGGGATGTTTAAGCTTATAGGTGAAAGTGCTGTAGCTGCTGGCGTACGCCGTGTAGAGGCTGTGTGCGGAGCTGCTGCAGAACAATATGTAAACCATAAACTAAGCCTACTATCTGCAGCACAACAACAACTAAAAAATCCTAAAGACCTGGTAAAGGCTATAGAAAAACTGCAAGAAGAAAAAGCTACATTAGAAAAAGCTATTGAAGCTTTAGAAAACCAACAAATAGCTGCTATGAGCAAAGACTTAGCTGCAAAAGCTGAGTCTATAAATGGAGTTTCTTTCTTAGGACAACAGGTAGCGGTAAGCTCTGCAGACCACTTAAAGAAACTGGCTAATGAGCTTAAATCATTATTAGCTAATCATGTGATAGTGCTAACTGCGGCTATTGAAGGGAAATCTTCTGTGGCTGTAGCAGTAGATGATAATGTGGTAGCCGGTAAAGGACTAGATGCCGGTAAAATAATTAAAGAGCATGTAGCACCACTAATAAAAGGTGGCGGCGGTGGACAAAAAACTCTGGCAACAGCCGGAGGGCAAGACACCACACAACTAGATAAAGTCATTAATACTGTAAGGGGATTATTATAATCCCCTTATTTTTTACATTAACTTTAGCCTAAAAAGATAAACTCATATTATTGAAAGAGATTTTAGTAGGCATTGGCGCCATTATGGCTGTTGTGGGTAATGTACCTTATTTAAGAGATGTATTGCGTGGCAAAGTACAGCCCCATGCATATACGTGGATGGCATGGTCGGTAGTGTCTGCTATTGTACTTATAGGCCAGGTGGTGAAGGGCGCCGGTTTAGGAGCCATACCGGCAGCAGCATCCGAGTTTTTCACCTTTATCATTTTTTTAGTTTCGTTGAAGTATGGCTTTAAAAACATAAAGCCGGTAGACCATATCTTTCTTATACTATCGCTATTGAGTATTATTCCTTGGCTTATTACCAAAGACCCTACTATATCCGTTATAATAGCTGTTAGTATAGACCTTATAGCCTTTGTGCCAACACTACGTAAAACATGGGAAAACCCGGCTAGTGAAACCCCATGGCTATATGGCATGAACGTGCTGAGGCACATAATTATATTATATACAGTAGCGCAGTTCAATATAGCTACTACCCTACATTCTATTGTAATGATAGGCTCTAACTCATTGATGAGTGCATTTCTACTTTATCATATTTACCTAAAGCAAGACAAACGATAACTCTATCTACTTATAGCAACACCTATAGTTGACACCCCGGTAGACAAATCAATGAATACTCCAAACTTGCTATTTATGTGGTATTCTGCACCTATGTGCAAATCAAGATAAGGACCTGTGATTTTGGAGAACTTGTTACCTGAGTAAGCGTTACCGGCATCTTCTCTTCTATAGGCTAGGCCTAGAGATGCTGCTGCATAAAAATCCCAATCTCTGCCGGCATTCAATAGATTATCTAGATAGTAAGTAAACTTAGCACCAAATGGTATGGCTAAGCCTCTATACTTATCATTTTTATAAGATGTAAAGCCCACAAATGGTGCTATAGTACCATTACGGAAAATATCTTTTTCGTAGTTAAATAAAAAGAAAGGCGAGGTATTATCTATATAAGAATAAGCCCCTACACCTAACCCTAAATTTATAACATCTCCGTAGCTGCTGCTAGCTTTTTTGTTCTGCGCTATTACTGCTTGCACACACATAGTAAGCGCCAATACTGTAGCTGCTATCTTTTTTATCATAACTGTAGTTTCTTATTTTATTTAGTCCTTTGTTTCCACATTTTGTTGAATGATGTCTCTGCAAACTCTATGTCATTTCTATGCTTTGCCCAAGAGTTTTTAAATACCAGATTCACCATTTTGTTTTTAAGCTTTTGCCCCCCCATATTCATAAGTGTTCTGCTCATCATGGCTTGCTTCCAAAATGCCCATGCTGCATTTTCAGAAAAAGGATTCATATTATCGGCTACCGCTATGGTTCTATTTTCCAGTAGCATTTCATGTATGTTTATTTTCAGTGGGCACACCTCTGTACAGTTACCACACAGGCTAGAAGCATAGCTTAAGTGCTTATACTCTTCCATACCTTTCAGGTGTGGTGTTATTACCGCACCTATGGGGCCACTGTAAGTAGCACCATAGGCGTGGCCACCAATATTTTTATATACCGGACACGCATTCAGGCAAGAGCCACAGCGTATACAATACATACTCTCTCTCACCTCTTTACGCAGCAGGTTAGTTCTACCATTATCTAGCAGTATCACATACATTTCCTCCGGGCCATCGGTTTCATTTTGTTTTCTTGGCCCCATAAATATGCTGTTATATACGGTTACTTGCTGGCCAGTACCATAGGTAGCCAATAGTGGCCAAAATAACTGTAAATCGTTAATAGAAGGCAACAATTTTTCTATACCTACCACTGCTATATGTGTACCAGGGAAAGAGGTAGACAATCTACCATTACCTTCATTTTCAGTAACACATACACCACCCACATCAGCCAATAAGAAATTACCACCCGTTACCCCTACTTGAGCAGTAAGGTATTTTTCTCTCAGTTTTTTACGGGTAATTTGTGTTATTTCAGAAGGAGTGAGGTTAGGTTCGGTACCCAATTTTTCGTGAAACAATTTAGCTACATCCTCTTTGCTCTTATGCATAGCAGGTGTAACTATGTGGTATGGAGGCTCACCGTCTAGTTGTTGTATATATTCGCCCAAGTCCGTTTCTACCGACTCTATTCCATGCTCCTGTAAAAAGCTATTCAGGTGAATTTCTTCAGTAACCATAGATTTGGCCTTTACCACCTGAGTAGTATTTTTTTCCTTGCATATTTGCAGTATGGCTTGTTGGGCTTCTTCAGCTGTTTCAGCCCATATCACTTTTCCACCCCTTGCCGTGAAGTTTTTTTCAAACTGTTCAAGGTAGCGGTCTAGGTGCTCTATGGTTTTCCATTTAATATTTTTGGCTCGCTTGCGCGCTACTTCTAGGTCAATAAACTGTTTTTTGCCTTTTACAACAGCATCGTTATACTTATTTATATTGAATGCTATCTTACGCTTATGCTCAAGGTCATTAGCTTTTACGTCGCTTTTGGCAAGAAATGTCTTTAATTGATCCGTCATTATTTCCCGGTAAATTGTTCTACAAAAGTAATTATAAAAATGCCCCGTTTGCCCCTCCTATAAATATACATAATTCTATTTGTATGAATAATTATGTATTTTCAAATCGTGTAGTGCCGGCATTATAGTCACATTTTAATAATATACTATCTATGAGGCTGAATCTATTAGCTTTATCCTGTTTATTGTTGCTACTAATGTGGGCTTCCTGCAAGCCCAAGGCTGTTATTACCTACAATTACGGAACACTCCTATCTAGCGATAGTCTTTATTCTACTCAGTTTGTCCCTAGCTTAGCAAGCCCTATACACCAACAAAAGAATGATTTGTACTGCGCCACATTTGCCCTAGCCTGGGCAGAACTAAATAAAGAGATTGGAGATATAACTGATTACGATAAAAACAACATTATACTCTGCTCACTCATAAACGACACAACAGCCAAAAATGTACTTGATACAAATGAGTTTACAAAGCTGGTAAGCATCAATAACAATGTAATAAACGTAAAAACCAACTTCGAACTAGGCCTTACATTTAAACATAAGTTGCAAAAAAACACAGACACATTTAAGTTTTTAAGCACGGCGGTACAGTCTTTTTGAATGATTGCTTTTGATGATCAAATAGCCAAAAATGTTACCCTACTATCCTATACCAACGACGATAGCTTTATTATTAGCATAGCCACTACTACCGACAAACATGAACTACTATTAGCTAAAGGCTATAATAATCAAAACACATTACAGAATGTAAATACTGCTATAGAAATGGCAATTACTAAGTCAAAGAACTCAAAAACCAACGAAAACGCATGGAAATATAGTATAGCACCTGAAGACCAAATAATTATACCTGAAATACGCTTTAATATTATTAATACATATACACAACTGCTACAAGAAAAATTTACTACAGCTAGTACTACCTATAAAATTGAGAAAGCAGAACAAAGCATAGCCTTCACGCTAGACCAAGAAGGGGCTCATGTAAAGAGCATTGCCGAAGTTGAAAATGTAACAACTGACTCTACAGGAAGCTTCGAAGAGGAATTACCACACCCCAAACACCTATGGTTAAATGGACCATTTTCTATCATAGCCCGCAAAAAGAATAAGGAAACGCCTTATTTATTTATTAAAATAGAAAACACTGAACTACTGCAAAAAGTACAATAAAGCTATGTTAAACCAAAAGGGCTAAAAAGTGTACAAGTACTTTTAAAAGGTATATTTGTACTATGTTTTCAGCCGACACTATAGTTACTAATGCTCTCGAAACCATTCGCCTAGAAGCAGAAGCAGTTACCATGCTTATGAAATATATTGATGACTCTTTTGTAAGAGCCGTTCAAGCTATTCATCATGCTAAGGGGCGTGTAGTATTAAGCGGTATAGGCAAAAGCGCCATAATAGCACAAAAAATATGTGCTACTATGAACTCTACAGGTACACCGGCTCTTTACATGCATGCTGCCGATGCCATTCATGGCGACTTGGGCATGATACAGCCTGATGACGTAGTTATCATCATCTCTAAAAGCGGCAACAGCCCCGAGATTAAAGTACTAATGCCGCTAGTAAAAAACTTTGGTAATAAACTAATAGCCATATGCGGCAATATGGAATCATTCATGGCCAATAATGCCGACATAGTACTAAATACCACTGTAGATAAAGAGGCGTGCCCTAATAACTTGGCACCTACCACAAGCACTACAGCCCAAATGGCTATGGGCGATGCTCTTGCAGTTTGCCTACTTCAATTAAAAGGGTTTTCTGCACGCGATTTTGCTAAATACCACCCCGGGGGAGCCTTGGGCAAACGTTTATATTTACGTGTTGCAGATATGAGTGATGTAAATGAGAAGCCTACAGTATTACCGGAAAGCAGCATACGTGAAGTGATTTACGAAATATCCGGAAAAAGACTTGGTGCTACTGCCGTATGCGATGCAGAAAATAATATACTTGGTATTATAACAGATGGCGACCTACGCCGTATGCTGGAAAAACACGAAAAACCTGCTACCCTAAAAGCCTCAGACATTTTATCTACTGCTCCTAAACAAATAGAGGCCTCATCTTTGGCTACAGAGGCACTTGCCTTAATGCGAGAACACAACATATCTCAACTTTTGGTGACCAAAAAAGGCAAATATGCGGGTATTTTGCACATTCACGACCTAATGCGTGAAGGAATAATATAATATATATACAAAACTTGCGGGAAACTACGGATTTTTATTCCAGTGAGTATCAATAGTTTTACATCTGATTAAAGATGCTCATTGGGATGTGTCTACATCTCAGGTATCATATTTGATACCATTGTTTCCTAATACCCATGCAACCATTATGACAACTGCCCTTGTGCCCCGCATTAGGGCTTTTTTGTTTTTTTAACGTACTACATCCCCATAGAATAAAATTTTTGCCGTACCTATGCGTATCAATGTAAGTGAGCAAGTATAAAAACTTGTATTTTAGCGCATATGAGTTTAGACCTATCCATAGTGGTGCCTTTATACAACGAAGAAGAATCTTTGGGAGAATTAATTCCATGGATAGATAAGGTATGTACTGAGCACAAGTTAAGCTATGAGATTATCATGGTGGACGATGGTAGTAAAGACAATAGCTGGCAAGTAGTACAAGACTTATCAGAAAGATATAGCACCGTAAAAGGTATTCGTTTTCAGCGTAATTATGGTAAAAGCCCAGCCTTACACGAAGGGTTTAAAGCAACTTCTGGCAATGTAGTTATAACCATGGATGCCGACTTACAAGATAGCCCAGACGAAATACCTGAACTTTATAGGATGATAGCAGAAGAGGGTTATGATTTAGTCAGTGGCTGGAAAAAAGTGAGATACGACAACGCCTTAACTAAAAACCTACCTTCTAAGCTATATAACGGTACCAACCGAGCGTTGACCGGTATAAAGCTCCACGACATGAACTGCGGTCTAAAATCGTACCGTAGAAAGGTGGTAAAGAGTATAGAGGTGTATGGTGAAATGCACCGATTTATTCCGGTATTGGCTAAGCATGCCGGCTTCAATAAGATAGGTGAAAAAGTAGTACAACACCGTGCTCGCAAATATGGCGTATCTAAATTTGGTTGGGAGCGTTTTATTAATGGATTCTTAGACTTATTATCTGTACTATTTGTAACTCGCTTTGGTAAAAAACCTATGCACTTATTTGGGTTGTTGGGGTCTATTACCTTTTTACTTGGCTTTTTTATAACCATTTGGCTAATTATAGAGCGCATACTTGAGGGTGCATCATTCGGGCTTACCAATAAGGTTGGTTTCTATATGGCTATGACTACTATGGTTATAGGTACTTTATTTTTCCTTACAGGCTTTATTGCAGAATTGATAGTGCGTAATGCACCTGACAGAAACAACTACTTAACTGACGAAAAAATACGCTTATAAAACACATGATTCCTGTGTATTTTCATGATGAAAATACACAGGAATCATATATTAGGAAGATTATTATAAGTTTCCGTAAACATTCGTCTTACTGCAATTTCTTTAGCAACTACATCTACACCAGAATTTCTATTTATAAGTAAGTATCCACTAATTTCTGGATATTCTATATGTTCAAAAGTTATTGTTCCAAACTTGTAACCAACTACTTTTTTATATATCCTAAATCTCTGGTTGTTTTTATTTCCTTCCACTTTTCCCGAAGCGCTATCTATAGTTCTTGCTCCTAAAAAACCAAATGATGCCGTTGGATGTTTATCAAGTATAAATGGCACTACCTTAGCACAAGAAATTAAAATGTTACCTACATCTCCCCTATTAGTAAGTTTAGAGTATTTATAATCGCTTCTTCTATCTTTTTTACAATAAAACTTCACTCCAAATATATCCTCTGAATGATACTCTGCTCTTACAATGTATGAATATCGAGTAACCGGAGAATAAAACTTGAAGATATACGTGTACTGGTGTGCAGTATCGTCTTTTGATGTTTCTTTCTGAATAAATGTTAGGGTATAACCAGGGAAATCAAATATCAAGGTACAAATAAAGATGTAGATGAGTTAGAAGGATTGGGCTTTAAATCAGCGGAAGTCAACACACGGCCTTTAACCTGTAAGTTAGACAACAGTACCGGCTTCAATTCTTTTAAAGGAGTCCAATTTAATCTGTCTCCCT
The DNA here is from genome assembly GCA_964461535.1 of uncultured Flavipsychrobacter sp. Lineage (GTDB taxonomy): Bacteria > Bacteroidota > Bacteroidia > Chitinophagales > Chitinophagaceae > Flavipsychrobacter. The sequence continues at coordinate 82,985 of CAYWUY010000001.1, forward strand.
TAGGTGCCACCTTTTTCTTAGTAGTTTTCATTTATACAAAAATAATTAAAAGCAAGGAAAAACCCCATTGCAACTACATTATTAACCTATAGTAAGATTAAAATATAACAGCTGCAATGGGGATTATCAATACTTTAGTAAGCTTACACTAGCGAGGCTTATTGCCTAGTATCATATCTATTTGTTCCATCACTTCTTCGTTTAGCAATGGCAATACTTCTAGCGCTTTTAAATTTTCTGTCAGTTGCTGTTCTTTAGTAGCACCTAATATAGTAGTAGTTACATTTTTATTTTTAACAGTCCATGCTATAGCCAGTGCAGATAAACTAACACCTAGCTGCTGAGCTAGCTCTCCTAATTTCACCACTTTAGCAACTCTTTCTTGTTCTAGTACCGCATCCTTCAACCACTGATAGTTGTGCAACGACAGCCTAGAGCCTTCCGGAACACCATTGTTATATTTGCCGGTAAGCAAGCCTGAAGCTAATGGACTCCATATTGTAGTGCCCATACCTACTGTATTAAATATATGCTGATAGTCTTTCTCCATTTTAAAACGCTCTAGCATGTTATACTGTGGCTGCTCCATAGCCGGTGGAATTAATCTTAGTTCCCTAGCTACAGCATGTGCCTCCATTATTTCAGATGCACTCCATTCGCTGGTGCCCCAATATAATATTTTGCCTTGCTGTATCAGTAGATTCATGGTCCACACTATCTCCTCCATAGGAGTTTCCGGGTCAGGACGATGACAAAAGAACAAATCAAGATAATCTAGCTGCATGCGCTGCAATGCCTGATGACAGGCTTCAGTAAGATGCTTACGGCTAAGACCCCTTTGTGTTGGCTTATTTTCTTTACCATACAAACCAAAGAAGGCTTTACTTGAAACACAGTAAGTAGTTCTATCCCAATTCTTACGCTTAAGTACTCTGCCCATTATCTCTTCCGACTTTCCTCCTGCATAAGCTTCGGCATTATCAAAAAAATTAATGCCGTTATCATAAGCTATACCCATCAGTCTATCGGCATTATCATCTTCTACCTGCTGAGAAAATGTAACCCAAGAGCCGTAAGACAATACACTCAACTGCAATCCGGTTTTTCCTAATCTTCTGTATTCCATAATGCTTATCTGTTTTGGTATAAACTTTACTAACTTATTATATCATATATACTACTAAGCCATCGCGTAGCTTAGGCTCAAACCAAGTACTTTTAGGAGGCATTACCTCGCCACTATCAGCAATATTAAATAGCTGTTGTATAGATACGGGATAAATAGAAAAAGCTACTGCCATTTCTTTGCTATCTACACGCTTTATTAGTCCTTCCATTCCTCTTATACCACCTACAAAATCTATTCTTTTATCAGTGCGTTGGTCTTTTATACCAAGATGCTTTCCAAGCACATTATTCTGCAGTATAGAAGTATCTAGTACTCCGGTGGGATCGGTAGTATAGGTACCCGGTTTACACACCAGCTTATACCATTTACCTTCCATATACATACCAAACTCATGTGCTACGGCTGGCTTTAAAGGACCATTAGCAACTTCACTCACCTCAAAATCTTGCTCTAATAATTTTAAAAAGTCAGTTGGAGTATGACCATTAAGATCTTTAACTACGCGGTTGTAGTCCATTATCTCTAGCTGGCTAGCAGGGAATATGCAGGTAACAAAGTAATTAAAGTTTTCATCGCCGTCTATAGAATAGCCGTTGGCAATCATCTCTTTACATACCTTAGCTGCAGACGCTGCACGATGGTGACCATCTGCTATATAAGTACATGGCACATCGTTACTAAAGTGGTGTGTAATAGCCGATACTTTAGCATAATCATCTATTACCCACATAATGTGTCTTACACCGTCTGGTGCTGTAAAATCATACTCAGCCTCATGCGATTTTTTCCAGTTTTCTATAATCTCTTGTACCGAATCACAATCGTTATACGCTAAAAACACAACACCAGTTTGTGCGCCGGTAACAGTTATGTGATTTATCCTGTCTTGTTCTTTTTCCGGTCTGGTAAACTCATGCTTTTTGATGATACCTTTATTATAATCATCTACCGACGAACCACATACCAAACCAGTTTGAGATCTACCGTTCATTACTAGTTCGTAGATATAATAGCTAGGCTCTTTATCTTGTACTAATACTTTGTTATGTACAAACGCATCTAGGTTTTCTTTTGCTTTCTCATATACCTGCATGCTGTGCACATCCACCATCTCAGGAAGGTCTATTTCTGAGCGGGTAACATGATAAAAGTTATACGGTTGCTTTTTAAACTCACGTGCCTCAGCAACGCTCACCACATCATAAGGCAGTGTAGCCACTTGGCTTGCCAATTCTTTCTTAGGTCGTAATCCTTTAAAAGGAGTAATCTTTGCCATTAATATTGTTTAATTATAGTTTCTCTTCAAACGCCGATATAATATCGACTAATATTTTTACTTCTTGTTCAGTTATTGCATTGTATAAAGACACCCTAAAGCCTCCAACACTTCTATGTCCTTCTATACCTAAAATACCTTCATTTTTGCAGTAGTCTACAAACTTTTGTTCCCACTCTTTATTTTGGGCAGTAAAGGTAATGTTCATTATGCTTCTACTATGCAGCTCTTTTACATGTGGTACAAATACATGGCTATTATCTATAGCCTTATAGAGCATGCTAGCTTTTCTATGATTGGCTGCTATTATATTATCAAGTCCTGTATTTGCTATCCACCTCAACATTAGCAAGGTAGTATACACGCCCGATACATTGGCAGTATTCAGTATGCTGTATTCTCTAGCTTGGGCTAGGTAACTTAGCATAGGTGGCAGTTGGCTTGAGGCAGTCGCCAAAAACTCTTTTTTTATACCCACTACAGCCACACCGGGAGTCCCTAAATTTTTTTGAGCAGCAGCGTAAAACAGTGCATAATTATTATAATCTCGCTGTATACCAAGTATGTCGCTACTCATATCTGCCACTAATGGCGCTGAACTTTGTATATCGTTTTTATACTGCGTGCCATAAATAGTATTATTAGTAGTTATGTGCGCATATTTTACACCTGATATATCTTCCCAATGAGGCAGATAGTTATAATTGGCTGCGCGGCTACTACCTGCAGTTACTACGTTGCCATAGTGTTTGGCATAGGCTATAGCTTCATATGCCCAATGGCCGGTATCTGTGTATTGTGCTGTAGTATTATGGGATAAAAAATTCATAGGCACCATGCAAAACTGCATTCTACCTCCACCTTGTAGCCATATAAACTCATAATCATCGCCTACGTTACACAGTTTGTGCATTAGGCTATTACATTCATCTAAAATAGTCTTGAAATGCTTGCCTCGGTGTGGTAACTCTAGTATAGAAACTCCTGAATCGTCATAATTCAGTACAGCTTCAGCAATTTGTTGCTTCACTATAGCGGGCAATGCGGCCGGCCCTGCATTAAAATTGATCCTTCCTTTGCTCATCTTCTACTACTGTTGTTACACCACCACTTACCGCAAACTTCATTGCCTCTCCGGCGGTCATTTCTTTTGCCTGTTTTATATTTTCAGACGCAGTTACTATCACCCAACCTGATATTGCATAGGCATGCGGCATATATACGGCTATCATGTTGTCCATACCTAAGTGAGACATGTCTTTCTGAGTCATAAATCCTATCCTCCATATCTCAGGGCTAGTATTTACCCGAACCCATACAGGCTTATTAAAACGTTTTTTATCTCCTACAAACGAGCTAATAACATCTCTTACAGCAGAATATATAAACTTGACACCCGGGGTATGCTCTAAAACATAACCAAAGGCATCGAACAGCCACCTACCAACAAATAAACGCGTACCTAGGTAACCAATAATAGTAACAATGGAAATAATAATAAGAAAGCCTAATCCGCGTGGCACATAAGGCACCAGATTATCTACACCGTTAAATACTGAATATAATAGATATGCAGTAATAGCTATGGGGCTTATTAATAATAAACCTTGCAAAAACGACCGGAATAAAATAACCGTTAGGCGACGCATGATGCGCAAAGGTATATAATAACCATATAGAAAAAATCTTTAAACACATCCTCGCCACCCCAAAATTGGGTTAAATATCCTTAACAGCTTATCTGGTTTTTACTGGCAAATACATCATATTTGCAGCCAGATTACTATTTAAAGTCATGGCTCCAACAACAACAGTAAAACAAGCAGGCGTAAAAGACCTTAGCCTCATTCACCAGTTAAGTGTAGAAACTTTTACAGAAACCTTTGCAGCGGTAAATACGCCTGAAGATATGGCCATGTACCTTAATGAATGTATGAGCCTTACTGCTATAGAGGCAGAGCTCCTAGATAACCATAATACATTTTATATTCTATACCATAATGGGCAAGCAGCAGGATATGCTAAAACCAGAATAGGTAAAAAACCGGGCTATGGTGTAGGTGAGCGCGCTTTTGAACTAGAACGCATTTATATTTTAACTCAATTTCAAGGCCGGCATTTGGGCAGTTATCTATTGGATTATTGTATAGATGTAGCACGTATAACAGGTTATACTACGTTTTGGCTAGGGGTGTGGGAGCATAACCATAAAGCCATTGCCTTTTACGAAAAATACGGTTTTAAGAAGATAGGCAGTCAAGAGTTTTTACTAGGCACCGACCCACAAACCGACCACATAATGATACTCCCCCTTTTATAACAAAAGGTAGCAGTATTTTATATTATAACATTGTTTCTACTAAATTTGAGGTATGGCACTTAGCAGGTTTTGGTTAGTTATTATTATTTCATCTATACTTTACGTATTGGCGCTATTATCATTTGGTGGCACATATAGTATAGACGGTATAGTAAATGGTAAAAAAGACGACCCCATTGTAATCAAAGAAATCTTTCTGAGCCAACTAAGCCCTGCCCTACAAGACAGCCTTCAGCATGCTGCCGATAAAAAAATGGTAATAAAAGCTGCTCAATCCAAATTTGACACTACCTACACACTAGATAAAAACATTGTAAAGATAACAGCAGGAAAACTAGGAACCGATGGCATTTTACCTACTTGTAAGTCTACGCTAATAGATTTATTACTACCCTTAATGGCCAGCTTAGCCTTCTTCTGTGGCATCCTACAATTACTAATTGATTCCGGAGCCTCTGAAAAACTGGCCAAGCTTTTAAGTCCGGTATTTGTAAAAGTCTTTCCCGAGGTACCTGCCAACCACCCGGCCATCTCTTATATGATGCTCAATTTCGCGGCCAACTTTTTGGGACTAGACTCAGCAGCTACCCCCTTCGGACTAAAAGCAATGGATAGTTTGCAACAGCTAAACCCCGATAAAGAAAAAGCCAGCAATGCACAAATAATGTTTATGTGCCTACATGCGGCGGGGCTTACGCTAATACCTACCTCCATCATTGGCTATCGTGCTGCACAAAATGCTCAAAACCCAGCCGATGTTATGCTACCCTGCATCATTACTTCGTTTGCGGGTACTGTAGCTGCACTAGTTATAGTAGGTATACGCCAGCGCATTCAGTTTAAAAGTGCTGCGCTTTTGCTTTCTATAGGCCTTATATCTGGTATTATTACGGCACTACTATTCTATATTTCTAAACTAGATTTAATAGAAAAAAATCACTTCACTAATAATATTTCTAACATTATTCTACTACTTATTATTTTAAGTATAATTAGCTACTCTTTTATAAAAGAGAAGATTTTCAGTAATAAAGGTACTAATGTTTATAGCTCTTTTGTAGAGGGAGCATCAGAGGGAGTACAAACAGGTGTTCGTATTTTTCCATACATCTTAGGCATGCTTGTAGCTATTTCATTATTCCGCAATAGTGGTGTGTTCGAAATTGTCTCAGGCTACTTATCTAAACTATTTCTGGCTTTCAACATAAAGAAAGATATAGTAGACGCACTGCCCGTAGCCTTACTTCGCCCATTTAGCTCTGGCGGTTCTCGTGGGTTTATGATAGACTCTATGCACATCTATGGTCCCGACTCGTTTACAGGTCGCTTATCATGCATTTTCCAATGCTCTGCCGAAACAACTTTCTATGTTATAGCGGTATACTTTGGCAGTATTAAAGTGCGTAATACCCGATACACATTAAGTACCATGCTATTGGTAGACTTAATATGTGTTATAACAGCTATACTAGTAGCTATGGTATTCTTCTAGGTCTCTACTTCTACTACCAATCTCTAGGCTCAGCAGCATAAGAGGAAGCTGGTTTGGGCAGTTGCACAATACCCAAAGTAGCAAACAAGCGAATAATAGGATATATTGGGTCTAGCTCGTGCCACTTTCTACCAAAATTTATTGAAGACGGATGTTTATGGTGGTTGTTATGGTAAGATTCTCCCAACATTAAAAAGTCTATGTGCAACAAATTAGTTGCAGTATTCTTCATCTCAAAGTTTTTGTAGCCCACCTTATGCGCATACCAGTTAATAATGGCTCCATGAAATGGACTCATAAGAATAGTTATTGGGTACAATATCCATAACCAAGGGTTAGTAGCATATTTTACAAATATCAGAGTATAAATAGCTACCCATATTATTCTAGGAACCATGGAACCCATCACCTTATCAAAGGCAGGCCAGTCAGGTACATTTTTGGTAAACTTAGGGTCAACTTCAATTTTATGATTTAATATGCCCTCATATACTTTGTAGGTCTTCCACATCATATCAAATAAATTTTTTGAATATGACGGGGAATGAGGATCTTGGTCTGTATCAGTAAAAGAATGGTGCATTCTATGCATTATAGCATAAGCCCTAGGACTTAAATAAGATGACCCCTGAGTAATAAAAGAAAGGATAAAAAAGAATTTTTCCCAACCCTTGCTCATAGTAAATGCCGCATGAGCTGCATATCTATGATGAAAAAATGTTTGACAAAATAGAGAAGTATACCACAACCCTATGAAAAAAAGAACTATTACCATTTATTGTATTGATGCTACTACAAAAATACACAAAGCAGTTGGTTATTAGCTATATTAAGCCAATATACTGCTTTGTGTATCTAAAATTGATTATTAAAAAATTACTATAAAAACTTATCACCCTTATTCCTTTTCACTTCTGCCACATACTCTTTTATCTGTTGCTCTTTGCTACGCTGGCATATTAACAGCACATCTTTAGTATCTACTACTATATATTTTTCTAAGCCTTGTATTACTACTAGTTTATCATTAGGGGCTTTTACCATACAGCCCGTTGCATCTACTATCATTACATTATCGCCCAGCACTGCATTTGCTAAATAGTCTTTATTACTATTATCATATGCACTTTCCCATGTACCTAAGTCACTCCAGCCAAAGTTAGACGGTATAACGTAAACGTTTTTAGCCTTTTCCATTATACCATAGTCTATAGATATGTTGGTGCATTGTGCATATAGTTTAGCTACTACTTCGGTCTCTTGTGGGGTATTATATACATTTTTAGCCTGAGCAAACACATCATTCATTTCTGGCATGTGTTGTTCTAGCGCCTCCATAATAGTTTGCACATTCCATACAAATATGCCAGAATTCCATAGGAAATCACCACTCTTAAGAAACGTTTTAGCCAACTCCAAAGATGGCTTTTCAGTAAACGTTTTTACCTTAAATACGTTATCTATCTCATCTACAGTATCATACTGTATATATCCATATCCTGTATCGGGGCGTGTAGGAGTAATGCCTAAAGTAAGTAAGGCTTTATGATGAGCGACAAAATCTAAAGCTTCGTGTGCGGTACGCTCAAAAGAACGTTCATCCATAATAAGATGGTCTGCCGGAGACATAATAATATTTGCCTTCGGATTTAGTGCCATCATTTTATGAGCAAAGTAAGCGGCGCATGGTGCAGTATTTTTTCTAGAAGCTTCGCTTATTATATTTTCCGGGTTAACTTCAGGAAGCTGTTCTTTTATACTTTCTATATACTGCTCATTAGTTATAAAGTATATGTTTTCCTTCGGACATATGTGTTTGAACCTCTCATAAGTCCATTGAATCAAAGACCTGCCGGTACCTAATAAATCCAAAAACTGCTTCGGATAATGTACCCTACTCTCTGGCCAAAAGCGACTACCAATGCCTCCCGACATGATAGCCACATAATTATTTTGTATACCCATGCTATTCAAAAAAATGATATACACGCAAGCATATATCTACTATACCGCTATGTCTTTCAGTCGTAAAAATACTACAATTACCTAGAATAATAGGTAGCCTACAACTAAAAAAGGCACATTATATTATAATGTGCCCTAAAATATTATATATGTTATATTTATTCTGATACTGCTACCACTTCTTTTACTTCAGGTATCATACGCTTCATCATGCCCTCTATACCCGATTTTAGAGTAATCATAGAAGACGGACAACCTGAACAAGAACCCTGTAACATCAACTTCACTATACCATCGTCAAAACCTATAAAACTAATAGCGCCACCATCCATTTCTACAGCCGGCTTCACATAGTTTTCTAATAATTCTTTTATACGCACTACCACGTCAGTATCTTCAGACAAGCCTGCATTAGGCGATGCCTTTACTACTATTTGGTCTTCGTTAATAACTGTTTTACCTTCTTCAAGGTATTGTTTTAAAAACTCTCTTATAGAAGGTATTACATCATCCCAATTAGTACTAGACTCTTTAGTTAGCGTAACAAAATTACTAGCTATAAACACACTCCTTATAAATGGAAAAGCAAACAACTCTTTTGCCAAAGGAGATGGTGCTGCACTTTCCTCAGTTGGGAAATCTATGCTTTTACCGGGATACAATAATTTATTGGCAACAAATTTCATGGTCTCCGGATTCGGAGTCATCTCTGTATATATACTAACGATAGTGTTTCCTGTCTTCAACATCTTGGTTATTATTTATGGCAAAATTACTTAATTATGCCGTACTATAGATTAATTATAGCAATAGGCATATTATAATAGCATACATTCTTAGCCACTTCTCTACTGCTATTTACCGACCATTATCTGTATTTAACCGAAAATCAAATACATTAAATCATTCTGCCATCTTACTTTTGTGACATAATTCTGACACTTGCATGAAGTATTTTATACCTCTACTTTCCTTACTTACTTTTTCTACCACAGTATCTCTGGCCGATATTCGCATTAGCGGACGCGTGCTGGATAATAAAGAAAAACCGGTTGCGGGAGCCAACGTATATTTATATAACACCATAGATGGTGGCACTACAGATAGTGCCGGTAACTTTAGTTTTACCACCACAGAGTCTGGGGCACAGTCGCTGGTAGCTACAGATATTAGACACGAAACCACAGGTCTTCCGCTTACTCTTAGTAAAGATACTTCCGGAATAATTCTGCATATGAAGGAAAACAAATCGAGAGATTTAGATGCAGTAGTTATTACCGCAGGTGCCTTTGAAGCCTCTAGCGATAAAGCTAAAACTATACTAAAACCCTTAGACATTGTTACTACAGCAGGTGCTAATGCCGACCCCATAAAAGCAATTCAAATGCTACCGGGTACACAGCAGGTAGGTACTGAAAATGGCATGTTCATCCGTGGTGGCGACGCTAGCGAAGGAGCAGTGGTACTAGATGGTATGGTGGTGCAAAATGCCTTTTTTAACAGCGCTCCGGGAGTGTCTACCCGCAGTCGTTTCAGCGCTTTTACATTTAAAGATGTATCATTCAGTAGTGGCGGATACAGTGCTAAATATAGTCAGGCTTTGTCAGGTGTATTAGAAATGAACACCAACGACCTTGCAGACAAAAGCAATGTAAACTTAGGGGCAAGTGTGGGTGGTATATATGCCTCTTTTACTAAACGTTTTAAGAATAGCAGTCTTGATTTTGGTGGTAATTACAGCAATTTAACACCCTTTTACTGGTTTACCACTACTAATTTCAAGTTTTATTCCGTACCCATAAGCGGTAGCGGCAATGTAAGATACGCTTGGAAACCCAATAAAGACGGCATGTTTAAAGCCTCTTTCAATGCCAACTATTCTAGTAATGGGGTTGCAATTCCTAACCCATACGCTGGCGTTACAGATACTAGTGCCAACGCACAATACAACCCTTTCTTAGGACAAGCTGATACGCTTAACTTCCGCACAGAGGATATGTATTATTATGGAACGCTGTATTACAAGCAAATGTTTAAGAACAAGTATTCGCTATTCACAGCTGCTTCATTCAGCTATGATAATACTAAAAATAAAATGGGTACCTACCCTATGGGCGAAGATCAATATAGAGCACAGTGGCGTGTGGAAGGTAAGAAATATATAAACAGTCGATTAACTATGTTGCTAGGTGCCGAAACTCAGAATTATGGTGTAGACCGCAATTTCGGCGGATATCATCAAAAATTTGATGAACACCTATTAGCAGGTTATACCGAAGCTTCTTGGACTCCGGTTTACTGGCTAGCAGTTAAGCCCGGTATCAGATACGAAAGAAGTGCTTTATTGAATGTAGATAAAGTAGGGCCTAGACTGGCTATGGCTATACGTACAGGAGACTACAGCCAAATATCTCTTGCAGGAGGTGTATTTTACCAAAATCCGGGCAATCTATACTTACTAGTAGGTAAACGCCCCGATATGCAACAGGCAATACATTATATAAGCAACTGGCAGTGGAGCAAACAAGACAGAACACTTAGACTAGAAGCATATTACAAAAACTACCAAGACCTTGTAAGAGAGTTATATGCTCCGGGTAGCACCTTTGTCTCGAATCGTTTCCGTAACATCAGTTCATCAGTACAGGTAGATAATAGTGGATATGGCTATGCACAAGGTTTAGAGTTATTCTGGCGAGATAAGAAAACGGTGAAAAATCTTGATTATTGGGTTACATACAGTTATATAAATACCAAACGTTTTTACGAAAACTTCCCTTACACTACCAATCCTTATAGCCAAATCAGTGGAACACCTACATTCATAGCCGACCATAACTTGAGCCTTGTAGGTAAGTACTTTGTAGAAAAATGGCATACCAACTTTAGCGCAACCTATTCTTTCTCTAGTGGTTTCCACTATTACAACCCCGAAGTGCCACTAAGCCAATCTACCTTCCTAAACGACCACACCCCTGCCACCAACAATATAGCACTAACAGTAGCTTATCTTAAATCTTTTGGTAAATGGTTTTCGGTATTCTACATAAGCGTAGACAACGTATTTAATATTAAAAACATATACGGATATCGCTATCAGTTTGATGCTAATAACCAAGTAATACCGGGTAGCCGCACATCAATAGTACCTGCACTTTATCGCACAGTATTTTTTGGTGTCAACTGTTCTTTAACTCAGTTTAAGAAAGATGAACTATAATTTTTAAAAACAGACTAGTTTTTGATTTAATAATTACATAATACATAACAATGAACACACTTATTAAAAAAATCGCCCTAGTATGCACATTTGCAGTTACCGGGTCATTAGCAGCCAATGCACAAGACTACAAAGCTCCATTAGAAAAAACGTGGGTAACCTTCGACACTACTAAAGCACCGGCTACCAAAGTAGAGTTGGCCAATAAGCTAACACTTATAGCTAAAAAATGGAGTAATGAGTGGATTACACACTACTACGCAGCTACGGCAAAAGCTATAGTATCTTATGACGAAAAAGACCCTACTAAGCACGATGCTATACTAGACGATGCCGAAAAAGAACTGCAAGATGCGGTGAGCATACTAGGCAAAGAAAATGATGAAACGCTAGTAGTAGCAGCTATGATAGCTAACTCAAGAATAATGACCAACCCTATGGAACGCTGGCAGAAATACGGTGGCATCTTTTCTGAAAAACTAAATGGCGCCAAGGATATTAATCCTGAAAACCCAAGAATATATTATTTAAAAGGTACAACTATTTTCTTTACACCTAAAAATTATGGCGGTGGTAAAGAAAATGCACTACCTCTATTTGAAAAAGCAGCTACCTACTTTGCTAAAGAAACCGGCACTGATATTTCAAAACCAAGTTGGGGTAAAAACTATAATACTTACTTCCTAGAGCAGTGTAAAACCGAAGACAAAAAATAAAAAACAACCATACGTATAAAGCCCGAGCGAATAGTTCGGGCTTTTTCGTTTTTGAATGTAGATGAATAATATAAAAATTGTTGTATTTTTCTCAATTGTAGCCACTATGTATGTTAAAATAAATTAACGACCTTTGATGCTACGCGCTTTTAACAACAAACACATGCGTATGACTCCTTCAAATAATACATTTTTATCACTTATCAACAAATGGATGGCCTGCCTTCCATTGCTTCTTATGTCTGTGCTTCCTCTCAGTAGCCAAGCTGCCGAGCCCGATACAGCCTTGGTATCTAAGGCTTTGTCTAAATACAGCAAAGAAAACTCCGCCTATCTTAACTATAAAGAAAAGTTAGAGATAACCCTTGAAAACGGCGAATTAGTTGCTCGCACCTATACCACATGGGACCGTTTGCTTATAAGTCCGGTTTCCCCGCAAGAGTCATTACTAGACCTCACTTACAAAAGCTACTTTAATAAAATACAGCATTACGACGCTGTAGCATACATACCTAAAAGTAATGGTGGCTATAAAACTGAAGATCACTTCTTTATACAAAAGTTTAGTAGCGATAGGAGTACATTCTACGACGACTTCATAAATGTAGCAATGGTATTTACCGGCCTAAAGCAGCACAGTGTTATTAGTGGCTCGGTAACGCATTATCATCCTGAACTTAATGCCTTACCGGTTATGGATTTGGCATTGAGATATCCTGCATTGCACTGCGAACTAGAAATTGTTGTGCCCGACTATGTAAATATTAAGAGCCTTAAAAAAGGGCCTTGGATAGACAAACTAAACTATACCAAAACTCAAAAGAACGGTAAAACTACTTATACGTATACTATGGATAACGTTCCTGCATACGAACAAGATAAAGATGTGCCTTCTTTTTTCTATGATGCTACCTATGTACTAAACTATATAAGTTCTTATCGTTTGCCTAACGAAAGCAAAGATTCCGTACTCTTAAATAATGTAGATGACCTATATAAGTTCCAATATAAGTATGTAGGCAACCTGAACATTAAAAAAGATACGGTTTTAGAAAAACTAGTAGCTGAAATAACCAAGGGCGATAAATCTGCAAAAGATAAAGCGGCTCATATCTATAAATGGGTGCAAGACAACGTACACTACATAGCTATTGAGGCAGGTCTTGCAGGGTGGATTCCTCGCGAGGCTGATACTGTTCTTAAACGCAAATTTGGCGACTGTAAAGATATGGCTAGCCTTCTTACTACTATGTATCGCGCAGCAGGTATGGAAGCTTATCTTACTTGGGTAGGTACCACTATCATTCCTTTTAAGGCAGAAGAGATTCCTGCACCACGATTATTCAATCACATGATATGTGCATTGCACCTAGATGGCGAATGGATATTTGTAGATGGTACGGCAGCTACCTTGCCATTCAATACCAACCGTGCAGACATTCAAGGCAAACAAGTACTTATAGCTCAAGACTATAAAAACTACAAACTGCTTACCATACCTGAAGTAGCTGCTGATAAAAATAGTACTGTAGATAGCACTACTATACAAATAGACTCACTTACACATAGAAGCATATCTGGTAAGGTATTCCAGTCGCTAAAAGGTTACCCTTCTTGGAATACGCATTACGTAGCACTATACCTTAAAGCAGATGAGAAAGATAAGTGGATTCGCAAACATACACTACGTGGCAACGACCGCTATGCAGTAGACAAGTACAGCATTAAAGAGGTTAAAAATGTCAATAAAGATTTGAATGTAGATGTAGATTATAGCATAGATAATTATGTAGTAGCATCGGGCAAAAACCTGATTATAAACATGAATATGACCAATACTTATGCAGATAGATGGGTAGACCTTTCTAACCGTAAAGTAGGTAGCTATTACGACTACAAAGAAAAAATTAAAGACGTAGTGGTACTTAACATTCCCAAAGGCTATAAAGTAAGCTACCTACCAAAACCTGTGCAAGGTGGCGACCCTAATGTATGGACTTATAAAATAAACTACAAAGTAGTGGGCAATACTATAGTGCTTACGAAAGAATATACTACCAATACTAGAGAGGTAAGTAGAAACCTTTTGTCTACTACCAATACTTGGGCAAATGCTCTTGAAAAACAATATCAAGAAACTGTTGTGCTTACAGCTAAATAATTTTTAATCAATGAAAAAGTCAATTCTATATATATTATTAGCAGCTAGTTTTTCTGCAAACGGGCAAGCCATACAAACCGCAGTTTCTCGCAATTGGGAGCCTAAGCCTACTATACACGCTATTCCGCCTAAATATTTTGGAGAGCACGCGGTATACTTGCTTAATAACCTTAACATAGATTATAAAATAGAGAACGGGGCACTTATATCTTACCGTACACGCCACTTTATAGTTAAAGTGCTTGACAAAACAGGCATTGAGAACTTTAACACTCAAGAGATAGGCTTGTATACCAATATAGATTCTATTAAAGCCAGAACTATATTACCCGACGGAAGTGTAAGAAACGTTACCCAAGAAATGTGGGAGTTAAAACGTAACAGCCAGGGAGGAGTGTCTCTGATATTTGCAATGGATGCTGTTGAAAAAAATTCAGAAATAGAGGTTTTAATAAAAGATGTAGACTATGAAGATAAATGGGGCAGGTATTATATGCAATACAGTATACCTAACCTCAACTCTTATATTAATATCACTTATCCTAAGTCTATCAGTTTTGACTTCAAAGGCTACCATGGCGTAGGAAAAATAGAGGAGAGTATTTCAGGAAACCGTAAACAAGTGAGTATCTATAAAAAGGATATTCCTGCTTTGCAACCCGAAAAAATGAGCTATTACAACCTCTATAGAATGGCCGTTGATTATCGCCTAAACTATAATACCGATGTTAATCATATAAAAGATGAAGAATTTGGGTGGAGCCGTTTATTACCTAAGATTTATAAAAACTTCTATTCTTTTAGCAAAGATGATACAGCCGCTGCAAAAAAAATTCTTAGAGACCTTGGCGTAAGAGGCACGGAGTCGGAAGCTGAAAAGATTAAAAAAATTGAAGACGGCATTAAGTCTAACTATGCTTTATATCCGGCTTTACTACAAAAAGGCTCTAACGCCTTAGATAGCATTGCAGAGTATAAAAGAGCTACCAACAATGGATACATTAAACTATTTGCTGCATGCTTTACCCAAGCTGGTATTCAACACGAAATTGGTTATACTGCTAACAGACGCAATTTTATTG
This sequence comes from uncultured Flavipsychrobacter sp., assembly GCA_964461535.1. Classification (GTDB taxonomy): domain Bacteria; phylum Bacteroidota; class Bacteroidia; order Chitinophagales; family Chitinophagaceae; genus Flavipsychrobacter. The sequence continues at coordinate 98,346 of CAYWUY010000001.1, forward strand.
TTGACAGTAAATTTGAAACTCCTGATGCACTAAATGAAGTTGTGTTTTACTTTCCTGCTTTAGATGGTTATTTAGACCCTCTAGCTACAGAATACAGATATCCTTTTATACCGGTAGAATATACAAACAACAAAGGGGTATTCTATCCTGCCAATCCTGAAAGAGGTTTCCAAATGGGTCGTCAGGGTGCTGCAGTTAACTTACAAGGTGCACAAATAAGAAAAATACCTACTCTTGGCGAGGAAAAATCTGCATTTAAAGCGGCTGCCAACATAAGTATTAGCCCAGACATGACTGTAACCACAGATGTTACCTATAACTACAGTGGCTATGATGCTGCAGAAATGCGCTACAATTACAGCAGCAAAAACGAACAAGATAGAAAAGACATGGTTCTTAACTTGGTAGATGTTGCTGAAAAAAGAGATGACATCATTCGCTATGATGTTAGTAACTACAGCACTTCGGCAGCAGGTAGTAATAAACCATTCCAAATACATGCACTGGTAAAAACACCTTGGATGGTATATAAAGCCGGTAACGACTACCTAATAAAAGTAGGCGGTGCTATTGGCGACCAACTATCAATGTATGACATTAAGGATAGACTATTACCTGTAGATATAGATCACCCAATTCTTAAGAAGTATAGCATTACGGTAGAAATACCTAAGGGCTACAAACTTAAAAATGCTGAAAGCCTAAAAAATCATGTAGAACACTTTGACATGAATACAGGCGATATAACAGCTAGTTTTGATGCTACTTATAGTGTTGCAGGTAATAAAGTATCTATTAATGTAAGACAAAACATAAGCAAGCTACACTATAGCATTTACGATTTCGACAGAATAAAAGGTGTTATTAATGCAGCTGTAGACTATAGTAATGCAGGCATATTACTGGAGCCTATAAAAGTTAAAACAGTAAAAAAGGCTGCCATTGCTAAAAAAGCGCCGGCAAAACCCCTAACACCTTCAAATGTTCAACATCTTTAAATAAAAATAAATGCAGCAACTGCTACCCCCTATTAAGGGATATAGGTAGCAGTTGCTTATATTTTAACTATCGTTTTTTGTCATTTGTAGTATAAGGGCGTAGGTTTGCCTTTGAAGTTGTACAATGCGTTTTAAAGGCTTAATATTATTACTTGTTTCTATACTTACTATCTCGCGCTCTTCAGCACAAGATAACAGCAATTACACCCAGTCAAGGGTTCTTATATTGCTAGACGAGTCGTCTAGTATGCTACAGCCTTGGGCTGGTGGCGAAGCCAAACATAAAGTAGCAGCACAACTTATTGCTCGCCTTATAGATAGCGTATATGTTGTTAACAAAGATGTAGAGTTCTCTCTGCGTGTATTCGGCAATCAGTTTACTGTGCCCGAGCATAACTGTACCGATACAAAAAATGAGGTGCCGTTCAGAAAACAAAATAAGTCTCAAATAGAGTTTAGGTTAGATGATTTACAACCACTAGGGGTTACAGCCATTGCATATAGCCTGGAGCAAGCTGCTGAGAACGATTTAATTGATGAGGCTCATAATGCCTACAGCATCATACTAATAACAGACGGTGGCGAAAGCTGTGGTGGCGATATATGTGGTGTTATGCAAAAGCTACTCCGCAGAAAGATATTTTTCCGTCCTTACATCCTTAGCTTAGAAGATGCGCCGGAATTGCGGAAAGAGTATGCCTGTATGGGCGACTACCTTACAGTAACTAAAAAGGGTGATATTGGTGTGGCCGTAAGCACCATAGTAAAGGCATTTAGACCGGCAATAAAAATTACCAAAGACGAGTATAAAAAAATTCAAGAGCTTACCTCCAACCTACCAAGCGCGTTATCTACCAACACTACAAAGCTAAACACTAAGGTAGAGGTTAGCGAGGAGCCTACCATAAAGCCTGCCACAACACCTAAAAAAGCAGTAATTCCTGTAAAAGACACTGTAAAGGCTGTATTACCTAAACCGGTGAAAGATACCGTAGTGCCTAAACCTATTAAGGTTTCAAACATTAAAGTAGATGAAGTAGTGGAGCGACCTGCTCCTATAAAAATATCGGTTCTAATGCCTAGTAGCAACAGCCGTAAGTTTACTACCATACCTAAACTATCGCCCAAGGCAGTAAATAATGTTCCTTATAAGTTCGATTTATCTGCAGATTTGCTACCTCCACCTCCTACACCCACTACTATTAAGGCTGCCACAATTATTGGCAATACAGCCAAATACACCGTAAGCATTCCTAAGCCTGCGAAACAAAAAACATTCAGCCTACCGGCTATGCAACTGAACATAGATGATAGTATGAAGGAGGCACCACGCCCTGCAGCTATAAGTATAACTGCATTAGTAGCATCTGCACCACGCACTACATCAGTAAAAATAAAAAGCATAAAACCTAAAGAGTACAGCTTACCCAAAGTAATAGCCCCGACACCAGAGGTAGATAGCGTTCCTGTTGTTCCAAAAGTGGCGGTAAGCATGAGTAAATTAAAACCCTCTAAAATTCGCTTCAGACTATTATTTAAAGTAGAAGAGTCCTCAGCTAAAAAAGTAACTGAAGTTCCTTTACACCCTTATCAGCCAGATCCTCCGGCTCCAGCTTCAACGCCACCCCCTGCACCTGCACCAAAACCTGCACCTAAACCAACACCTAAAAAACCTACTACTGCTATAACACCGGCTAAACCTATTACCCCACAACTTCCTAAAACGGGAGAGTTTAAGGTAGAGCGTGTAGACAATGACATTACTACTGTAGAAATATACCTAACCAACGGAAAAGGCAAATTTTACCATACTACTCCTAGAATTACTATCATAGATGCTGTTAGCCAAAAGGAAATTAAAAAAGCTTACCGCACTGTAAATGAAGCGGGCGAACCCGATCCGTTAAACGACCTTGCACCTGGCAAATATGACCTGATAATACCCGGCAGAGATGCCATTTACGCTAGTATAGAAGTAGTAGCCAATAAGCGCAATAAGGTAATGATGGTAATAAAACCTACCAGCTTATTCTTCTACTATGACAAGGACATGAATAGACCCGTAAAAGAATACGGAGCTCTTGTGCAACAACGTAATACTCCCGATGGTGTCAAAGTAGTTCAAGCATGTACTGACAGACGAGAATATGAACCTGGTAATTACTTTATTACAATTAACACATTGCCGGAATTCTCTGTTAACGGCGACTTAGTGGGCAATGCCGAGGTGGGTATTAAAATACCTGTGCCTGGTTTCTTAAAAGTAGACAATGTGGTTAATGCCGTTGAGGCTACATTATTTAAAGAAGATGGCAACAAGTTTGCTGCTTTTTATAAGTTAAAGCTCAGCAGCCCTGAAGCGCAGCATTTGGTGCTACTACCGGGTCGTTACCAAATATTATATAACAATGGCGACTCTAAATTTGCAGCCTCTGACCGCACTAAGATTTTCTTTGTAAAATCTGAAACTGAAACCGTTGTACCACTTACCAAAAACTAATACTATGTCTGCTATTCAACTACAAGAAATTGACTATACCCATCCGGTGTATTATAATGAAGTGTGGCACCTGCGTGAGGCAGTATTACGTCAGCCTATAGGTTTATCGTTAAAAAATGAAGACCTAAGCATGGATAAAGAAGATAGTATCATTATTGCACTGCATAACAACGCTGTTATAGGCTGTATAATGATGCATCCACTAGCAGACGGTGCAGTAAAACTAAGGCAGATGGCTGTGTATCCTGAGTGGCAAGGAAAAAACATAGGTAAGCAAATAATGGACTACGCCCTAGCAATAGCTATTAAAAAAAGCTATACCCGTATCGTATTTCATGCACGAATGACGGCAGTAGGCTTCTACCAAAAGTTGGGCTACAACGTTACTAGCAACGTTTTTGAAGAAGTGGGTATACCTCATGTAGTTATGGAAAAGTTATTATAAAAACCTTAGCCCCGCGCTATATACGTTATGGCCTTATCTTTGACTACAAAGTGATAGACATGACATTGAACAGAACTACTGCCCCACATATACACGATGCTATAGATTTTGAATTTAAACTTCCGGCTATTAATAGCACAGCATTGCGCAATGGCCTACCGCTATACTGGATAGATGCAGGAGTACAAGAAGTAGCACAAATAGACTGGGTATTCCCTGCCGGTATATGGTACGAAAACGATGGCTCTGTAGCACATGCAGCAGCCGGACTTCTAAAAAACGGAACAAGCAGGCACACCTCTGAACAAATAAGCGAAGCTTTAGAGTTTTACGGCGCACAGCTTAAAGTTAATCCTGGCAACGACTTATCTACCGTTACACTGTATTGCCTTACTAAGCACTTGCCTTCGCTATTGCCAATGGTATACGAAATACTAACTGATGCTATTTACCCTCAGCACGAATTGGAAATCTATACCAACAACGTAATACAACGCCTATTGGTAAATCTAAGACAGTGCGAGTTTGTGGCTAATCAGCGAATAGATGCTACCCTATTTGGCGAAAACCACCCTTATGGTCGTTTTTCTAAACAAGAAAAAATAGCCAACCTCAACAGAGAATCTTTATTAAGCTTTTATAAACGCCACTACGACCTAAGCCGTGCCAAAATATTTATGGGCGGCAAAGTGGGTAATAAAGAAGTGCAACTACTGAATGATATTTTTGGTAGCTACAACTCTTCTGCTCAACCATTGCAAGTGCCTTCCTTCGATGTGCAATCAAGCACCGAAAGAATACACCACATCAGCAACGACCCTAACGGCGTGCAAGGTGCTATACGTATTGGTAGATTATTCCCTAATCGCCACCACCCCGACTACAGCCCAATGGTAGTGCTTAATACTTTATTTGGAGGCTATTTTGGGTCTAGGCTTATGAGTAACATCCGCGAAGACAAAGGCTATACCTATGGTATATACAGCTCTATGTCGCCTGATTTTAATGGAGGCTCTCTAGTAATACAAACTGAAACCGGACGTGCAGTTACAGAAGATGCAGTAAAAGAGATTTATAAAGAAATGGATTTGATATGTGCTGAAAAGGCAGATGATGAAGAAATATTACTGGTTAAAAACTATCTTTTAGGTAGCCTTCTAGGCGACCTAGATGGACCATTTTCTATACTAGCTCGCTGGCGCAGCCTTATCAATAATGGCTTCAACGAAAACAAGTTTTACGAAAACATCAATATCTACAAAAATATTACCGCCGGCGAATTAAGAGATTTAGCCGGTAAATATTTCAACAAAAAAGATTACTACGAAATAGTAGTTATTTAGTACTTCTTTAACTATAGTTTCTACAAATATTCTTTTACTGTCATTTGAAATTAATGTACGTTTGAGCCATAAATACATAAACAACAATGCGTAACAATCACGAAATAGACTACAGAATATTCGGGGAAGAAATGCAATATGTCGAAATAGAGCTAGACCCTATGGAGACAGCCATTGCTGAAGCGGGCAGCTTCATGATGATGGATGATGGAATACAAATGGAAACTATTTTTGGCGATGGTAGCCAAAAAAGTAGCGGACTAATGAATAAATTGTTCTCAGCAGGTAAACGCTTGCTGGTGGGCGAAAGTTTGTTTGTTACCACATATACCAATGTTGGTCAGGGTAAAAAAAGAGTATCTTTTGCTTCTCCTTATCCGGGTAAAATTATACCGCTTGACTTGCAGCAATTAGGTCATAAAATAGTGTGCCAAAAAGATGCTTTCTTATGTGCAGCTAAAGGTGTTAGTCTAGGTATAGAGTTTCAGCGCAAACTTGGCACCGGTCTGTTTGGTGGCGAAGGTTTTATCATGGAAAAGCTAGAGGGCGATGGCATGGCATTTGTGCATGCTGGTGGTCACGTTTTTCATAAAGATTTAGCACCCGGCGAGCTAGTAAAGGTAGATACGGGTTGTATTGTAGCTTTCACCTCGCAAATCAATTATGATATCCAATTTGTAGGTGGTATTAAAAACACACTGTTTGGTGGCGAAGGTGTATTTTTTGCTACACTGCGTGGCCCAGGCCGTGTATGGATACAAACTTTACCTATCAGCCGCTTAGCTAGCCGTGTATTATCTTACGGTACTGGCTCTCATAGAAAAGAAGAGGGCAGCATACTAGGCGGCCTTGGCAATCTGCTAGACGGCGACGGATACTAGACATCAATAAACATAACTAACTATAAGGCAGCATCTTTCGAGGTGCTGCTTTTTTGTTTGGGGGTTAATTATGGTTAAATAGTTTATACCACATATGCATTGCTATTATTTTCGCTCCATATTAATAGCCTATGTATAGCAAGCTTATCTTCACTACTCTACTCTCAGTATTAACTAAAGCAGTTATAGCACAGTCCATATCGGGCAGCGTGCAGGCACCCAATACAAGTATAAGTTTGGTAAACCTGTATAGTTGCAAAGACTCTAGTCTAGTTGCAGGCACTTATTCCGATAGTACCGGTGTCTTCTCTTTCGCCAAAGTAGATACCGGGTGCTATTATCTAACGGCTATTTCCGAAGCCGGTAAAAGCCCTGCTTACCCTATAGTATATACGGGTACATCTATTACCAATATTGTTCTGAATATTACAGCATCAGAGCTAAGTACGGTTACTGTGGCAGCAAAAAAGCCCTTCATAAAAGTTGCTAATGGAAAAACTATCATTTCGGTAGAAGATATGCCTAGCCTTATGGGGGCTAGCGTTTTAGATATGCTAGCTAAGCTACCCGGGGTTAGGGTATCTACTGAAGGTTTGATAAGCATGAACGGAAAAAGTGGTGTATTAGTGCTTATCAACAATAGAGAAACTTACCTTACCGGAACTGATTTAGCAGCCTACCTGCGCACTATACAGCCCGAGGAGGTTAAGACAGTAGAAATCATTACTCAGCCCGATGCTTCTTATGCCGCTAGTGGCAATATGGGTATCATCAATATAACTACTAAAAAAAACAAAAGACCGGGATGGTATGCTGCTTTCAATGCTACAGTAGGCCAAAACGTATATCACTACCATAGGTCGTCTGCCAATATCAGCTACAATCATCAGAAATGGTCTTTCAATCTATTGGCTACAGAGCACTTAGGTAATGGCTTTGCAGCACTGCAACAACATCAAATAGCCAACGGCACTGAAAGCCAAATTCAATCTCATCCTGTAGAAAGTTTTTCTACTCAAACATTACAATTACTAGTAGCACATAATACTAGCAGCAAATTTTCTTGGCAGGCCTCCTGTCGCGGAAGCTACCACCCTAACGAAATGCGCAACTTCATTACCAATAATTCTACTAACTCGTCTACCCAATTCGTTAATTATCAAACTATCCCCGAGGGCTTTATACGTAAAGATATCTTTAGCAATATGCAAGCTACTTATAAGCCCGACAGTACACAAAATCTAAGTTTCAGCGCCGATCATCTTAGCTTTAGTAATAACACTAACCAAGATATTAGTAGCTACAATTATGATACTTTAGGAAACCCTATTGCCAACCCTTTACTACTTAAAAGCAAACAACCCACACAAACAATTGTCTATTCAGCCAAGGTAGATTATACTAAAAACTTTAAAAATTGGGAACTAAGCTTAGGGGCAAGAAGCAGCTTTGTTAAAAACGATCATGAGTCCAATTTTAAAACCAACTACAACGGAAACTGGATAACAGATACCACACGTACCAATCACTTCTTATATACCGAGAATATCAACGCAGCATATATCAACATTAATAAAAACTGGAATAGCAAATGGCAAACAACACTAGGCCTGCGTGCAGAAAACACCAATGCATACGGCAAACAATACAACAACAATAGCACGTTTACAAAAAACTACATCAACCTCTTTCCTACCTTATTTTTAGGATATCAAATAAATGCCAACCACCGCATAGAACTCAACTCCGGTCGCCGAATTGATAGACCGGAATATAAACTGCTAAATCCCTTCATCTATTACTCTTTCCGGTATAGCTATTACACCGGCAACCCAAATCTTAACCCACAGTTTACTTACAATACCGAGTTAAGATATTCCTATAAAAACCAAATTTTTATCAGTCTTAGCTACGATGCCACTAGCCAAATGATAGGCGATGTTTTTCTTACCGACAGCAAAGGACAATTTTACCAAAGCAGTCAAAATATTAACTCCTCCAACACTACCGCTATTAACCTTACGTACTATAAAAACTTGAACAATAAGATAACCATTACTACTACTGCGTATGGCTCTTACAATGCCTATAAAGCACTTATAAATAATGAAAACATTACCACTTCTGGCAATGCACTATACCTAAACGGAGCGGTACAATGGAAAATCAATGAGCAATGGGGTGCCGACTGTAATATCAATTATAGCCCTATATCTAATGCAGGTTTGTTTGTAAATAGATTGTCCGATGTATTTTTTAGTGGCGGAATAGAATATAAACCTACATCAGCTTTACAGCTTCGCTTATTTTTTAACGACCCTCTGTATACCTATCGATTTAGAGTGTACAATAATTATCCGGGTTATAGCTCTACTGCAGTGTATAGACATGCTACACAAGATATAGCCATTAGCTTAGCCTACAGTTTTGGTAAAAACAAAGCACTTACCAGTCGCTTAGAAAAACCTGATGAAACTAAACGCATGAAAACCGACTAAGTTTAAATAGCATTAATACATATCTTTTCGGGCTACTTATGTTATCTTTGCGCCATGCAAATACTAGACGGCACACTGGTTGCTGCCACCATTAAGGAGCAGATCAAACAAGAAGTTATTGATTGGCAAGCCAATGGCGGTAAAAAGCCTCATTTGGCAGCTATATTAGTAGGCAACAATCCTGCTAGCGAAGCCTATGTAGGTCATAAAGTTAAAAGCTGTGCCGAACTAGGTTTTGAATCTACACTTTTACGATTTGGTACAGACATTACCGAGGCCGACTTAATAGCAGAAGTAAACAAGCTAAATAACAATGCTGATGTAGATGGTATATTGGTACAATTACCACTACCCGACCACATATCTGGCGATGCTGTTATTAATGCCATAGACCCTGCTAAAGATGTTGATGGCTTCCACCCTATTTCGCAAGGTAAAATGATGCTAGGACAACCTACCTTCTTACCTGCCACTCCATATGGTATTATGTTATTGCTAGAGCATTATAATATTGATGTTTCTGGTATGCATTGTGTAGTTATTGGCCGTAGCAATATTGTAGGTACTCCTATGACTATTTTGCTAAGCCGTAATACTAAACCTGGCAACGCTACTGTTACTCTTACACACTCTCGCACTAAAGATTTAGCGGGTATTACACGCACTGCCGATGTAATTGTGGCTGCTATAGGTAAGGCAGGTTTTGTTACTGCCGATATGGTAAAACCCGGCGCAATTGTAATTGACGTAGGTATCAACCGAATAGACGACCCTAGCAAAAAAAGCGGTTCGCGCTTGGTGGGCGACGTTGATTATGACAATGTAGCTCCTTTATGTAGCTATATTACTCCGGTTCCTAAAGGTGTAGGCCCTATGACTATTTGCGGACTTATGAAAAATACGCTTCAGGCGGCAAAACTTAAAGCCGGAAAATAAGCGATTAAATATCATTTTCAACACATGCCCTTTATCGCACCAGATACTGAGCATGTGTTGTTGTTTTAATAGAATATAATTATTTACTGTGTTAAGTAAAGACATTTTAGATACACGATTCCCCGTTATGGAGCACTTCTATACCCTACAGGGCGAGGGTGTACATACCGGAAAAGCTGCCTACTTCATTCGCCTAGGCGGCTGCGATGTAGGCTGTGTATGGTGCGATGTAAAGGAAAGTTGGGATGCAGATAAACACCCTCAATTATCAGTACAACAATTAGTTGATGCCGCTATGGCACATCCTGGCCGACTAATTATAGTTACCGGTGGCGAACCTGCCATGCATGATTTAAGACCCTTATGTACTGCATTAAAAGCAAAAGGCTTTAGAGTACACCTAGAAACATCTGGTTCTTCTCCTATCATAGGCGAACTAGATTGGATTACACTCTCACCAAAGAAGTTCAAGGCTCCGTTACAAGAGTGTCTGGCACTAGCTCACGAATTAAAAGTTGTGGTATACCACAGCTCCGATTTTGAATGGGGGGAGCAACATGCCATGTATGTAAATGCTGACTGCAAACTGTTTTTGCAACCCGAATGGAGCAAAAGAGAGAAAATGACACCAATGATAACAGAATATATACAGCAACATCCTAATTGGCAACTATCTTTACAAACTCATAAATACATCAACATTCCATAATCATGACCTGGTTACAGTCAATTGTTATTGCCGTTATAGAAGGGCTTACCGAATTTTTACCTATCTCTTCTACTGCTCATATCAAATTCACAAAAGCGCTCATGCACATGGACGCCCATGATGCTTTCAGCAACATGTTCGATATTGTTATACAGTTTGCAGCTATTATGGCAGTAATAGTGTTATACTTTAAAAAGTTCACCAATTTTAAGCAACTTTCATTTTACATCAAGCTTATAATAGCTGTTATTCCTGCTTTGCTATTTGGTGCATTGCTTAAAAAGCATATCGATAATATTTTAGGAAATGTAACTGTCATTGCCAGCATTACCTTATTAGGTGGGGTGCTATTGTTGTTTATAGAAAAACTATTTAAAGCCCCCAAAGTGCATAACGAGGAAGAAATAACCAATGGTCAGGCTCTAAAGGTTGGCTTGTTTCAGATACTGTCTATTCTATTTCCTGGCTTAAGCCGGAGTGCTTCTACTATTCTAGGTGGTATGGCTAGTGGTTTCGATAAAAAAGTAGCCGCTGAATTCTCATTTTTTCTTGCAGTACCTACTATGGCTGCTGCTACAGCTAAAGATGTGTTAGACACCTATAAAGAAACACCCGAGGCTTTTCAAAGCTCTAATATGGGTATGCTGGCAGTGGGTTGCCTTGTTTCATTTATAGTATCACTTATTGCTATTAAGTCCTTCATAGGCTATGTGCAGAAGCATAGCTTCAAGGCTTTTGGTATCTATCGCATTATAGCAGGTTTGGCCATTTTAGGGCTTATTTATGCGGGTGTTATTAAGAATGAACCCAAGCACGAAAGCGCTAATAATACGCCTTCTACTACTTTAACTTTAGCTGCAAAATAGCCATCATGAAATCGCTAGTAATATTCGCATCCGGAGCTGGTAGTAATGCACAAGCCATAATAGACTATTTTAAAGGTAACGGTTTAGCTAAGGTGAGTTTAATAGTTTGCAATAAGCCCAACGCAGGCGTACTGAATATTGCTCATCAAGAAGGTATTCCTACTCTACTTATTGAAAAGGTAAGCTTTCAAGATACTGCTACAGTGCAACAGCTATTGCATTTGCAGCCAGACCTATTAGTTCTTGCTGGCTTTTTATGGAAAATACCTGCTGCTATGGTAGCTGCATTCCCCAATAAGATAATTAATATACATCCGGCACTACTGCCAAAATATGGCGGAAAGGGCATGTATGGTCATCATGTGCACCAAGCTGTAGTAGACAATAAGGAGAAAGAATCAGGTATTACTATTCATTATGTTAATGAACATTATGACGAGGGCAACATTATACTTCAAGCCACAACCAAGGTAGATACTAATGATACTGCAAACGATGTAGCTGGTAAAATTCATAAGTTAGAGCACTTCTATTTTCCTCGCTGTATTCAACAATTATTATACGGTAAATAGCATCGAATATCTACACATATTTGGTGCACCAATTTTACACACACTTCATCATGCACTGCCATAGCTTATCAGCACTTTGCTGCCAAGAGAATTTTTGAGCTTGTATTTTTGCTTTCTCTATCAATCTAGAACGGAGTATTTCGTCTTTATATATCTGATGCATCTTATCTGCTATATCCATAGCATCAGTAGGGTCTACTAATAATGCTGCATCACCTGCCACCTCAGGCATAGAAGAGGTGTTACTAACTATCACCGGTACATGGCACTGTAACGCCTCTAATATAGGTATACCAAAGCCCTCAAACAATGAAGCATATACCAATGCATAGGCTGCACCCATCAGTAGCGACAACTCATCCACATTCATATAGCCCATCCATATAACATCTTCTTTATAGGGCATGGTGTTTTTCATTTGCTCTACTTCATCATACTTCCATGCTGGCCGGCCTACTATTACCAGTTTCATGTTTGTCTTATGATATTTCTTAAAAGCAATGAACGCCTTCAGTAAATTCACTATGTTCTTTCTAGGGTGTATAGCGCCCGTAAAAATAAAGTATTCGCAACCCGATGTGTATTTGTCCTTTATGGCTAGTTTTTCATCAAAATCTAACGGTTTATATTCCGGATGAGCACCATTATAAACCACATCAATTTTATCAGGTGCAATTTTATATCTGGTACTAATATCCTCTTTAGAATAAGTAGAAACTGTAGCTATGTGTTTAGCTTTTTTTGCAAACAATGGCGAGAAATATCTCCAATATATCCTGTGGCTAGTCACATAATGGTCGGGATAATGCTCAAAAGCCAAATCATGTACTACCAAACAGGTTGGCACTTTAGTGCGCAAAGACAGATAACTATCAGGCGACAAAAATAAATCTATCTTATACTTTTTAAGCATAAATGGCAAACTCCATTCAAACCAAGTATAAAACAGAATAGGGTGTCGGGCTTGTGGGTGAACTATTACAGGTGTAACATTTGGTGCTATAACAAAAGAGGGGTCATACGCTCTATCAAAGAAAAACACAAACTCATGTTCAGGGTGTTGTTTTACTATTCTGCTTATGGTTTGGAAGGTAAACCATCCTATACCCTCCAATTTACCTTTTAATAACAGCCTTGTATTTACCCCTATACGCATAAAGTGCCGCAAAATTAGGATTTTAATCCCGTATTGAACCTAAAAGCAGTAAGTATTATGATACACCATAAAAGCATCAGGGCTCTTGATAACAAGAGCCCTGATTATACTTATTGTGTGTGAGAAAAATCTTACTCATCAAATTTACCGTCAAAATCACTATCCTTAGGTGTACCTATGAAGTATCTAACTCCAATATTTATACCCATAGTAGTATTGGTAACAGATGAAACACTGTTTAACAATGAACTGTATTTGAATGATGTGAATGCACTGTTTGCTTCAATTACTTTATAACCCGCATCATTATTGTTGTTGAAAGTTTGGTAAGTGAAGAATGCACCCAAGTTAAGATGTATTCTATCACGCAATCTAACATTCACCTGAGGGCGGATAATAAAACCAATAGAACCAGATTTGTATGATACAGTACCTGAATTTTGGTCAGGCTTAACACCTAAAGCAACATTTCTACCACCTTGGCGTAAGCTATCAAATACACTTGCTATTGTACCTATAGAGTTATTTTTCTTAATAAAGTCATAAGTATGCAATACATCTGTGCTTAACGGTGTAGGGTTATTGTCATAGTATACTACATAATCATCTGGACCAGTTACATTATATGCATAAATTGCCTCATAGTTAAACTTAGCATCCGAGCTCCATTTATTTTGCATTTGCAAGTTATAAAGGATACCGGCATCCATAGTAAAACCAATACGAGTAGAAAAACGCTTTTTATACTTTAATACTAGCGGTATATTAATGCAAGTAATGTCTAAAGTCTCTTTGAAAGACCCAGGACTAGCTGCATCTTGTGTAGAATATACACGCTGACGGAAAGTATTATTAGTAACACCATTGTTGTTTACACGGTCAAAAGACTGGTAATCTACACTGAAGTTATTCATAGTAGCAGTATTCTTTTGTTTAGACATCCAAATACCTGTACCTATACCAAACTTTCTGCGTTTTCCAATAAAATAGCCAAACTCAGCATCTATACCATATGATGCACCTGCAGACATTTCCAAGCCGGAAATCTTTGAAGTGGCAACATTTAAATAGTTGTTGGCATTTATGCTGCTAGTAGGCGATTGTAGTAACATACCTACAGGTAAGTTAACATCCACTACATATTTCTGAGCATAGAAGTTATCACCGCCACGCACCTGCGCCATTGCTGTAACCCCCGCACCTACTGCAACCAACAGAAGAATTATCTTTTTCATCAATCTATACTTTTAAATGCTGAGTGTATTAGTTTTTAACAAATTTAACAGTAGAGAATTTCACTCCATTGTGATATACATCTACCATATATACCCCACTTGCCAAGTCTGACACATCCAAACTTGCTTTATGGTTGGTAACCTGCTCACCCAGTATTTTCTGACCGATCATATTTACCACCTCAACACTATACTTACCAGATTTTGCATTGTTGATATCAACACTCAAATACTGAGTTGTTGGGTTTGGATATACTGATACATCTCCATAGTTCTGAGGTAATTCATTGATACCTGTAGGAGCATGATAGTATATCTTATTATAGCAACCACCTTGTGTTACAATAACCCAATAGTATTTATCCGTATCTAATGATGGATTAATGTAGAACTGATTAGTTTGTCCTTCTAGCAATGCAGAATCTAAATTGTTCTTATAATCAAAGCCCCACTGATATGAATCAACTGTGTTATCTAAACATTGTAACTGACCACCGAAGTATATTACAAACGGATTAGGAGCAGGTGTTGAGTTAACGTTAACTACAAACGAATCTGATGTTTTACAAGTGAATCCTGTAATTACTGCCTCAACTTTTACAGTTGTAGTACCTACTGAATCAAAGTTGATTAGTGCATACTGGTGTGTAGGATCCTGAGCGTAGAACGCACTGAATGGATTTGTAGACCAAGTATACGTAGTACCTGTAGGAGGAGCAGTTGCAGTACCAAAGTTTTGGTAGCGTGTACCTTGACACAACTCAACACCTGTAGGTGGATGAGTAGTGATGGTAGGCACAGCCGGTACCGGATCAAGTGATACTTTATGAGAATCTATACTGTAACAACCATTCAATACCGCTGAGTCAATGTAAGTAACGGTAACGCGACTTGATAAACTTGCACTAGTTAATGTCTCAGCTATTGAGGTATTACCAGAACCGGTTGTAGGTGTAACACCCGTAACTGCAGGACGAGTCCAGTAGAACGATGTACCCGCACCTGTAGTGAAAGTAGGAGTAAACACATACTCTAAGCCGCTACACAAAGTATCATTCTCTAAGTTTGTGATATAAGGAGTAGGATTAACTGTTACCAACAAGTTTTGAGTAGAACTACAACCATTCAAGCTAGTTACATATACATAAGTAACCACATGAGCAGCATTAGTAGTATCATCTAAGTATTCAGATATATTTCCTGTAGCAGATGCTGCAGGATTTGCTATACCAAATACCGGATCTCTTGTCCATATCATAGTAGCAGCTGCAGAGTCTGGTGTTGGTGTAAAGTTGAATTGTATACTATCACACACCGTAGCAGGAGCAATATTTGTAATCGTAGGATTAGCAAATACTCTGATATTTAACGTAGTATCATTTACTCCACATATGTTAGTTACTGTATAAGTAATGGTAGCAGCACCATAACCCGTAGTAGTTAAAGAACCTGTAGCATTAATAGTAGCTATTGTTGTAGGCGTTACCGACCATACACCACCACCTACAGTATCAGTATAAGCAACCACAGTACCCATACCACATATGCTGGTATCACCAGTTATGAAGCCGGCATACGGTAATGCACCGCTTACAAACATTACAAATGATGAAGTATCGGTTCCGCAAGATGCTGTAGTATCCATATAATAGATAGTAACAGTACCCTCACTAACACCTGTTACAGTACCGGAAGCAGAATCTACAGTAGCTATTGAAGGATCAGCA
This sequence comes from uncultured Flavipsychrobacter sp., assembly GCA_964461535.1. Classification (GTDB taxonomy): domain Bacteria; phylum Bacteroidota; class Bacteroidia; order Chitinophagales; family Chitinophagaceae; genus Flavipsychrobacter. The sequence goes on from CAYWUY010000001.1 coordinate 114,212, forward strand.
GACAACCAGTAGTCACCTAAGTTAGTACTTGTTAGTACTGCCGAAGTAGTAGCACATATAGTATCGTTACCAGAGAATACAGTTACAGTACCAGTAGTTGGCGAAGGCTCAACAGTTACAGGTAAGAAAGCTGTATCAGCTATTGGACCAGTGAAGCTACCATTGAAACAGTTCACAGCAACGCGATATCTAATAACCGTAGAACCTAACACAGCACCAAAACCATTAATAGATGGCGCTGAAGTAGAACCTACTAAAGTAACAGGGCCAGCCGGTACAGCACTCCAAGTAGCAGTAGCACCTGTTGGGATAGCCACTGAATCATAATAGAACCCAGTTGATAAACGACATAAAACAGATGGACCTGTAATAGTACCAGCGTCAGGAGTATCAAGTACAGCAATAGTTCTTGTAACATCACCAGTAACACCACAAGCATTGGTAGCATTAAATGTTAGTGTTGCAGTGCCTGCAGCCAAACCAGTTACTGGCATTGTAGATGCAGTAGCAGTATTTATCGCAGTTCCCAAACCTGTAACAGTTGTAGAAGAGCTCGTCCAAGAATATGCAGATATAGGAGATCCACCATTATTGACAATTGCTGTGCTAAAGTTTGATGTACTACCAAAACATATAGGATCAACACCTGTAATTGTTGCACCAATTGTAGGTAATGTACGCACCCACATTGATTTTGTAGATGAAACTGTATTACAAGAGTTAGATACTGTATAAGATATAGTAACTGTACCAAAGCTAGCTGTTGTAGGAACTGCAACGCTTACACTAGAACCTGTAACAGTACCTATTACTGCACGAGCTGTGTTACTTGAAGTCCATGTACCACCAGCATCACCGCCTGTTACACTAAATGTATTTGATAAACCAGCACACACCGAGTCAGAAACAGCATTCACTGTACCGGCATTTGGTTGTGCTTTAATAAAGATGTCTTTTGTTACACTATCAGCACCGCAGGCGTTAGCTATACGATATTTAATAGTTGCTAAACCTGATGTAGCAGGAGCAGTATAAGCACCTAATGCAGTAATAGAACCACCACCTGTTACTACAGACCATGTACCCACACCACCTGTAGCACCTACAGTAGTATATGTTGAAGATGTAGTAGCACAAATACTATCAGCACCAGTTATAGATGTAACAGTAGGTAATGCTCTTACAGATACATGTATATACCCTGTATCAGAACTACAATCGTTAGATACAATATATCTTACAGAATCAGTCAAACTAGCAATTACCGGAGTATTAGCAGTTACAACACCCGTTGTAGCATCTACAGTAAACGCTGTAGAAGCTGTACTGAATATACCACCCGCAACTGTAGATACAACAGTAGTAGTACCACCTGCACACAATGTATCAGGACCAGTTAATGAAAGCGTACCGAAAGTTGGCGTAGGAACTACACGAACCACCATAGTATCACTTGTAGAAACGCAACCCAAAACCGTATAGCTAATGGTAGCAAAACCTGCAGCTATACCTGTAACAGTTACAGGAGAACCGGTAGTAGCAGATAAACTAGCTATACCAGTAGCAGGAGATATTGACCATGTACCACCAGGAGTAGTATTAGTTAATGTAGTAGTACCGGCTATACATAAAGTATCTACGCCAGTTGTAGCAGCTACTACAGGAGCCGGAGTTACAGTTACAATTTGAGTTATTGTATCACT
>CAYWUY010000001.1:116014-123293 GCA_964461535.1 uncultured Flavipsychrobacter sp.
TCAGTAGCACCTGCTGTTAATGCAGTAACTACAGCTTGAGAATCATTTAAAGGAGTAATAGTTGCAATAGTTGCAGAAGCTATAGACCATGTACCACCATAGCTAGGGCTAGATACTGTATCGTTAGTACCTATACAAGCTGCAGCAGTAGTACCTGCTAAAATACCAGCTTCAGGCTGAGGCATTACTGTAAACACCTGAGTTACACGAGAAGTATCATATAAAGATGAACTAGCAAATGTTACAGTTACTGTACCTGGAGTAATACCAGTTAATACAGCAGCAGTATCTAATATACCTGTACCTACTGCACTAATTGTAGCTATTGCAGGGTTAGATACTGTCCAAGTACCTACAGATGAACCGCGACGGGCACTGGTAATGGTCATAGGAGCACCTATACAGAAGCTATCATTAGCATATACTATAGGAGATATAACTGGCACTGGATAGTGGTGGAATATAGATACAAAGTTCGCATCACGATTAGCTACTGCTATATCATATACTGTATTACCATCTCCATCTAGGTCAGCAATAGAAACTCCCACAGGACCTGCGAATACGAAACCACCTAACGTAGCATTAGTAGGGCCATTAATATAGCCATGGAGCATAGTGTCTGCAACTGCAGCACTAAATGTAATAGCACCACCTGCAGATAAGTTATAGAATCTATTTATACTTCCGCTTCTAGAGTTAGATACAACGATATCTATTTTAGAGTCGCCATCAATATCACCTGTAGCTAAGCATATTGGCGTATTTCCTACTACATCGTAATCAATTCTTGGGAAAACTAATGAACTAGAACCTATGGTAGTATTATTTTGGAATATTTGTAATTTATTATAAACTGAAGGTGTCAGTGCTGCTATATTAGAGTCAGCTACTACTACTGCTATGTCTAAATCACCATCTTGGTCGAAGTCAGCTAGTCTTACCTGATTAGGATAACCACTTGAACCATCTGCTGTAGAGAACGATTGTTCTGCAGCAAATGTAATTGGTGCAATCATAGATGCCGTAGTATTTAAGAATGCAGATATTCTTCTATTGAAACCATGTTGAGCAACAACAATATCTGAATTGCCATCTCCATTTAGATCGCCTGTAGCTAAAGATATAGGTAAGTTAGTACTATAAGTAAAAGTAGTAATGGTATCCACTAAGAACGTAGTACTATTCATGGTTGCTGCTGTAGAGTTATTTTTAATGTAACCCAAAGCAAATTGATAAATAGAACCACCCGATGTATCTAGCTTACTAATATATGCTATTTCAGGCTTACCATCCTTATTCAAATCAGCAATAGCTATCTCTAGTGGTCCACTTGCTTTAGGTCTAAGTGCAAGTATAAACTCAGTTCCGAACGAAGCAGTTGTTAATGTACCAGCAGTGGCATTATTAGGATACACATTTATCCTATCATTATAATTACCTGCAGATACTATATCTAACTTACCATCATTATTCATGTCGGCAAGCTTAATATTTACAGGGTGACCAAATGAGTGCAATTTAACAGGAGCAGCAAAACTTGTAGAATCTAATTTACCACGTACACCAATATTTTGGTAAACGTAAATAGTATCTCTACCTGTACCACCTACTACCATATCGGTAAAGCCATCACCATCCATATCGCCAAATTCGACTGCATAAGGAGCAACTCCTAAATCCGAGGTACCACCCCAAGGCAACTTGATATCAAAGCTTGGTCTTAGAGCAGTAATCGTAGTATCGTAGAAAGCTGTAGTATCAAATACAGGTGTTTGATTATAGTCTGCTACAGTACTTAAGCCTGTTTCTCTGTTTACTATAAATAATTTATCCTGTAATGCACCTCTAGGAACAATTACAGTCATAGAGCTACCATCAGCAGCCACTGTCATTGTAGTAGTATCAGCTATAGTAGCACCAAAGCGCACTATATTATTACTTCTTACAGGGCTGAATGTAGTACCCGCAGCAGCGTTTATTGTTACAAGAGTAGTACCAGGTATTACTGCATTTGGTGTAAACGATGCCACAGCAGGAGGTACAGCTGCAGGAGTAACAGTCAAGTTAAAACGAGCAGTATCTGTAGGACAACCCACGTTAGACGTAACGAAATATTTTATTTCTGTAGTAGTAGCAGTTAACACTAGCTGACCTAATGCAGTAGCACTAGTAGCAGTAGTACCTGTAATAGTAGCTACAGCAGTATTTGCACTTATCCAAGTACCTCCGGCATCGCCACCAGTACGTGTTACAGTACTAGTTGTACCGGCAACTATTGGGGAAGTACCACTTAAAATACCGGCAGCAGGATTAGCATATACATTTACTACTCTAGTTACATAGTTAGTATCGTTTAATGCAACTACAAAACATGTAATTGTTGCAGTACCTGCAGACACACCAGTAATAGTAGCAGTAGTATCACTAAAGTCGGCAGTAGTACCGGCAGCAGCAGTAACTGTAGCCACAGATGTGTTGCTAGATTTCCAATAGCTAGCAGCACCCGCACGTGTAGCACTAGTAAATATAGTAGTAGCACCCACACACACCGTATCTCTACCACGTATACTATTGGTATCAGGTATTGGCTGATTTTTTATTAAAGATATATAGTTACCGTCGCGGTGTACTATAGCAATGTCTTGTACTGTATTACCTGCACCATCTAAGTCACCAATAGCTATACTTACTGGCGCTGAATTTACATAACTACCAAGAGTTGCATTCACACCAGAAGCCTGAGCAGTATGCACCATTATTTTTTCAACACCTGTAGCTAAAGAAGGAGTTGCAGTAGAATTATTCAGCAAAAGTGAATATGAACCTCCTTTTGCATTTGTAACTACAACATCTGGCTTACCATCAGCATTCATATCAGCCACAGCCACACCAACTGCTGCAGAAGTATTAGCTGCACCAGTTCCTACATACTGTACGCTACCAAAAGTAGTAGAACCTAATGTAGATGTATTAGGATATACGTGTACCTTACTGTAAGGAGTTGGAGAAGAAAGCGTAGCTAAATCAGAATCAGATACAGCAACTATCATCTCAGGTAGTCCATCATCGTCCAAGTCAGCTAAACGCAATTGGTTAGGACTTGTAGGGTTTGACGCACCATCTTCTGTATTATATACAGTAGGTACATCAAAAGACAAAGGCGTAGTACCCGGAGTACCTACAGTAGTTGTATTTCTAAATACTCTTACATCACCAACTGTTCTGTGGTTAGAAACCACAATATCAGGCATACCATTTTGATCTATATCACCAACTGCTATACTAGTTGGTTTGTGTGTAGCAGGATATGTGTAAATAGTATCTATTGCAAATGACTGTCTTGTAAATGCAACACCAGGAGAGGCAATGCTTCTTATTACAGCAACCATACCTCTGTATTCAGAATAACCTAAAGTGGAACCACCGTTTAAGCACACTGCCAAATCAGGACGACCATCTTTATTGATATCAGATACAGCAAGTTCTATAGGAAGTACGCCAACTGTTAAATCTACATACGGGCTAAAACTGATAGAACCAGATGTAGTATTTCTCCAAATGGCTACTACACCGGCACCGGCACACGCCGTAGCAATATCTAATTTACCATCGCGGTCAAAGTCAGCAATTTTTAAATTGATTGGTTTTGCCGGAGATCTTAATATTATAGGCGTACTAGAAAAAGATGTAGAATCTAATTTACCAGCAGTACCTATATTTCTATATATATATACAGAGTCGTTACCAGTACCAGAAACTACTATATCTAATTTACCATCATTATCTAAGTCACCTAGTTCTATACTATAAGGCTTGGTATGGCCATTACTATCTAGTATCAGTGGCAAACCATTCCAAGGCAATCTAATATCTGTAGATGCTAATAAATTATTATAAGTAGATGGTATAAACGGTGTAGCGTCAAAAGTAGGTATAAAAGACTTAGTTGATGTTGTTGATAATTTAGTCGCAGTATTTATTACACTAATATTATCGTTAGTAGCACCTTTAGGCACAGTAACTATTAATTCTGTAGTAGTAGCAGAAGAAGGAGTAGCTTTAACTGGACCAAAGAAAACTGTATTATTTGACGCAGTAGCATTAAAGTTAGTACCAGATATAGTTACAGTATTACCAGGAACAACTACAGTTGGCGAAACACCTGTAATAGTAGGAGCGCTATTTGGTAGTACTGATAATGTATATGAAGCAGAAGCTGATGGTACACAACCGGTGGTACTAACATATGTTAGCGTAACCGTTGCAGTACCTGTGGTTGTTCCTGCTGTTAATCTACCAGTGGTTGGGTCAATTGTAGCAACACCTGTAAGAGGAGCAGTAGTTACAGACCAAGTACCAGTTAATGTGCTATGAATTGGAGTAGCATTACTTGTGTAATTAAACACCTCATTATATAGCAATTCAGGTACACCACTTATTACAGAAACACTTGGGCGTGGATTAATAATTAAACGAATGCTGATAGTATCAGCATCAGTTCCATCAAATACACGATATCTTAAATTTATGGTATCATAAAAGCTAGTGTAGTTAACCCCCATAGAAGGTACTGGAGTTAAATCAGTAGCACTTGCTACTACCACAGGGGTTGTAGAAGTGCCAAATAAAGTTGGGCTTACTGTAGACCTACTATGTATAGTAGAATCTACAAAACTCCAAACGAGTGAACCTCCATCAGGATCATCTACTGCTAATAAAGCGTTTAAGTTGATAGTAGACGCATTACAAAATGTCGTATCTACTGATGCTCCTCTTCTAAAAGAAGGCGCAACAGCACTCGCACTGAGGCTAGACATTACCAAACAGATGGTGAGCGCAATCGCACTTAGCCTCCCTGCCGCTTGCTTCAACCTAAGAGTTGATAAAATTCTTTTCATAGACAGTAAATGTTTTTGAATCATACTTAACTAATTAACAACCACAACATTGTTTACTATTCCTGTACTTCAGGCACCCTTTCCTTATTGCAAATCCACAACTACTTACAATAATGGCTAAAATACCCCTACAAGTCCACTACTAGCGGATTTGCATTTTTGGGTATTTTTTTCGTTTGCAAACTTAGACTAATGATTATTAGTAAAAAAATCTGCTCGGTTAAGGTGTCATTATATCATTGTTAAAATGCCACAACGTATTTTAACTTAGTTATAACGCTCAAATGTAGTTAAATTTTTCATTTCTAAAAAGCCGATTTTAAAAAAAAGTATATTTACTTATTCCTATATCGGAATTTTTACGCCTGTTGATATGTGGAAAATTATTTTGTGCAGCATCATTTTTTTTACAAATATTGCACCTTTACCTCTCAAATAGCCCTAAAATACGCTATTGCAGCACTTTTTTAGGACATGTATTGCATTGTAGCTTACCATCGTCTTACCGATAGATGCAGCTATTATTAAGCTTTCATTATTTTGTTATTATTTTGCTAATACTCGCTTTGGGTGGCTGAAAATCGTTGTTTGTATGTCTTTTATAGCCCTATTTGGGCTTTAAATATTCTTATTTAGCACAACAGTGCTATATTTGTTCAGCATAAAATCGCTCATCGATGACACAGTATTCTTTTCAACAAAAATTTGATGAGAAAATTGATAACGAGGTAACCATAGAGCCCAGAGACTGGATGCCCGATGATTACAGAAAAACGCTTATCAGACAAATATCTCAGCATGCCCATAGCGAAATAGTAGGTATGTTGCCGGAAGGCAACTGGATAACCCGTGCCCCATCTTTACGCCGTAAGGCTGTACTAATGGCTAAGGTTCAGGATGAGGCAGGTCATGGTTTATATTTATACAGTGCAGCCGAAACGCTAGGCATTACTCGCGACGAAATGTATGATCAGCTTCATAGCGGTAAGGCTAAGTATAGTTCTATATTTAACTATCCTACACTTACCTGGGCCGATATGGGTGCTATAGGTTGGCTAGTAGATGGTGCCGCTATTATGAATCAGGTGCCACTATGCCGTACCAGCTATGGTCCGTATGCACGCGCTATGGTTAGAGTATGTAAAGAAGAAAGCTTCCATCAGCGTCAGGGCTTCGAAATTATGCTTACCTTATCTAAAGGCACTGAGGTACAGCGCAAAATGGCTCAGGATGCATTTAACAGATGGTGGTGGCCATCGCTTATGATGTTTGGGCCGCCAGATGCTGAAAGTCCAAATACTGAAAACAGTGTACGCTGGAAGATAAAACGCTTTACCAACGACGAGTTGCGCCAAAAATTTGTAGATGTAACTGTTGAGCAAGCTAAAATATTAGGATTAACCGTACCGGATAAAGACCTGAAATGGAACGAAGAGCGTGGACATTACGACTTTGGTGCCATTAACTGGGACGAATTTAAGAATGTGGTAAAAGGTAATGGCCCATGCAACAAGCAGCGCCTGGCTACCCGCAAAAACGCCTGGGAAGAAGGACAGTGGGTAAGAGATGCCGCACTAGCCTATGCCGAAAAGCGTAAGGCAAGAAAAGAAAAACAACAAGCAGCCTAATACATAGAAGCATTTTACAATGAGTAATAAGAACGAATGGCCTTTATGGGAGGTCTTTATAAGAAGTAAAGCCGGACTAGACCACAAGCATGCCGGTAGCCTGCACGCAGCTGATGCTGAAATGGCTATTGAAAATGCTAGAGATGTATATACTCGCCGTATGGAGGGTGTAAGCATTTGGGTGGTAGAAAGTAAATACATAAAAGCATCTGACCCGGGCGAAAGTGCATCTATGTACGACCCTGCTGAAGATAAAATATATCGTCATCCTACATTTTACGACTTGCCGGATGAAGTAAAATATATGTAGTAGGCATATTACCTATTGCTTAAAACAGTAAAGGAGTTGCATATGCAACTCCTTTATCGTTTGTGTAAGTATTTGTATATCAATTAGTTGATAAGTACTTTTATTACTTCTACGTTTTTAGCACGTGCCACACGAATCATATATATACCCTTTGCCCAATCTGCAACGGCTACGCTTGTATTTAAGGTTTGTGCATCAGTAACGGCTTGCTGATACATCAACTGTCCATTAAGATTAAGGATACTAATATTTGTAGCCATATTATTACCATTATTATTCCAGCTAATGTTTAGCGTACCATTATTAGCTATACCAAAAGTTTGAGTAGGAAGGCCACCTATCTCGTCTATACCAGTAGTGCAGGTAGCAGTTCCCCATATACAATCGGCATATTCCGGATGATCTATAAACGGATTACGATTGTTTTGCAAAGCATATAC
>CAYWUY010000001.1:123393-127403 GCA_964461535.1 uncultured Flavipsychrobacter sp.
GGAGTATACGTTAATTGTATATGCGGGTGAATAATATCTCGCAACGCATTTTTTAGTGGAGTACCTGTTAAACCCACAGCGGCATCGTAATAGCCGGGAGGTTGTGCTGCAGCCAGGAAGGGTGTGCTAAGCAATACAGCTAATAAAAATCTCTTCATATCAATAATTTCAAACTACAAAAGTAAGGGATTATAAGGATGTAAATAATAATAGCTATCTATTTAAAACAAAAACATTCACCACATTTATGATTAATATATTATTGGTATAACTTATAGTATTACCAACAGGCTATTATTAAGTAATCCATTGACTAACAACATGTTTGTAAAATTACTAATGATATAATCACTTAGTTGTGTATTTAACGTATGTTATAGAAACACCAATACTATAATTAAATTTAATTAACAATGATATATTTCGCACTTTTCTACGTTCGTTTTACTTAAATTTGTTAGACATAGTATGTACAAAGTAACTTATAACAACAAAAAAGCAGTTTTTTTCCAGTCGCTAAAAGCAGAAGTTGATGCTTATTTTAAAGAGAATGGTATTGAAAAAGTAGGCAATTGGAAGCTCTACATTAAAACGCTAACACTAATTCCCATAGCCATTGGGCTATATATAACCCTACTTTCTGTAAGTCTTCCGGTCTGGGCGGGTATTTCACTAAGTGCTATATTAGGCTTTACACTAGCCTGTATAGGCTTTAATGTAATGCACGATGCCAACCACGGTAGCTACAGTAATAAAAAATGGGTAAACGATTTACTGGGGCTTACCCTAAATGCTCTAGGTGGTAATGCTTTTATTTGGAGACAGAAACATAACATTATTCACCATACCTATACCAATGTAGATGGACTGGATGACGATATAGGTAAAAGCCCTGTAATACGTATGTGTAGCACCCAAGTGTGGAAGCCTGCGCACCGCGTACAGCATCTTTACGTATTATTGGTATATGGTCTTAGCTCTATACTGTGGATATTTGTTACAGATATAGAAAAGTATGTGAGAAAGAAGATATATCATACGACCCTTAGCAAAATGGATACTAAAGAGCATGTGATATTCTGGATGAGTAAGCTGCTATACTTAGTGTTCTACATAGCCATACCTGTATACTTGGTAGGTTGGAAGATGTGGGGCATTGGCTTTTTGTCTATGCACTTGGCTATGGGCTTTACTCTGGCTATAGTGTTTCAGCTAGCACACGTAGTAGAAGAAACAGAATTTGAGTACGTAGGTGAAAATGATGAAAAAGTTATTGAAAATGAGTGGGCTATACATCAATTAAAAACTACTGCCAACTTTGCACCGGACAATAAAGTAATATCTTGGCTAGTAGGTGGGCTTAACTATCAGGTAGAACACCATTTATTTGCACGCATTAGTCATGTGCATTATCCGGCTATCAGCAAAATAGTGCAGAAAAAATGCAAAGAGTTCAACATAGATTATCATTGCATGCCTACAATGAGTTCTGCAGTGGCATCCCACTTCAGGTTTATGCGCATGATGGGCAGAAAACCAGAGTTTGCACAAGCATAAAATATTTAATTAGTACAAATAAAGAACGGGCCGATAGACATTGGCCCGTTTACTTTTTTATCACACACTATAATTGAAACTATTATCTTAATCCGCTAACTACTTTACCCTTAGGATATTTAATAGTATAGCTTAGCGCTTGCTTCTTGGTTTCATTACCATTTATGGTCATATTCCAAGTTAGCTTTCCGGTAGTTGGTTCTAGTGTAGCACCACTGTATTCAGTATCGTTCACCTCTATATCCTTATCGTTACTTACCGGTAGCTGATCTTGCATTACCACATTTATAGCCTCTTTGCGGGTATTACGAACAGATATGTTGTAAACAAATGTTTCTTTTACATTACTACCTATAGTTTTTACACTGCGCAATTTCACATCTCTTTCGCGTTTCACTACTACCTTTTTATCTCTACCCAATGAGAAGGTTAAGGTGTCTGTTACACTATTAGGGTCTACATAACCTTGTCCTACATAAGTACCCTCATAAAAAATATTGGTTTGGCCGGGAAGTAGGTTTAAATCTTGCCAAGAAGTAACTTTTGCTTGTAAAAAAGCATCTTTATCCATCTTAGGTACTATAAAGTACTGGTAAGAGGCCGGCACTTCATATTTTTTAATGGCTACTAAGTGCTGCTGACCATCGCTAACAATGCTGTAAGGTAGGTCTATATCAAACTCAGTATTTACACCACTATTATCCGTAGTTACATAATTGCTTATAGAGGCTTGGTTATTAGAATCATAAACAGCTTTCGCCATTGGGGCTGCCATATATACATCTTCTGCGGTAGCAGTTACTGCCATATTTTTTGCCCAACCTGCACGGGGAGTATTTTGGTAAAAACTTAAATACCACGGGCTTAACTCTGGCGACTGCATGTTTTCTTGCGGATTGCCGGTAGATAGGGTTAGGCGTACATTATCCCATTTTACACCACTGTTTTGATACACATTAGCTTTATAATATAAACGTATAGGCTTGCTGGCATCATCGGCCCACACATCGTATATAGGCGACCAGCCGGCACTTGGCACTACATATTTTATACTTACCGGTGCTGCAGTAGCCTCAGGAGCATAAAACTTAACCAAAAGCTGTCCGCCAGGCTGATACATATTGCGCTGCTCTTCGTCTAGCTGTTGTTTTAGTTTAGTTATTTTTTCATCTATTTTGGCTATTTGCTGCTCGTAAGTAGCCTTAGTGTTTAGGTACTGTTCCATTTTAGTACCCACTAAGTCTAGCATTTTTTGCAATTCAGCCACACTTAGCCCATTATCTTCACCTGCTACCTTTTTATTGCTTTGCAATATGTTTATCTGCTCAGTTACTACCGATAGCTTATTGGCCAAAGGCTTGCGCTGATTATTTACAGCCTCTATACTATCCTTCAAAGCTTTTACTTTGGGCGATACATTTTCTTGACCCAAAAAGTTGTTTTGAAAGGTAGTAGAGGTAACCGCTACACCATTGCCTATGTTTATAACTATACTTTCGGTATTAATGTTTCCTGCAACGTTAGAAAATAGTATTTCGTTTTCGCCCTTACGCAGGTTTACTTTAGCACTGCTGGTAAGCTGTGCCGATGATAAAAACACAGTGGCTTTTTCAATAGTCAGTTTTTCTTGTTCTGCTGCTTTGGCCTCTATAGTTCCGGCCAGTATGGCCAAGGTACCGAGGTAGATAATGGTGTGCTTCATGCAAATGATTTTATGTAGTAGATGCAAAAACCGTACTTATTCTTTACAATAGGTGTCTAATGTTTTGTTAAACAGCCCAACATCAGATAAAGTAGGTATTTTATAATATATCAAACATAAGCCAATATCTTTACTTCAGGCCATTTACCACCATACCTTTAGGATACTTTATGCTATATGCCAAGTGTTTCTTTTGGGTTTCATTGGCATTAACTGTCATTCCCCATGTAAGTTTTCCTGTATTCTCATCCAATGTAGCACCTTTATAATCAGTATCATATATATCTATATCCTTATCATTGCTCACCGGTATCTGGTCTATCATTACTATATTAATGGGCTCTTTACGGGTATTACGTACCGATATATTGTATGCAAATGTTTCCCTAACATTTGTACCAATTGCCTTTACACTGCGCAGTTTTACGTCACGTTCACGTTTTACGATTACCTTTTTATCGCGGCCTAGCGATACGGTTAAAGTATCTGTCACCAATGCAGGATTAATGTTGCCAAGCCCAATAAATGTGCCCTCGTAAAAAATATTGGTGGGGCCGGGCAGTAGGTTTAAGTCTTGCCAAGAGGTAAGTTTAGCAAGCAGAAAGGCATCTTTATCTATCTTAGGTACTATATAATGCTCATATGTGGCAGGTACCTCATACTTTTTAATAGCCACTAAGTGTTCTTCCCCATCGCTAACAATACTATAGGGTATATCTATTTCAAATTCTGTGTTAATTCCGGTATTATC
>CAYWUY010000002.1:0-48285 GCA_964461535.1 uncultured Flavipsychrobacter sp.
TACACTCAGCCAATTTTGTTGTCGCAGGTCTTTGCCCCAATTGTAGTAAGTAATTCTTTCAGCTTCAAATATCTTATAAACAAAAGAGGTTGGCCTACTTAGCCAACCTCTTTTGTTTTATATTATAATAAGTGCTACTTGCTTGCCCTTTCTTTTCTTTCGCCTATTTGTTGGCGCCACATAGCATAGTAAAGTCCTTTTTCTTCTATCAGGCTGTTGTGGTTGCCAGTTTCAACTACATTGCCTTTTTCAAGCACATATATTTTGTCTGCATGCATTATGGTAGATAGGCGGTGAGCTATCATAATAGTTATGTGTTGGCGTTGGTCGGTTATTTCTCTTATAGTATGAGATATTTCTTCTTCTGTTAGCGAGTCTAGTGCAGATGTAGCCTCATCAAATATCATTAGTTTGGGCTGGCGCAGTAGGGCGCGAGCTATAGAAATACGCTGGCGCTCTCCACCCGATAGTTTTAGGCCCCCTTCGCCTATTACGGTATCTAGTCCATTTTCGGCGCGAGCCAGTAGGTTATCGCAGGCCGCTTTTTTCAGTGCATCATGTATTTCAGCATCTGTTGCTTTAGGGTTTACAAATAGTAGGTTCTCTTTTATAGTACCTGAAAATAGCTGAGGATCTTGGGTTACCAAGCCCATTTGCATGCGCAGCTCTTCATAGTTTATTTCTTTACTATCCAGATTATTATATAGTATACTACCTGTTTTAGGGTGATACAAGCCTACTAGTAGTTTTACCAGTGTAGTTTTCCCACTACCGGATGGTCCTACAAAGGCTACTGTTTCGCCTACTTTTACATCAAAGCTTATACCATTAAGTGCAGGCTTTGCAGCTGTGTTATGCTGAAATACGATGTTGTCATAACGCACCTCAGCTATAGTGCCCAATTTTTTAGGCGATTCTGGGCTATATTCTACTGGCTTTTTAAATAACTCTTGTATGTTATTTAAAGAGGCTTCCGCTTCTCTGTAAGACAGTATTACGTTGCCTATTTCTTGCAGTGGACCAAATATGAAGAACGAATAAAAAATAAGCGTTAGATATTGCCCCGGTGTTATGGTGCCCCTGTATATAAAGTACAACATACATAATACTATACACTGGCGCAATAGATTTACAAATGTGCCCTGTACAAACGATATCATACGTATGCTACGTACTTTCTTCAGTTCTAGTTGCAGTATTTTTATAGTAGTACTGTTCAGCCTTCTTATCTCTTGTTGGGTTAGTCCCAGGCTCTTTACCAGTTCTATATTCCTTAGCGATTCTGTTGTAGAACCTGCAAGTGCATTAGTTTCTTTAACTATTGTTTTTTGTACAGTTTTTATGCGCTTGCTCAGTGCATTGGTAAGCACGCCTAGTATGGCAGCCCCACCAAAGTAGGCTAGTGGTAAAAACGGATTTAGCTTAATGGTGTATATCAATACAAACACCAAACTTACCAATGATGGAAAAAGAATATTGAAAAACGAGTTGATAAATTTTTCACAGTCGGTACGCACCTTTTGCAATATGTTTAGTGTTTGTCCGCTACTTTGGTCTTCAAATTCTTGGTAGGGTAGGCGTAGGGCATGTTTCAAACCATCGCTATACAGTGTGGCTCCAAATTTTTGAATCACTACATTTACAGTATAGTCCTGAAAGTTTTTAGCTATACGCGATACCATAGCCACACCTATCAAGGCTCCTATCAGCAGCATGGCACCACTTAAGTAAGCACCTAAGTCTCTGTGTAGGTGTCCTTCTTTATCATACGTCAGCGGGTGGTTCACATACTGGTCTAGTAGTTTACCCGATATCATGGGATCTAGTAAAGAAAAACTTTGGTTAATGGCAGCTAGTAAAAAGGCAAGTAATATCATCAGCTTGTAACGGCCTAGATAGTTCATTAATAATTTCATAGGCTGCAAAGTTAGGTGTATATACAACTAACTAGCAAAATATGTGTATAAGTTATGCTTATATGCTTAGCTTTTCAGGTATTTGTCGCGTAGTAGTTGCCCTACTATCTTATCTATGGGTAGGGTAAAGGTATGCGCCCCTATATCGCTAATAGATAGCCAATAGGTGTGTTCGTTAGGCTCTTGGTTAATAATATTTTCCGGCACTTGTGCGTCTATAGTATAATATATGCTTATTATTTGCGAATCGTCAAATGCCGATGGCTGAAAGTAGTCAGTTGTATAAAAATGGTCTAGCACATTTATATCTAGTTGTAGTTCTTCTTGCCACTCTCTTTTCAGGCAGTCGTGTGTGCCCTCACCCCAGTCTAGTCCGCCACCAGGGAATTTTATAATGCGCTTTCCCGCTATTAGTTCCTCATTTACAAGTATTTGCCCATTTTGTATCAGCAGCCCATATACTCTTATATTGAAGCGTTTTGTCATAATTATAAAGTGTGGGTTACCATTTTTTAAATATTACATATACCGCGGCTACTATAAGTGCAAAGCCGGCTAGGTGGTTCCAGCCTAAGCGCTGCTCTTTAAAGAATATAGTGGTAAATATCATAAATACGGTTAGCGATACTGCCTCTTGTATGGTTTTTAGCTGCACTATATCAAAGCTGCCTCCATTTTCAGTAAAGCCATATTTATTCGCAGGCACCTGAAACATATACTCAAAAAAAGCCATACCCCAGCTTATAAGTATAATACTTACCAGTCCTAAGTTTTTACCCCAGTTATATTCTTTAAATTTTAAATGCCCATACCATGCCAGCGTCATAAAGGCGTTAGACATTACCAGCAATAAAATTACCTTCCATCCGCGCATAAGCTATGTATATATTATGAGTGTTGCTAAAAAAGGAGCGTCTGCAAATATACTTGCAGACGCCCTAAATACATTGTTATATCATTAATTATTACCAGCTTTCGCCACCTTTTTTACGAAACTCTTTAGGCTTTTTAAGGGTAAATACTCGCGATATATTAAATCCGTAATGTACTTCGCCTTTTTCCCAGCGGTCGGTAGTTTGTGCTAGCATAGCTCTCTCGGTATTGCCAAAAGAGTTTGTTACAAACATTTGGAACACGTGACCACCTGTTTCTACATCAAAGCCTAGCGATAATGAATTGTAGGTTTTGTTGTTGGTACCGTTTACATAATTGTTTTGTCCGGTAAAGCGGTAAAAATATTCTCCGGTAAATGATACTCTACGGCTAAGTCTTACACGCCCGCCTACACCCAGTGCAAATATATTGTTGTCAAACTTATTGCTATCTACCAGGTTCAGGTGCAGTAAGGTAGGCATCAATTGTAGCGATAGTCTGTCGTTAAACTTACGTGCTATCAACAATTGATTTACAAAGGTCAGTCTGTTAGAAAATTGCCACTCTTGTCCTGCATTTAGCTTAGGTGCATCCTTCGTCATTACAGACATACTACCATAATAGCTAAGCGTAATAGGCGTGCCGTTTTTGTATTGGCGCAATAGGCGCACCTTTACAAAACCGTCATTCTCCTTATCTAGCACGCTATGCCCAAGGCCTACCATTATATTTTTAGTAATACCGTAGTCTAGCCCTATGCGTGTAGTAGCATTGTCTATACCAAAAAAGTTTTCAATACCTTGTTTTACCTGGCCAAAGCGGTGAGATATTCTCATATCTAGCACTCCATCACCTAGAGTTTCAATAGTACTGTTATTTACCAGTCGGGTAGCCTTGAAAGTATACTCAATAGGTTCTTTTTTGTTTTTCTCTCCTTCTTCTAGAAGAGACATAAGGCTGTCTGTTTGTGCATGCAGCGGGTGCATACCCACACATGCCAGAGCAGCCAATAATATTGTTTTACGCATTGTTCAGGTTATTTTTGTTGCAGTCTACTTTTCTATTTTTGATTCATGATAGCATCTATCTTAATAGCTGCATCATTAGAAAGTTTATCGCTGGCAATGCTAGGTATGTTTATTTTATAGTCCGATAGTTTTAGCTTAATGTTAGCTTTAGCGGTTACCTCTTTACCTTTTACAGTAATAGTGCCTGGTGTTTTTATTTCTTTGGCTACGCCGTGCATGCTAAGCATACCGGTAACGGTAACGTTATAAGTACCATCTTTAGAAAAATCTACAGCCGATAAATTATCTATTTTGCCTTTAAAGTCAGCCTTAGGATACTTGTCGCTCTCCATGTAGTTTTCGTTAAAGTGTTGCTGCATCAATTCTCTTTCAAACTTAAAGCTCTTTATGGGTGCAGAAAATACTATGCTGCCGGTTTTGCTGTCGGCTATAGCTGCTACTTCATTGTTAATAGCTTCAATTTTTTCAGGCGATTTAGGTGCCGTAGCATTGAAAGATATTTTAGCAGTACGTGTCATATACGGTTGTGCCCATGCTGCTGAAGTTCCTATACCTAAAAGTGCTATGGCTAATACTATTTTTTTCATTGTAAAGTCGTTTTTATGTTGCTGTTTTAAAAAATTATGTTTCTAAAATTCTTTAGTTATTTGGTGCCCCTTTATTTACCCAGTAGGCTACTTGTTTTAGGTCGCAGGCGCTAAGTGCGCTACCACCTTTAGGCATAGAGCCATCGGCTATTACAGATACTAAAACACCATCTAGTGCTGCTCCTTTAGTGCCCGTGTAGTTAGATAAGTCGTAGCCTCCTGCACCTGTGCTAGCATCGTGGCATCCTGCAGTGGCGCAGTACTGGTCCATTATGGGTTTTACGTTGCCGCTATAGGTTGCTGCATTTGTTGCTGTATCGCATTTGTCTATAGCATTAGCAGGTTGTGGATACAGGTCTTCGTAGGTATCGTTATAACACCCGGCAAGCAATATAGCCCCTACAGCAAGCATCATCACCTTTTTCATTGTATGCAATTTTTTTAAGAAAATTATTTAGTTAGTATACACTCTGTTAAAGATACTCCGGTCATTTGGTCGTAGCCCGAGTATTTGCCTCTTATGGCTACTTGTGCGCCTACTGTGGTAGTTACCCCCTTGTCGCGTATGCTACATTGTATAGCATTTAGCGGGTCATCGGTTTTTAGCACTACCATCAGGGTGCTATCTTGTTTCTTTTCTATTTCGCTTACCTCGCCACTTACGTCTATGTATTGGTTCAGGTATTTTTTCTTGGAGGCTTCTTCGTTGGTGGTAAATTCTTTATATAAGTCCATGGCCGTTACTTTTATACCGGCATGGTCTTCTGTTTTGGGGTGGGGCTTGTTCCACATGTAGTAGCCTACTCCCACACCTATTAGTGCCATTGCAGCTATGGCTAGCAATATCTTTTTTATCATACTTTACTTATTGTTGCTTATATATACGAATTACAAGCAGATAGGTATTTAGGTTACTGTAGTAAAACTAAGTAAATTATCTGTATGTACTTGTATCTACATGGTTACTTTATTATTGATTTTTTTCTACCACCTCTCTATCGGTTCTATACGCAGTTCCTTTAAACGCTGCTACCAATTGTCCGGCTTCGTTGGTTAGTTTTATATCATAAAATCCTGTTCGGTTGCCGCTGTGTAGTTCTTGCGCAGTTATGGTTATAATTTCTCCTGCCTTAGCCGATTTTATAAAGCTAATGTGTACATCTAATGCCACACTAAGCCTGCCATGAGAGTTGCAGGCAAATGCAAAGGCACTGTCTGCCGCAGCAAACAATATACCACCATGCACTATGCCAAAGCCGTTAAGCATTTCTTCTCTTATGGTAAAGTGCAGTTGACAATATCCTGTTTTGTATTCATCTATAACCAGCCCCATCCACTCTGTAAAGCGGTCGTTATTGAGCATGGTAGCCAGTATTGTTTCAGTAGATACACTCATACTACAAATGTAATTGATGCCCTTATCATAACATTATTTTTGGGCGGATAATATCCCTACAGCCTATTGCATGTATAGACTGCTTTATTAAGTAGGAGTGAGTGAATGAACAAGATGTGCAGCCTATCTGCACATCTTGTAGGTAGATGCTACTGCACAGCTATATGCTTATGCCGCATTTTGTTTTACAAATGCGCGCACTTTTCTTACATAGTCAAAGTAGCCGGTCTCTAATCTTATCCAGAAAATGCCAAATATACTGGCGGCTGCTCCGGCTAAGATGTAGGTCAACAACTGATCTTTAATTACAAAATGCATAACTACGGCCATTATAACCAATATCATGCAGAAGATGATAATCAGTTGTGGGCCACCCAAGTCAAACTGGCGCATGTTAGATTTAATAACAACGTGCGTCTTGCCTTGATTGTTTTGGAAATTGACTTTAGTAATAGGTAGCGTTTTGATTGCCTCTTCTTGCTCGGCATGAGGAATGATAGTGAGATGATCCTCTTTGTCTAGCACTTCAAAGTCTAGGTTGTGAATCTTAACGTGACTGCCTACTAGGCGTCTTTTCAGGTCTTCTACTGGTAACGTAGACCAATAAGTATGCGTTCTTCTAAACAACATAAGCCAATATTTTAGTGTTAAGAACTATTGATACCTAAATTAATTAATGTATTGCACACTTCAAAACTTTGGTATTATAATTTTAATTGCACTAAAAATCGTGCCAAACTATTCAGTGTTGATAATTAGTAGATAATACTTAATAAAATGTTAAGATAAGTATAAAATTTAATGGTTGCCAATGGTTTTATAGTACTCCTGTACCATTTCTTTATAGTATGGTTTTAGCTGTGCAGGCACTGTTTTATACAGTTCTAGCAGTTGCTTCTGTTCGTTAAGATATTGTTGCAATGCCGGCGGAGTAGGGCGCGCCACTTCTTTAGCCGCAGTAGAACTTCTTTTATCGTCCTGCTCTTGATCGCGCACCGCCTTTTCTACCTCTAGCATTCGGGTTAGTATTTCGCGCTGGCGTTGCATCATTTGTTCAGCCAAATTCCTGTTTACAAGGTCGGTTTCATTCTTATCCATTTTCTGCTCTAGCTCGCGCAGTTGCTTAGCAGCGCCACCCATATTTTTACTATTCAGTATGCTGCTTAGCTCTTGTATTTTGCGGCGTATGCTGGCTTGCTGTTCTGCCAGGCGCGCTAGTTGTTCAGCATCTCCATATTCATTGTCACCCTCATCGCCCTCGCCATTACCGTTTCCTCCACTACCGCCACCATCTTTGCCTCCGGGCTGTTTTCCACCAGGTTTTTTACCGCCGTCTTTATTGCCTTTTTCACCATCTTTTCCATCCTTACCTTCTTTATCTCCGGGCTTATCACCTGGCTTATCGCCCGGTTTTTGTCCGGGTTTGTTGCCTTGTTTGCTTTGCATTTGTTGCATAGCATTGCCTAGGTTTTGTTGCTCGGTAATGATGTCTGATAACTGCTTGCCGGGGCTAGGGCTAGGCTTGCCTTTGCCAGGTTTGCTGCAACTACCCGAGCCCGATGGGTTAGACTGGTTTTGCATCTGCATCAGGTTAGATAATAGTTCATTCAGCATCAGTGCCAGGTTGTTAGCATGCATCATAGCATACTGCTCATGAGTGCCTGCCACATCGGGGCGGCGGCTCTCTAGCATGTCTACCGAGTTTTGCATGGCACGCTCCATCTTGGTAGTATACTCGTTGATATTTTCCGATAGCATTTCTGTTTGCTTGCTCAACTCAAACAAGCTATCGCGAATCATGGCTGCATTTTTACGCAGTCTGTTTTGCTCTTCTTGGTTTATTATAAACTGAGGGTCGTTGGTTTTAGTGCGCTTTACTTTGTCCATTAGGTTCTCTTGGTCAAAAGATAGGCGTATTAAGTTGCTCAATATTTGGCGCGTAGCTTTTATGTCTAGCTCTATTTGTTGGGCATCCATGCCACCGGCTGCCGCCGCCATAGACTTAGCCATTTGCTCTAGATTTTTAGCGGCTTTGTCTTGTGCTTTGCTAGCCTTGCTGTTTTGTTTTTGGCTAAGTTGTTGCTGGCTTTCCTGCATTTCTTTTTGGGCATCTTGCATGTTTTGTTTGCCCTCTTCAGTAGCCTTTTCGTCCTTGTTTTGTTGTGCTAGTTTTTCCAGCTCTTTCATGTCCTCTTTCAGGGCTTTATCTAGCTGTTGCTCTAGTTTCTTTTGTTGTTCTGCCAGTTGCTCTGCAGGTTTTTTATTATCGTCGGTTTCTTTTTGTAGTTCACGTTCTTTTTTAGCAAGGTCGTTCATCTTTGCGGCCATGTCTTCCATGCGCATTTGCTGTTCCATTTTCGACATCAGCTCTTTCATGCGCTGCATGTCCATGTTAAACAGTTTATTCTCTTGCTGTAGCTCTTTCATTTTGTCTACTGCCTGCTCCTTATTCAGTTGCTTCATCAGGTCTTCCAGGCGTTTCATTTGCTCAGCCAGTTCCTTGTTCAGTAGTTTGTCTAGCTGCTTTTGCAGGGCTTCTTGCTTGTCTTTTACAGCATCACTATAGTCTTTTTGTTCGCTTTGTTGTTTTTGTTCTTCAAAGCGTTTTTTTACTTCTTCCAGTTCTTTTTTAATGTCTTGTTGCTTCTGCATCATCTGCTCCAGATTCTTCTGCTGTTGCCAGTCCATGCGGTCGCTTTGCAGCAGCTTGCTTTGCATGTCTTTATAGTCGCTTTGCAGTTCTTTGGTTTGCTGTGCGCTCTTGCTGATGCCCGAGCTTATTTGTTGCGAATTGGCTACTATGGCAGAGTCTATCTGCTCGGCAGTAAACTCCTGATAACTCATCATTTCGCTGCGGGTGCTTTTGCTGCCATGCACGGCATCGTTATCCCAAGCCTCAAGGGAGTAGCTTACCTTATAGCCTTGTTGCAGTTGTAGGGTAGCTATATCAAAGTAGTATTCTACAGGTACTAGTGCACCCGGCTTAATGGCTATAGGTAAACTCTTTTTACTTATAGTGCGATTGTTGAAAGAAACCTCATAATTAAACGTTAGGCGACTAACACCATAATCATCACCTGCAGAACCTGTAATGGCCACTTGCTTGCCCGATAGGGTATCTCTAAATTGTTGTATTTGTAAGGTAGGGTGTTGGTCGGGTATTACCTTTACTTGGTAGCTAAAGCTGTCTGCTACTTTGGTAGTGGTATTGTTAAGCACTAGTGTGTAAGCGGTATCGCTTAAGAAGCGGTACTGAAAATTATAGGTGCTACCATCGGCCTGTAGGGCTATGGGGCTACCTGCGCCTAGGCGCATAGCCGCAGCATTGGTATGCTCGGTGCCAAACTCCCATTTTATGGTAGTACCCGCAGGTACCGTCATGTCGCTAAGGCTGGTGCGTACTTCTTTCTTTTTGCCGGTATAGGCCGGATATTCTACTGCTATGTTAAATGCTTTAAGCACGGGCTTTTGCACTACCGTAATTTTATAGGGCTGAGAATAATACCCACCCGCATAAATGCGGAAAGGCACATCGGCAGTAAGATTTTTAAAGCTATAACTAAAGGTGCTGCCCGGCAGCGACTGCATCAGTACTCGTTCATTACCTAGCTCTATATAGGCCTCTGTAGGCAATACACCGCCGCTTAGCTGCACTTGCAGATTAAGGTCGGTATTGCGGACTGCTGTTAACGTTGCATTTTTAATATTGAAGCTGAATGGTGCGGGCTTTTCAAATGGGGTAGTAGGCTGTAGCAGGCGCTGTGTGCCCTCTGTAAAAATATTGGGGGCGACAGCTAGCAACACACCACCCACTGCCAGTATAGGCAGTAAGTAGGGTAGATACTTTTTGTTTTTAGAAAGGTCTATAGCCGACTGTATGGGTATAACAGATAGCTGATTTATTTTTTGGTTGATGCTGGCCTCTACCAGTTCGCGACTGCCCATAGTGGCAGCATCTTTTTTTAGCTGTAGTATATTCAGCAGTTTATCGCTTACCTCGCCAAAATGCTCGCCTATAATGGTGGCAGCTTGCTCGTGGCTGATGGTGTGGCCCAGGCGTGCCATTTTGCTCAGCGGCACTACCACCCAGGCTACCAAAGCACTACCGCCTAGCAACACAAAAAGCGATACCACCGCCAGCTTAACAGCTACCGGCAGGTATAAAAAATATTCGCCAACGGTGAACAATAATATATAACCCAATATGCAGCTAAGGAACACCAAAGCACCCCTAATAACTTTATTGGCATAATACTTCCTGATAAACGCATCCAGACTCGCTATGAGCCAATCATAATTACCCATACTATCCCTGCAATATAGTGGATTATTTTGTGATAGTTTGGTTAAAAAGAGGGATGAAGCAATACCGCATTTTTATATGAATATATATTGGTTTGTCTGTATGTATTTGTATTACTTACTATTATGTTCTTTTATAAAATCGTATATTTCTTTACCAAGTTCAAATGCTACAGGTGTCATTTTTACCATTTCTTGAAAATATATTTCTGAGACATTGCTTTTATTTTGAATTTTATCTTTTGCGTTTTCCCAGTTGGTCTGCATTAGTTGAACAGCTTTTTTGCATAGCTTTAATTTTTTATCTGATTTTATAGTATAAGTTTTTCCCTCGCTCTTTTCTTTGTCGCTGTTTGCAAATGTTTTTACCCCGTTATAAAATGTATTATCTATATAAGTTCCTAGTCTATTGTCTTGGTAATTTGTAAAACTTGCCACAACATTGCTATTACTATGAGTGTCTATGTCATTAGTTGCTAATGTGAGGATTTCTTCATGAATAGTATTATCTATTTCTATCGTTGGCACTCTCTTGAATTTTATAACCTTATCTGTATTAAGTTTTTCAAATCTTTTAAGCCTTTTCGCTTTTTCAGACTCAGGATATATTTCTGTATCATCCGTATCTGCTATCAAGAATACTCTATTACTAATTTTAAGTGCTTTTATTACATCATCTTTCTTATCGTCATTATAATTAAAATCCCAGTGTACAATATTACTACCTGCATATTCAAAGAAAGAATAGTGTAAATCTTCGTGGTAAGTTGAAGTGTTATTATCTGTTAAAAGCAAATATTCTTGATACAACTCTAAGTATTTCTTCAAATACAACCTATCTGTTATACCCTCTACCCATATAGTGCAGTTGCTTAAGAACACGGATGAATTACGTACTCCTAGTGAATCTAGTACTTTTATGTCATCTGCTGTTGTTGGATTAATTTCAAAATATTCTATTCCAATTATATTCTTTTTTTGAAAATGATAAATACTAATGTCATTAGGAAACTCTAGGGCTAAATCTAGAAAGTGATTGGAGTGTGTGGTGATGAAATATTGAAAGTATGGGAAATAATTTTTATTCATTAAGGATTCGACTAGTATGCGTTGCATGCCAGGATGTAAATGAGTTTCCGGTTCTTCTATACAAATAATTGCAAACTCATTTCTTCTTTGAAATAGTGGAAATAAAACTGATATTAAATTATTTAAACCATCACCAAAATTATGGAGTTCATGCTCTGTTTTTTCATTATTTAAATTAACCAAGATGTTACCTTGTGCATTAAGTTGGGGAGTTATAGTAATCTCTTTATTATTGAAAAAGGTTTTACTTAGATAGTTTTCAAATTCATATATTGAATTTCTGTCTTTTCTAGTACTTAGTAATTTATTTGTTAGAGTTGTATAAAGTGTTTCATTAGTCAATACTTTATCTGATAAATTTTTTGTGCCGAAGTAATCTTTTAAAATTTGAGTTTTGTACAGTTCGTTTGTATTCCAGTTTCTATGACCTCTGAGTACTGGAATATAATATTTATTTTTCAAGTTCATAGGTGGTTTTTGAAAGTTAATTTCATCTATTAAAAAATGTATTAACTTCTCTGACTCCTCAATAATGTCATTTGAAAGTCTATTTACATGTAATTCGATTTTGTTTATGTTTTTGACTGATGTAATGAATTTATTAATTACATCAGTCATATTATTATTAAAGTTAGTGTAATCAATTTCATCGAAATTGTTTACAACATATGTTGACATTTCAGAGAGTATTCCTATTAGTTCGTCAATCTTTAGAGCAAGATCTCCTGGTCTTTTAGTGTAAATTAAAATATGTTTGTCTGACTCATATAGTTTTTTTACGTAATTAATTTTCTCGGAAAATAATTTCAGTTTTGTTTTAGAATCATTTTCTACATTGAAAGTATCATTTGAAAAAAAACTACGAATGAATCGACTTTTCCCTGAATTATTTTCACCTATAAATATATTGAGATTAGATAGCCCTTCAAGTATGTTATTTTCTTTATCTGCTACACTAAAATATCCTATTGCATCTTTCTTGTCATTTTGATTTTTACTTGTTTCCGTTTCTTGTACTACGTAATATGCACTTGGTCTTTCTACGTCAAATAGGCTTCCTGTAGTTCTTTTATCAACAACTTTATATCCTCTAAAACAAATTTCGTCTACGTGTATAGCTGTTATTTTCATAACCCAAAAATACAATTACATAGTGTAGAAAAATACAATTGATGGCTTTGTGTATAAATAGCTAATAAGTGCAAAAAAATAACCGCCGGCTTGGGGGCGGCGGTTATTGGGGGTGTTGTTATGTTTTTTATGTAGTGGGCGTGTTAGGCTTCTCTTAGCTCTAGCAGTGCCACATTTTCTATATGGTGCGTATGCGGGAACATATCTACCGGTTGCAGCTTGGTTATGCGGTAGGCAGCATCTAGCAGTTGCAGGTCGCGGGCCTGGGTGGCCGGGTTGCAGCTTACATATACTACCTTGGGCGCACGCATGCGCAGTAGTTGTTCTATTAGTTTTTCGTGCATGCCGGCACGTGGCGGGTCGGTTATTATTACATCGGGGCGGCCATGCTCGGCAAAAAAGGCATCGGTGCATATATCGGCTACATCGCCCGCATAAAACAGGCAATGGTCTAGCCCGTTGGTAGCCGCATTTTCTTTAGCATCTTTTATGGCATCTTCTACCATCTCTATACCTATTACCTTTTTAGCCCCGGCAGAGCAAAATATGCCTATACTACCCGTGCCGCAATACAGGTCATACAGCACCTCATTGCCCGTTAGTCCGGCAAAGTTGCGGGTAACGGTATACAGTGCTTCAGCCTGCTTAGTGTTAGTCTGGAAAAACGATTTTGGCGATATTTTAAAGGTAAAATCCTCTAGTTTTTCCTCTATATAAGGTTTGCCATACCAGCATATTACATCTTGGTCGTGTATGGTGTCGTTCACCTTGCCATTTATGGTATAGTGTAGCGATGTTATGCCAGGTACATTATCCAGTATGTGCTGTAGCAGGGCTTCGCGCTCGGCTTTATCCTCGTGGTGTATCACCAGGTTTATCAGTATTTGCCCGGTAGTAGCCACACGTATCACCACATTGCGCAGCCAGCCATATTGCGCCTTAAAGTTGTAATACTCCAGTTGGCGCTCCTCGGTATATTTTCTTAGTACGGTCAGTAGTATGTTGGTAGGCTCGTGCTGCAAATAGCAACCCTCAATAGCCACCACCTTGTCAAACAAGCCCGGCGCATGAAAGCCCAAAGCAGGTTCGGGTGTAAACTTTTCATCGCGAGAGGCTATTTCTTCAAAAGTGCGGTAGCGCGATGTACTAAAGGTAAATTCCAGTTTATTACGATAATATTTATCTGTAGGGCTGCCTATTATGGGTTGTATCTCAGGTATCTGCACATGGCCTATGCGCATCAGTTGGTCGGTTACCTGCTGTTGCTTATAGGATAGCTGCTGGCTGTAGGGCAGCATTTGCCACTTGCAGCCACCACACACCCCAAAGTGCTTACAAAACGGCTCCACACGCAGCGGAGATGGGCTTACCAGTTGGGTAACACGGCCTTGCGCCCAGCTTTTTTTATCTTTTACTATTATGGCATTCACCACGTCGCCCGGCACCACACCTTCTACAAATAATACTTTACCGTCTTCTAGCTTGGCTATGCTTTTACCTTCGGCGGCATAGGCTTCTATGGTTATATGCTCCAGCGGAGCCTGTCTTTTTTTTCTCTTTCCCAATGTTGCAGCTTATATAATATATATACGAGGGTGCAAATCTAAGCTAATGTGCCCAAAAAAGCCGCTAGTTAATAAACGGGTGCGGCCAGGCAGCAGGGTCGGGCATGGGCTCTTGTCCGGGTTCGGTAAGGGCTGCAGTGGTGGGGACTATAGGGTGTGCGGTGTACAGGTGGCGTTTTTTGTTTATATAGTGTTGCAGCACGCTGTGTAGGTTAGTGCCCGGCTCGGCTAGTTGTGGGGCGGCTTCGTTTACAAAGTCGGTCAGCACTTGCTCCGGCTCGGGGGTAGCACAGGTTTTGCTCAGTTGTTTTATGGCAGCCAGTAGGCGGGCCATTATGGCAGTTTCGGCTTTGGTGGGGTAGGGTGCCTCAGTGCGGTTGGCTATTTCTTTGTTTAGCGCTATCAGTTGGGCATAATATTGCTCGGTAAGGGTAGCCGCCATTTGGGCTATAGTGTTTAGGTGGTTTTGGTACTGTATAGTCATAGTTAGTAGTTTTTAGGCTACGAAGGTGAGATAGGCTGCCCATATAGCCAATTTTTTTGGATATCATGTACCTGTTTGGTGTCAGCATGTACCTAAAACTTGTACATGATGCCGAAAAATGGCATTACAACCCTTTGAGGCAGAGCTGCATTATATATAATAGGCGGCACAAAAGCTGTGGATAACAAAAACTAGCTGCAAATGGTATATGTAATAAAATAAATATTTGCAGATAGATAGATGTAGCTACCTTTATGGCTGTGGGCTTTGTACAAATTAGCGCCTCTTATATTTGTTATAAAATTTATAATTAGGCTAAAATTTAAAAAAAGCAGGTTGGGAATCAAAGATTTTATGAATTATTTTTGGCATCCTAACCAACACATGATCTGTGCCCGCTGTCTAAAAAGCGGAAAACCAAATTTTATGATATCGAATATGAAGAAGATCACTTTATTGGCTACTATGATGCTCGTGGCATGGAGTATGCAGGCAAGCGCAAAAGTCGCTTATAAGATTAACCTGAAACTCCCTAATTGCAAAGATTCATTTGTGTATCTGGCGCACTATTATGGCAAACCCCTACCTACTATCTACAAGCGCGACAGTGCCCGCTTTGATAAAAACGGTAATGCGGTATTGATGAGTAACGACAGTACATTCGTGGGTGGTATCTACATGATGTTATTGTCTGACAAAAAAACGTATTTCGAATTTTTGTTGAACCCGGGCGATGACATGACCATCACCAGTACTTCTCCTGCCGATAAAATAGCTGAGGGCTTAAAGTTTAAAAACTCTCCTGAAAACGACCGTTTCTTAAGCTATCTAGGCTATATGAAAGACTATGGCACCCGCCAAGAAGGCTTTAAAAACGAATTGGCTGCTGCTAAGTCTAAGTCTGACACAGATGCTGTACGTAAAAAAGCTACTGAAGACGCTAAAGAACTTATAAAATATCGCAACGACTATTGCGCTAAGTATCCTAAAACATTGCTATCTACCATATTTAAAGCTATGGAAGTGCCACAGGTGCCTGAGGGCGACCACTTCTTAGAAGATGGCAAAACCAAAGATTCTACGTTTGCTTACAAATATTATAAAGCACATTTTTGGGACGATTTTAACTACCAAGACGATCGCCTGATACACACTCCATTCTTAGATGGTAAGCTAGAGGAATACATGAATAAATTAGTATTGCCTTGGCCAGATAGCGTAGAGCATGAGTGCGATGTGCTATTGAAAAAAGCACGCGGTACTAAAGACCTTTTTAAGTACACATTATGGTGGCTAACCCGCAATGCTGAAAATAGCAAAATAATGGGTATGGATGAGGTGTTTGTATACTTAGTAGAAAACTACTACCAAAAAGGTGATGCCTTCTGGTTGACCCCTGAAGAGTTGGGCAAATACCTAGACCGTGCTTCTAAAATAGCACCAAACGTAATAGGCAATATAGCTCCTGAGGTAAGAACTAAAGACCTATTTACCCAAAAAGATCAGAGCATGCTAGCTACCAAAGCACCTTATACGCTATTAATATTCTATTCTCCGGACTGCGGCCACTGCCAAAAAGAAATTCCTGAAATAGATTCGTTATACGAGGCAGTGCTAAAAGATAAAGGTGTAAAAGTATTTACTGTGGCTACTGAGGGCGACCAAAAGAAAATAGCCGACTTTTTAACTAAGCACAAATTGGAAACTAAATGGGTGAACACCTGGGACCCTGACCACCAAAGCGATTATAAAAGTAAATTTGACGTATATAGCACACCTACCATTTACCTAATGGACGATAAAAAGAAAATTAAAGGTAAAAGGCTAGACCACTCTAACATAGCAGGACTAATAGAAATGATAGAGAAGAAAGCTAAAGAGGACGCTAAGAAAGACAAAGAAAAAACAAAAGGAACTACTAAATAAAACCAATAAAAAATATACACACTAATGCGAAAGCTGTTATTAAGTTGTCTGTTAGCCGGTGCGGGTATTACATCGGTACAAGCCCAGACCTTATTTACCTACGGGCCCCAATCTGTAAGCAAAGATGAATTTTTAAAGGCTTACTTAAAAAACACCACTAGTAAAGTAGTAGATATGTCAGACTCTGCCCTGCGCAACTATCTAGACCTCTACTCTTTATTTAAAATGAAAGTAGCTGAGGCGGAAAAACAATCGCTGGACACAGTAGCAAAAGTGCAGAACGACCTAAACACCTATCGTAAGCAACTGGCTAAAAACTACCTTACTGATGAGGAAGTAACCAAAAAAATGGTGAAAGAGGCCTACGACAGAATGAAGGAAAACGTGCGTGTGTCGCACATATTGGTTACCTGCTCTCAAGGTATGGATACCGTAGCCCCTTACCGTAAAATAGACAGTTTGTATAAACTGGTTATGGGCGGTAAAATATCTTTTGACTCTCTGGCTAAACAAAATAGCGATGATAAAGGTTCTAAAGATAAAGGTGGCGATATAGGCTATATTACTTCGCTGCAAACGATATACCCGTTTGAGAATATGGCTTACAACACACCTGTGGGTAAAATATCTAAACCATTCCGCACACAGTTTGGCTACCATATAGTAAAAGTAACTGAGCGCCGTGCCGATAGAGGTCAGGTGCAAGTGGCGCAAATACTATTGGCTACGCCTAAGGCTAAAGGCCCTGAGGCTGTAGCTACTGCTAAAAAATTAGCAGATAGTATAGTAACTGCCCTTAAAGGTGGTACGCCGTTTTATGAAATGGTGAACAAATATTCTGAAGATAAATTCAGCGTAAAAGATAGCGGTATATTAAAGCCATTTGGTGCAGGCCGCTATGTGCCTGAGTTTGAAAATGCTGCATTTGCCATGAAAAATCCGGGCGAAATCAGCATTTTGAAAACAGAATATGGTTACCATGTAATGAAGCTGATACGCAAATATCCTTTGGCTAGCTACGACAGTATGTTTAAAACACTAAAGCATAAAGTAGAAAACGATAGTCGCGCTGCTAATGCTAAGGAAATATACTTTGCTAAAATAAAAGAGAAAAACGGCTTTAAGGAGTATACTAAAAACCTTGAAGATATAAAGGTAGCTATTACCAGAGGCGTATTTGATACCGGTAAAATGAAAGGCATGTTTAAAGCAACTGACTACTTAAACATGACTCAACCGTTATTTGTACTAGGTGGTAAAACCTATTCTCAAATAGACTTTTTGACATTCTTTGAGAATTTAACTCGCGGACGCATTAATGGCCCTAAAGCAGCAGTAGTAACTGATGCTTACAACCTATACTTAAATAATGTAGTTACTGACTTCCAAGAGCATAAACTGGTAGAAGAAAATCCATCGTTTAAAGAAATGATGGAGCAATACCGTGCCGGTGTGTTGTTATTTGAATTGATGGATCGTAATGTATGGAGCAAGGCAAGCAAAGATTCTGCAGGCTTGAAAAACTTTTACGAGACTACAGGTAAAAAATACTATTGGGATCCGGGCTTTGAAGGTGTAGTATATACCTTTAAAAATAAAGAAGCCTATGATACAGGTATGATAATGCTAAAAGCAGGTAAAACTGAAGAGGATATTTTAAAACAAATGAACTCTCAAACTAATCCTGATAGAGTATCTATTCAGCGTGGACATTATGAGTTTAGCAGATTTAAAGATGCTACACTAGAAGAGCTAAAAGCTAACAACAATATGAAAATGATAGTGTTGCCTAGCGGTGGCTTTAAACAAATAGTGGCTAAAAAACTATATCCTACTGCTAGCCAAAAAACATTGGATGAGGCAAGAGGATATGTAGTAGCTGAGTATCAAGAATACCTTGAAAAACAATATAACCAAAGAATGAAAGCGGCTTATCCATTTAAAGTGAATGATGCAGTTTTTAAAACTATGGTGAAGAAATAAGATATCAGAAATTGGTTACATAAGGGTTCGCACATTGCGAACCCTTTTTATTTTTCCTCATTTATTTGTTTCTTTGAATGAGATGAAGGAGCAATTTAAATATGTGGATGGGCTAAATACCATCAGGTTTGTAGCTATATTATTGGTAATAGTAGGGCACTGGGGTGTAGGCGCAGATAAAGGGCAACTACAATTTGAAGTAATACGCTCAATAATACCTTGGGGTAAATTTGGATTAGCATTTTTCTTGGTGCTGAGTGGCTTTTTAATTTCTTCTATACTATTTAAAGCCAGGCGCGATATGACGCCTAGCGATAATAAACTAACCATCTATAAAAACTTTTTAATAAGGCGTGCACTTAGGCTGTTGCCGGTATATTATTTGGTAATAGTTACTTTATTTATAGTAGGTGTTCCGCATATAAGACAACATATAGGCTACTACCTTACCCATACGGCTAATATTCTCTTTTATATGGAGAACGTGCCTAGCCCTATGATACACGTATGGTCTTTGTCGGTGCAAGAGCAGTTGTATGTGCTGCTGCCCCTAGTTATACTTTACGCTAATGAAAAATGGATAAAGTACTTTATATATGGTGGTATACTGCTAGGTATAGGCAGTAAGTTTTATGTACACTTTGTGCAGCATAAAGAGTTTGCTTTTTTGGTATTCAACTCGTTTGATTCATTAGGTTTTGGTGTGCTATATGCCTATCATAAATACAAGGGTACTGATGCTCAATTTGAAAAAACAGTACGCTTTTTTATGCCCTTGCTGCTGTACTACTGCTGGCAGTTTGATAAGTTTTCCGGTTTCCCTGTAGTGGCACAGTTTCATAGAACTTTGTGGAGTGTAATGTCGCTAGGTATAATTATGTATGTGCTGCGCAACGAAAATAAGTGGCTGCAAAAACACTTTTTTGAAAATAAGACGTTGAATTACTTTGGTAAAATAAGTTATGGCATCTACTTGTATCACTACATTATAGGTGCTTATATGGATGATTGGGCTACCTACATGCTAGCACATGGTGGGCCTGCTTATATATTTGGCTATTGGCCATTTTATGTTATTAAGCTGGGTACTGTGTTAGTAGTAGCATCGCTATCTTACAACTACTTTGAAACACCTATCATAAATCTTAAAAAGAAGTTTTCTTATCTGAAGAAGGCTGCCTAAAAAACGGTTGGATATTCTATACACAACAACAGCACCTCAAGGGGTGCTGTTGTTGTATAATGTTGGTTGTATTACTACTAAGGCTTAGCCATTAGCAGCGAATACACCATAGGTATTTTACCTTCAAGTCCTTTAATGTAATACTTGTTTGGTGCTATGGTAACTACATTTTGAAAGCAAGGGTAGGGAGAATAATCATACTCTTCCAGGCTTTTTAATTGTAGCCCTGTGTTTAACAGATTTTGTATTACATCTGATAAAGGGTGGTTCCACGATACACCTGTGAGATTTATTTTAGCTTCATTATCGGCATAGGTGCCTTCTTCTTGGTCTACTATCACTTGGCGATTAAAGTAAGGATAGTCTATACTGGTAAATTCATTATTGAATATCCATACAACGGGGTGAAACTCTGCTATAATAAATTGTCCGCCGGGTTTTACAAAGTGGTTCACCACCTTAGCCCAGCGCTCCATATCGGGTAGCCAACCTATGGTACCATAAGAAGTAAATACAATATCGAAAGTTTCGTGCAGCACATCGGGCAGGCCATATACATCTGAACATATAAAGCGGCCTGTAAGGCCTAGCTGCTCATTAAGCTGTTGTGCTTGTGCTATGGCCACATCAGATAAATCTATACCTGTTACTTCTGCACCTAGTCTAGCTAAAGATAAGGTATCCATGCCGTAGTGGCACTGTAGGTGCAATACTTTTTTACCCTTTAGATTGCCTAATAGTTTTAGCTCTATATCATTAAGGGTGTTGGCACCGTTAATAAACGACTGCGTGTCGTAAAAATCTGACTCTACATGCACCGGAGTTTTGGCGTTCCATAGTGCTTTGTTGATAGCTAAGTAGTCTTGTTCGTAGTTCATGGCTTGTTATTTTTTATTTTTCGAAAATATAAATGAGTAGCGTATAAGTGCCGTTGTTTTTATTAAAATCTACCTCTAGCGTTACATGCCCGTTGGCTGCTGTTTCTTCACCTTCTTTAAATATAGGCATGTATACTACTTTTTTGTAGTCGGCAAGGCCGGGGAAGAAGTTGTCACGAAATTTCATTTTGTAGCCGTTAGTAGATAGGCAGTCGTCTAGTTGTTTTTTATACTGTTCGTATAATGGTTTTATTTCGTCTAGGTTGGCAGTTTGTTTTATGGCACCCTCATAAAACAGCCCCATAGAGCCTACGAAGCGTGCTTTAAATATACCCGGGATAGCAATAGAACTGTTATACGCATTTAGGTTGATGCCGGATTCAATCATTCGGCCACGTACATTGCGAAACTGATTAACCCCGTCTTTTAATATTACTCTTACGGCATCGCAAAATATTTCTTTATCATCTTCTTGCTGTGCTACAGCAGAAAATGAACAAAGACATAATGCAAAACCAATAGCTGAAAAGAATTTAAGCATACTGCTAAGATAAGCGTGAAAGTGTTATAAAGACGCAAAACTACTGGTGGAAGTTGCGGAATTTGTAGGTAAAAGTTACCATAAAATATCTTTTAATGATGTTGGTACGGGCATCCTCTATATAGCTATCGGTAACGGTGTGTACAATGTTTTTGTTTTGGTTCAGTATGTCGAATATGCTAGCCTTTATTTCGCCCTGTTGGTCTTTAAACAAGCGGTGAGATATGGCAATGTTCCATAAAAAGTAGTTTTGGTTGAAGGTGGTAGTAAGACCTTGATTGGTTTGGTAGAATAAAACAGAGTGGATAGCTACACGCTTAGCCGGTATAATAGATATAGCTGCTTTAGCCACGCTGGTAAGGTAGGTGTTGTTTTGTTTTTTATTAAACGAGTTTTCAGTTACTTGTAGGTTAGAGCTTAACTGCATTTGAAGGTCTATCCTGTCGGTAATATTACTGTTAGAAATTACTGAACCACCAAGTACATTATTGATTTGGTAGTTAGTAGCATTGTTAATTACCGATGGAGTTTGGCTAGTACCGGTATTGATGGTTACATCTAGTCCGGTTTTTAGTTTTGTAAGGTTAATATAATAGTTGATATAGCTAGACAAATTGTAGTATCCGTCTATGTTAATAGGGTAAGAATATTCAGAGCCTGCGGGTAATATTATACGTCCGCGTAGCACAGTGTCGCGCAGCGGAATAAAAGAATAATTGGTAATAGTATTGTCGGTGAAATAAGCCGATAGATTGAAGGCTAAATGCTGCTTGCCATTTTTAGAAGAGCTGGTGTATCTTAAATTATACTGGTCTTGAAACGACTGTTTTAAATTAGGGTTGCCCGATGTTAGGTGCAGTGGATCGGCATTGTTAACTACGTCTTGCAATAAATTAGCCGGTGGTGCCATAGCCACTGAGCTATAATTGAATTGCAAATAGCGAGATGGAGATATGTTGTAGTTAAAGGCAATGTTAGGTAGTAGGTTGGTAAAGCGTTTCCATATTTCCCCACTGTAAGGTAGCGTTTGGGTATAGTGCAGTACGCTATGTTGTAAGCTGCCGCTTAATGTAAAGTCAAAATTTTTCTTATTTACCTGTAGCGATGCCTCGCCACGGTAAGAGGTGTTATTATTATAAAATGAGTTAGACAGATTAGTGTCGGGTAAAGAATAGTTTTTAAGTACATAGTTAAAGTTATCAGCGCTTTTGGTAGTAGTGGTAGGCGATGTTAGGTAGGTATATTGCATTTTAAACAGTGCATTTTTACCCAATGGTTCGGTATAGGTAACATCGCCGGCTATGTTCCAGCTAGCTTGTATTTGTTCGGTGCGTTGGTTAATGGTATCGTTAAGTTGTGGACTGTTATAGTAGTTGTTTTGTGCTAATAGTATATTTCTGTTGTTACTATTAATATTGCTAAAGGTAGTAGACAGAGATAAGGTGCGTCCCGGCTTTTTAAGCTTGTGCCTAAGCGAAACGGTTGAGCCAATATCGTAATTGTATTGTTTGTTGTTATTGTCGTTATCGGTTTTGTTTAATAGTGTAGAATCGTTTAGGGTACGGCCTAAACGGGTGAATTTATTGTGCAACAACTGAAAAGATAATTGCGGAATAACTAGTAGTGAAGTATTGGTGTCTATTCGGTATTCATACTGCGCATTTATTCTGTGGCTGGTATTGGTGTTGAAAGACGGACTATTTTCTACATAAGCCTGTCTAGACATATTGGGTAAAATATAGTTTCGCTGAAGGGTGTGTTCATTTGTCTTGTCGGTGTAGCGCAGCAAGTAGCTCAACGAAAATTCGCTGTGCTTATCAGGATTATCGCTGTAGTTTAGCCCTGCTTCACTGGTAGTAGTAATGCCTTCGTTTCCCGTAGTGTTTTCGCTAAAGTTGCTGTTGTTGATATTGTTGGACGAGCCAGTTATGGTTATACGCTGTTCGTTATTAAACTGATTGAGGGTAACACCACCGCTATAGCGCATAGGTGGTGCGCCACTAGAACCCAGGCCGCCTGTAGCATTGCCAAAGTAACCTTTACGCTTATTAGGGTCGGTAATGATGTTGATGGTTTTATTTCTAGAACTTTCTTTAAAGCCAGTGAATTTTTCGGCTTCACTTTTATCATTGAAGATTTGAATTTTTTCAATGATTTCAGCGGGTAGGGTGTGTAGGGTGGTAAGTGGGTCGGAGGTAAAAAAAGGCTTACCATCTACTAATATTTTATATACGTTTTGCCCCTGTGCAGTAATGCCACTCCTATCTATTTGCAAGCCAGGAATACGAGAAACCAAATCTGCTCCATCAGCATTGGGTGAAAGCTTCATGGGGCCGGCATTAAATTCTGTAGTATCGCCATGCTGCACGGTGCGTAATAGCTTTTCAGTTAGTACAAACTCGTCTAGCCAGTGTGATGCCGTTTTTAATTTTATAGGAATTATTAAAGAATCGGGGCTATTAATATAAAAACTATCAACTGCATGTTTATAGGCACTATGCCTAACACTTATATAATATTTACCAAATGGAATACCTACCACCACGGCCTTGCCCAGAGAATCGGAACTAATAGCTATATTATAATTCGTATGGTTGCTTACTTCAACATACGCATTTTCAACCGGATAAGTGCTGTTTTCACTTAATGCAATAATCACATTGCCCCTTTGTGCATATACAAGGGAAGGGAATATGATTATAAATAGTAATGCAAGAATCCGCACAGTTGAAAAATAAATACTAAGGTATGAACTAGCGCTGAATGATAACGAATGCAATGATGGCATTGTGGATGGTGCTGTGGGTAACTTATAGAAATTTTGACCAAATATGAAATTTATATTTAATTCATCTGACAATTGTCGTGCTCAATAGGGGGTAAAGGAGAAATTATACACAATATTAGGATAGGAAGTAGGCTTGCACCTACTTTTGTATCCTTATTAGTTAATATGGCAACAACTAAGAAATCGGCTAGTAAAAAAGCCGTAATGAGTGAACCGGAAATAAATACCCCCGCTGTAGACGATTCTATATTTATAAAGGGTGCACGTATGCACAATTTAAAGAATATAGATGTGGCTATACCTAGAAATCAGTTAGTGGTGGTGACCGGAGTGAGTGGTAGTGGTAAATCGTCACTAACTATGGATACGCTGTTTGCTGAAGGTCAGCGGAGGTATGCAGAGAGCCTAAGTGCGTATGCCCGACAGTTTTTGATGCGTATGGATAAGCCAGATGTTGATTATATAAGAGGTATATGTCCGGCTATAGCCATAGAGCAAAAGGTAACTACCCGTACGCCAAGAAGTACTGTAGGTAGCATGACGGAGATATATGACTACTTAAGGCTTTTGTTTGCCAGAATAGGTAAAACGTATTCGCCGGTGAGTGGTAAGGAGGTGAAAAAGGATAGTGTGACTGATGTAGTAGAGTTTGTAAAGCAATTACATAAGGGTGCTAAGGTGCAATTTGTAGTGCCACTGGTAACTCGATACCAAAGGACGGTAACTGAAGAACTAAATATACTGATGCAAAAGGGCTTTAGCCGTATATATGCTCCGCATGTGACGGATAAACCTATAAGAATTGAGGATGTATTGGCCGGAACTATTAATGTAGATGATGCTGTAATTTATCTATTGATAGACCGTGTAGTGGTAAAAGAGACATTTGATGAGGATGACCTGCATCGAATAGCCGATAGTATACAGACTGCATTTTATGAAAGTGAAGGAGAATGTAGGGTTGAGGTAGATGGGAAAGAGATACACACCTTCAACAATAGATTTGAGGCAGATGGTATATTGTTTGATGAGCCTACGCCTAATTTGTTTTCCTTCAATAATCCGTACGGTGCATGCCCTGTATGTGAGGGCTTTGGGCAAGTGTTGGGTATAGACGACGAATTGGTGCTGCCCGATAAGCACCTTAGTGTATATGAAGGTGCAGTAGCTTGCTGGCGTGGTGAAAAAATGGGTGAATGGAAAGAGATGTTTATAAGGCAGGCAGGTAAGATGGGTTTCCCTATACATAAGGCGGTAGGCGACCTGGATGATGCTGAGAGTTTGCTACTGTGGGAGGGTAATGATAGGGTGCAAGGTATACGCGACTTTTTTGCAATGGTAGAGCAGAATTTGTATAAGGTGCAGTATAGAGTGCTACAAGCCAGATACAGAGGCAGAACTACTTGTACCTCATGCAAAGGTAGTAGGCTGCGTAAAGAGGCCATGTATGTAAAAGTGGCTGATACTACCATAGCCACATTGTTGCAAATGCCTGCTGACGAGCTGTATGATTGGTTTAAAAATCTGCAACTGAGTGAACATGAAAAGGGTATAGCTAAACGTATACTAGTAGAGATAGACCAAAGACTAAAAACACTGCTAGATGTGGGGCTGGGTTACCTGAACCTTAATAGAACTGCCAATACTTTGTCGGGTGGGGAAAGCCAACGCATACAGTTGACTAAGTTTTTGGGGAGTAACTTAACAGACTCGTTATACATACTAGATGAGCCTAGTATAGGATTGCACAGCAGAGATACGGAAAGATTGATAGGAGTGCTGCAACACCTGAGGAATTTAGGTAATACAGTAGTGGTTGTGGAGCATGACGAGATGATGATGGAAAAGGCGGACTACATTATAGATATGGGGCCACTTGCTAGCCACTTAGGTGGCGAGGTGGTGGCAGCAGGTACCTATGCTGAAATATGTAAAGATGCTAATAGCCTTACCGGAAAATACTTAAGTGGTGTAATGAAGATAGAGGCGCCGGATGCTGTGCGTAAACCAGGAGGATATATTCACATAGAGGGCTGCAAGCAGCATAACCTTAAAAATATAGACGTAACTATACCACTGAATGTGATGTGTGTGGTGACTGGTGTGAGTGGTAGCGGAAAAACTACACTGATAAAGCAAACGCTATATCCGGCATTGCTAAAGCATTTTGGAGAAAGTGCCGATAGACCCGGTATATTTAAAAAGCTACATGGCGACCTGGATATGATATGCCATATTGAGTTGGTAGACCAGAACCCTATAGGCAAATCGTCGAGAAGTAACCCGGTGACCTATGTAAAGGCATGGGATGAAATACGTAAGCTGTTTACCAAACAGCCATTGTCTAAAATGAGAGGATTTGCGGAGAAGCATTTTTCATTTAATACGGATGGTGGTAGATGTGATACCTGTAAGGGTGAGGGTGAAGTAATAGTAGAGATGCAGTTTTTAGCAGATGTGCATTTGCTATGCGAATCGTGTAAGGGTAAGCGTTTTAAAGATGAGGTGCTTGAGGTTACCTACAGGACTAAAAATGTATTTGAGGTATTGGAATTGAGTGTAGACCAAGCTATAGAGTTTTTTGCTGATGATAAGAAGGTGGTGAATGCGCTAAAGCCATTGAGTGATGTGGGGTTGGGCTATGTGAAGCTGGGGCAGAGTAGTGATACCCTAAGTGGTGGTGAGGCACAAAGGGTAAAATTAGCATCGTTTTTAGGTAAGGGTAAGAGTGCTGATAAAGTACTATTTATATTTGATGAGCCTACTACGGGGCTGCATATGCACGACATTAAAAAACTACTAGGGTCTTTTGATGCGCTGATAGAGCAAGGGCATAGTATACTGGTAATAGAGCATAATGTAGATGTAATAAAATGTGCTGACTGGGTGATAGATATAGGACCGGAGGGTGGTATAGGTGGCGGACAGCTACTGTATGCCGGTGCGCCCAAAGGACTGGCTAAGGTAAAAGGGAGCTATACAGGGAAGTATATGTAGGTGTTAGTTTATTATAATAGAAAATATGTGTAGGGGTAGGCAAAGCGCCTGCCCCTATTTCTTTATAAAAAATTTATATCCTAGGGCTTAGGCTTTATATGGGGTTTATAATTGGCAGTGTACCTTTGTTGTGTATTTAGGATGTATGTCAATATTGTTTACCACCAGCCAATTAAGTATTAAAAAGCAGCTATTGTCTTGCTTTGTACTGGTGCTATTGGTAACTGGTGCATGTATGATATTGACCCCCTACATAGGGTATAGAGTAGTAGCTTATGTGTTGTTGGGTACGGTGTCTTTAACTGCCATGAGCTTTGATATATGGCCGGTGGTGCTGACTGCTGTATTAAGTGCTGTGGTTTGGGATTTTTTATTTATTCCTCCGGTATATACCTTTCATGTAGGCTCGGCAGAAGATATGTTGTTGCTGAGTATGTACTTTGTAGTAGCACTTATAAATGCTGTGCTAACTATAAGAATAAGGCAGGTAGAGAAAAATGCCAGGCTAAAAGAAAAGCGTGCAGGAGCTATAAAACTGTATAATACTTTTTTAAACTCGCTATCGCATGAACTACGCACCCCAATATCTACAATAATAGCTGCAACTGATACCTTACAAAGTAGTGGTAGTTTATTGAAAGAGCCACAAAAAGAAGAATTGCTGCACGAGATATCTAAAGCCTCTATAAGACTGAACGACCAAGTAGAAAATTTGCTCAACATGTCTAGGCTAGAGTCGGGATTTTTGCAGCCCAAACCAGACTGGGTAGATGTAGACGAGTTGACATACGGTATAGTAGATAAGGTGCAAGAATTGTATCCTGAAAGACAATTTGATATACAGCTAGGCGTAGAACTGTCGCTAGTGAAAATAGATAAGGGTATGATGGAGCATGTGATTTTTAATTTGCTTAAAAATGCGTGCATCTATACTCCGGGAAATGAGAAGATACAAGTGAAAGTGCAATGCAGACATGATGTATTAGAGGTGAGGGTGGCAGATAAAGGGCCCGGATTTCCGCAAGAAGAGATACACAGAGTGTTTGATAAATTTTACAGATTGCAAGATGCTAAGCCCGGCGGTACAGGATTAGGACTATCGATAGTAAAAGGATTTGTAAGTGCAATGGGTGGTAGTGTGGCACTGGAAAATATAGAGGGTGGTGGTGCTTTGTTTACAATAAAAATGCAGGTGGCCACTAACTATTTAAAACAACTGAAAAATGAGTAAGCCCGATATACTAATAATAGATGACGAGGCAGCTATAAGAAAACTGCTAGAGATAACCTTGCAAAGTCAGGACTATACAGTAATATCGGCGGCAAGCGGTAGAGAGGGACTGGCATTGGTGGCCAATAGAGCACCCAAGCTAGTATTGTTAGATATAGGCTTGCCAGACTTGTCGGGGCATGAGGTGTTGCAAGAATTAAGGCAATGGTATGCAGGGCCGGTAATAATACTATCGGTGCAGAATGATGAAGAAAGTGTGGTGAAAGCATTGGATAGCGGCGCTAATGACTATTTGACGAAGCCATTTAGGTCGGGGGAGTTATTAGCCAGAATTAGAACTGCATTAAGAACTATAACTGATGTTAATACTGTAGAGCCTGTGTATACTTTTGGTTTGCTAAAGTTGGATATGCAGTCTAGAGCGGTAACCAAGCAAGATGTACCTGTAAAGCTTACCGCTACAGAGTATGATTTGCTGGTATTGTTTGTGAAAAATGAGGGTAGGGTATTAACACATCCGTATATACTGAAAACCATATGGGGTGCAGGATATGAAGAGCAAACACAATACTTGAGAGTATTTATAGGACAATTGCGCAAGAAAATTGAAACTGATTATAATCATCCGCACCATATAGTAACAGAGAGTGGTGTAGGATATCGCTTCGTGAGTTAATCTAATTTTTTAAATATTTATTTTATGGAGTCAGGTCATAAGGCACTGAACAAGGTTTCTATTGCCACATTGATGGTAGCACTAGGTATTATTTACGGAGATATTGGTACTAGTCCGCTGTATGCATTGCGAGCGGTAATAGGTGAT
Organism: uncultured Flavipsychrobacter sp.; assembly: GCA_964461535.1. Taxonomy (GTDB): domain Bacteria; phylum Bacteroidota; class Bacteroidia; order Chitinophagales; family Chitinophagaceae; genus Flavipsychrobacter. The sequence goes on from CAYWUY010000002.1 coordinate 28,722, forward strand.
AGACCTATTAGTGAGCTATTGGTATATGGAGGGGTGTCGTGTATATTTTGGACATTGGTTTTTCAAACGAGCGTGAAGTATATATGGATAACACTACAGGCAGATAACCAGGGTGAAGGTGGTGTGTTTTCGTTATATGCGCTAGTGAGAAGGTATAGTAAATACTTAGTGATACCTACTATACTAGGCGCCACTACTTTACTGGCAGATGGTATTATAACTCCGCCTATTTCGGTAGCATCAGCTATTGAGGGTTTAGGTAGTGTTAAGGGCTTGGAAAATGTATTTGTGGCAGGCAATAACCTGACGGTGGGTATAGTAGTAGCCATATTGTCACTACTGTTTTTCTTTCAAAGATTTGGTACACAATCTATAGGTAAGTTTTTTGGCCCTATAATGTTTTTGTGGTTTTTGATGCTCTTCGTCATTGGTGGTAGCCAAATACTATTGCATATAGATGTATTGAAAGCGCTGAATCCATACTATGCTTATAGCTTGCTAACGCAGTATCCAAAGGGGTTTTGGTTGTTAGGTGCAGTGTTCTTATGTACTACGGGTGCTGAAGCGCTGTACTCTGATCTTGGTCATTGTGGGATAAAGAACATCAGAATAACTTGGATGTTTGTAAAAGTAAGTTTGGTGGCAAGCTATCTTGGTCAGGCAGCATATATTATGCACTCAGGCCGCACTGTGATGGGCGGAGATAATCCGTTTTTTGCAATAATGCCGGAGTGGTTTTTACTGCCAAGTATTATATTGGCTACGCTGGCTACTATTATAGCATCGCAAGCATTAATAAGCGGTTCGTTTACATTAATAAGTGAGGCTGTGCACTTGAATTTTTGGCCTAGAGTAAGCATGAGGCAACCTACTGAAATAAAAGGCCAAGTGTATATACCAAGTGTAAATACAATACTATGGATAGGCTGTGTGCTGATGATAGTATATTTTAAAACATCGACCCACATGGAGGCAGCCTACGGCTTTTCTATTACAGTAGCTATGTTGATGACTACATACCTTTTATACTTTTACTTAAACTATATTAAGAAATGGAATAAACTAGCTATAGTGCTATTGATGCTTGTTTTTGTAGTGGTAGAGTCTTCGTTTTTTATAGCAAATGTGGCTAAGATAAAAGAGCGTTGGATGTTCTTGTTTTTTGAATTGTTTATTTTCTTAACCATGTATATATGGTATAAGGGAAGAAAGGTAAATAATAGGTTTGTGAAGTTTGTAGACTTAGGTAAATATGCTACTGCTTTACAACAGTTGAGTGTAGATACTAGTATTCCTAAATTCAGCACACACCTAGTTTATTTAACTAAGGCTAACACTAATCATGAAGTAGAAGAAAAGATAGTGAACTCTATATTGTCTAGGCAGCCCAAACGTGCAGATGTTTATTGGCTGCTACACATACACAGAACTGCAGAGCCTTACACCATGGAGTATGATGTGGTGGAATTGGTGGCACAAAAAGTAATTAAAATAAACATCAGTTTAGGATTTAGAGTGCAGCCTAAAACTGAATTGTACTATAAAAAGATATTGCAAGAACTGATTGCTGAAAAGCAGTTGCTTCCAGAGAGTGTGAGTTGTGGTGCCAAGTACTGCGATCAGCATGACTTCAAATTTGTAGTTATAGAGAAATTTTTATCGGTAGAAAATGAGTTTACATTAAAAGATGGATTGCTACTACAAACCTATATGATGTTGAGGCAGATGGCACAACAAGATGAAAAAGCATTTGGGTTAGATAAAAGCGATGTGGTGACAGAGTATGTGCCAATAGTATATCAATCAGCATCGGTATTTGAACTAAAAAGAGTTGTAAATAAAAAAGCATTACAAGCAAACTAAGCATATGAAGCATACATTACGCACCTTACTATTATCATTAGTAACCGGTAGTGCCATAGCGCAAGTGCCAATGGCAGAGATAGACAGTTTTGAAGTAGCTACATTAAAAACAGCCACACCAGACTATAGCTGGGTGCAGGGTAATAATAGGCAAACAAAATCGGTATTGGAAAGTAAATACTTTACCGGTGGTGTAACTATGGATATGAATTATAACTACAATTTTAATAACCCTAAAGACCATACTAACTGTGGTAGTACTGCTACGTTTAGAAGCAATGAGTTGAATTTGTCTTACATAGAGGCGGGTGGTGAATTTCATGATGAAGCTAGTGGTGCCAGAGGTAAACTGATGTTGCAGTTTGGTACTAGAGCAACGGGTATTCCTAGAAATGATAACTCGGGCTTGAGGGGGCAATATGACTTGTATAATGCACTAAGGTATGTAACGGAAGCCTATACAGGTATGCACCTTAACAAAATGAAAGGTGTGAATATAGATGTGGGTATATTCAAGTCTTATGTTGGCTTACTGTCTTATAATAATTTTGAGAACTGGAATTATCAACCTTCTTATACCTCTGATAACACGCCATGGTTTTTTACCGGTGCAAGAGTACAGATGTTTCCTACAGATAAATTGAAAGTGGAGATATGGATAGTTAACGGCTGGCAGAGCTATGCAATGTATAACGAATTGCCAGGGCTAGGCTATCAAATACAATGGAGGCCAAATGGAACGGTATCGGTAATGTCGAGCTCGTATGTAGGATGGGACACTCCGCTAAAAGATAGCAGATTAAGATTTCATACAGATAACAGTATTATAAAAAAGTATTGGGATAGGCCAGAGTCATTCATAAGTAAGGCTGCATTTTCATTAACAGGAGATTTAGGCTTTGAGAATGGAGATGGTGTTTCGGGTTTTAAAGATATGGGTAACTCTAAGACGCAATATTTCTTAAGCGGTATGTTTTACAACCGTTTTTGGTTAGGTAAACAAGGGCATTGGGCATTTACATTTGGTGGAGGTTATATAGATAACCCGGGTAGATATTTGGCTTTGTTGCCTGCGGGTAGTGGTGTGCTTACACAGAATCCGGGCGATAAATTTGAAGGATGGGATGCAAGTGCTAATTTTCAGTATATGCCTAATGAGCATATAACCTTTGGTTTTGAGTTTGTAACACGTCATGCATCGGTACCTTATTTTTCTGGTCGTGGTGGTGTAACATCGGACAACGGCTGGAATCCGCCAATAGGCAGCACTGCTAATTTTGTTCCGGATTTGGTAAAAGATGAAAACAGGATAATAGTATCTAGTATTTTTAGATTCTAGAACCTTATAAAATGACATAAAGAGTAGCACAGCCGATGGTTGTGCTATTTTTTTTGCTCGTTATAATAGTCGGAAAGTATTTTTCTAAGGTTGGCTTTGGCGCGCTGTAGAGTACTTTCTACTGCTTTTAGCGACATATTCATGATGTCGACTATTTGCTTTTGTGGTAGCTCTTCAATGTGTGCCAATATGAAAATGGTCTTCTGGTTTTCGGGGAGTTGTTCTATGGCTTTGTATAAATAACTTGCTTTTTCTCTGTTTTCGGCCAGAATGCCCGGGTGGATAAAATTAGTAGTGTTGTTGTGTTCTAGTTTTGTTTCTTCCCCACCTTGAAAAATGATGCTTATGAAGCCGAACCTTTTTTTGCGCTGAGTGCTTCTAATATGGTCGAGACATTTATTTACGGTGATTCGGTATATCCATGTAGATAAACTAGAGTTTTGATTGAAGGATGCTATGGAGCGAAAGATGGTAATAAAAACCTCCTGTGCTATATCTTGCGCTATAGCTTCAGATGAGACCATGTTCAGGGCGGTGCTGTATACTTTCTTCTCATATTCTGCTACCAACTGCCTAAAAGCTGCTTCATCGCCATTAATCAAATCTGTAATGAAACTCTGTATATGTAATGTTTTTATTAGGTGCAATATATCTAAAATATTGTGGTAATTATAAACTATTGTTAATCATGTGGTTAATGAAAATGTGGTGAGTAGGTGAATTGATGTAGGTTAGTTTCTGTGTTAAATTTAATTAAACGTTTGTTTAATTTTAAACAAGTGTTTAATTTTGTGTTGTTATGGAAGCAACAGAACCAGTATATAGTGATAAACAGAAGGCAATTCTGGACGCTGCTGAAGAGTTGTTTGCTTTGAACGGATTTAATGGAACCTCGGTAAGGGATATAGCTAATAAGGCAGATGTTAACGTGGCTATGATATCGTACTACTTTGGTTCTAAGGATAAACTACTAGAAGCATTATTTGAGAGGAGTACTTTTAAAATAAGACTTAAAGTAGAGTATCTATTAAATGATAAGTCAACAAGTCCGCTTGAGAAAGTGAATATTTTGATAGATGACTACATAGACAAGTTCTTACAAAAGCAACAATTTCATGCTATTATGTATAGAGAGCAAATGCTTGAAAAAGACTCGGTGATTACGGCACTCATATTTGACCTGAAGATGAAAAATATGGAGAGCATTAAGCAATTGATACATGAAGGGCAAAAGACAGGCGCATTTAAAAAGAATATAGACATCAGCTTGATGATGACAACAATGGTAGGCACCGTTAGCCACATGATGACCTCAAAGCTATTCTATAAAAAGATTAACCATTTAGAGCATTTATCTGAAGCTGATTTTATGAAGCACATCAGAAAAAAGCTCAGTTTTCACTTAAAGTACTTATTTAAACAAATTCTTACCAATGAGGCATAAAAAACAGATCATTAGCATGATAGTAGGTATTGCCCTGCTGCCCATGCTAGGCTATGCACAAGAGAGTGCTAAGCGCAATTTGAGCTTAGACGAGGCTATATCGTTAAGCTTGCAGAATAATAAAACACTACAACTAAATGCCGCTAAAGTAGCTGAGGCTGTTGCTAATCAGCATGAAGCATGGGAGCGTCATTTGCCTGATTTTAAAGTCAGCGGTTCTTATTTAAGAGTAAACAATCCTGATGTAGATTTTAAACTAAAGTTGGGTAGTAGTGGTTCGTCTTCGGGAGGTAGTAGTAGCGGAGGTTCTACCCCTAAGGTAGAGTCGGCTGCATATGGTATGGCATCGGCATCGTTACCCTTGTTTAGCGGATTGAGGATAAAGTATGGAGTAGAGTCTGCTAAGTATTTAACAGAAGCTGCTAAGATGGATGCTGCTTACGATAAAGAAGATGTAGTGCAAAATACTATAGCAGCATATGCCAATTTATTCAAGGCGCAACAGACTGTATATTTAATACAAGAGAATTTAAAACAACAACAGCAACGTGTAAAAGACTTTAGTAACCTAGAGCAAAACGGGGTGTTGGCAATGAATGATTTGCTAAAGGCGCAGTTGCAACAGTCTAACATAGAACTGTCTTTGCTAGATGCGCAGAATAACTACAATATAACATGCGTAAACATGTCGTTGATGTTGGGATTAGACGAGCACACACAGTTTGTTGCAGACTCTAATGCTTTTAAACCAACGGTATCTACCACAACAGTAACAGAGTGGGAGCAGCAAGCTGCACAAAATAGAAGCGACTTAAAATCTATAGGGCTAAAAGAAAAAGCAGTGGCAACATCGGTAAAGGCTGCAAAGGGTGAATACTATCCCGGAGTGGCACTTACAGGCGGTTATATAGCACTTGATGTGCCTAATGTATTAACCGTAACTAATGCACTAAATGCCGGCATAGGCTTACAATACAATCTATCGTCTCTATGGAAAACTAAGAGCAAAATAGATGCTGCTAAAGCCAGACTACAGCAAATGGAGATTAATGAAAAAATGCTGAATGATAGAATACACATACAAATCAATCAGGCGTATGAAGGTTATCTGCTGGCATTGAAAAAAATAGATGTTTATGTAAAGGCAGTAAATCAAGCTACTGAGAATTATAGAATAACTAAGAATAAATATGATAACAACCTTGTGACAACAACTGACCTGCTAGATGCAGATGTGGCATTGTTGCAAGCAAAACTTAATTACTCATTTTCTAAAGCAGATGCTGCAACTGCCTATGCCAAATTGCAACAAGCAGCAGGTGTTTTAAATTAATACATATTCACTACATCATTAACAAATAAAAATACTCAACTACATATGTCGAACGTAGAACAAAATATGGATCAAGCTGTTGAAGCTCCTAAGAAGAAAAATAAAGTATTCCCGATAGTATTAAGTGTATTGGTATTAGCCGGAGGTACATTCGGTATTAATAAATATATACATGCACAGCACCACGAAGAGACTGATAATGCTCAGGTGGAATCTAACATCAGCCCGGTAATACCGCGTATAGGCGGATATATAACCGAGATAAGAGTAAAAGATAACCAACGTGTGCGCAAAGGGGATACGCTTATCATACTAGATAACAGACCAGAGTTGATACAAGTGCAACAAATGGAAGCTGCGCTAAACTCAACTAAAAATAGTTTGACTGTGGCGCAGGCTAATACAAGTGCATCTAAAGCAACTGTAAGTACTTATCAGGCTAATATAGCTACAGTAGATGCACAGATAGAAGCTGCTAAAATAACCCTACGCAGAGCGTCGCAAGATTATGACCGTTATAGTAACTTGATAAAAGACCATTCTATAACTCAGCAACAATTTGAGCAAGCAGAAGCAGCTAAGCAAAGTGCAGAAAAACAATTGTCGGTATTAGAAGAGCAGAAAAAATCTGTAATGCGCCAAATGAGTGCTGCTAGCTCTCAAAGTACAGCAGTGGGTGAGCAGGTGAGTGTAGTTAGTGCTACCATACAACAGAAAGAGGCTGACTTAGAAAATGCAAAATTGAATTTGTCATACACAGTTATAACTGCACCCGAAGATGGTTATGTATCTAAGGTGGGTGTGCAAATAGGACAGCTAGTGCAAGCGGGACAAAACTTATTTAATGTGGTTTCTGCTGACCAACCTTGGGTGGTAGCTAACTTTAAAGAAACACAGATGGATAAAATTCGTCCGGGACAAAGAGTAATAGTGCATGTAGATGCTGTGCCTGATCATGAGTTTGTAGCTAAAGTGAGTTCTATATCTCCTGCTACCGGTGCACGTTTTGCTTTATTGCCTCCGGATAATGCATCGGGCAACTTTGTGAAAACAGTACAAAGATTACCAGTGAAAATAGAGTTTACTGAGAACGATCAGTTTATAAAAACATTGCGTGCAGGTATGAACGTGTATGTTGATGTACATCTTGATTAATCATCTTATCACCATCGGCTAAGGATGCCGAGCAAACATTATTATTAATGGAAGATTTAGTTGAATACGGATCGAGGCGGGTAATTATCACCATAACAGCAATATTTTGCGCGTTACTAGAGATAGTAGATACCACCATCGTGAACGTGGCCTTAAATGATATGAAGGGTAACCTGGGTGCCACACTAAGCGAGGTGAGCTGGGTGATAACTGCATACGCCATAGGAAACGTAATAGTAGTGCCAATGACCAGTTGGTTGTCGGCACAGTTTGGAAGAAGGAACTACTTTGCCGCATCTATCATCATATTTACAGTATGCTCTTTTTTGTGTGGTAATGCAGATGGTATATGGGAGTTGGTATTGTTCCGCTTTATACAAGGCCTAGGTGGAGGTGCGCTACTAGTGACATCGCAAACCATAATTACAGAAAGTTATCCGCCGGAAAAGAGAGGAATGGCACAAGCCATATATGGATTGGGTGTAATTATTGGTCCTACACTTGGTCCGCCATTAGGTGGTTATATAGTAGACCACTATAGCTGGCCTTATATTTTCTACATTAACATACCTATTGGTGTTATAGCCGCATTACTAACTATGGAGTATGTTCGTAGTCCTAAGTATGCCGAGAAAAAATCTACTAGAGAGATAGATTTCTTAGGTATAGGTTTATTGGCATTGGCAGTTGGTTCTTTACAGTATGTATTAGAGAAAGGTCAGGAAGATGATTGGTTTACTGACACAACAATAACTGTATTGGCTGTTACATCAGCTTTGAGCTTCTTCTTCTTTATATGGAGAGAGTTGACCACTCCAAATCCTATTGTGGATTTAAGAGTATTGAAGAACGGTAATTTAAGGGTGGGTACTATACTATCATTCATACTTGGGTTTGGGTTGTATGGTTCTACGTTTATAATACCTATATACCTACAAAGTATACTACACTGGACGCCTGAGCAGGCAGGTATGCTGATGGTGCCTGCGGCACTGACTACTGCATTTATGATGCCTATAATAGGGCAGCTGTTGCAGAAGGGTGCTAAACCACAATTGCTGGTGTCGATAGGTATGTTGGTGTTCTTTGTGTATAGTATGTGGGGTTATTTTATACTAACACCAGATACCGGAAAAGAGGCTTTTTCGTGGATGCTAATAGTGCGTGGTATGGGTATGGGTATGTTATTTATACCTATTACTGCCTTGTCTCTATCGTCATTAAAAGGACAGCAAATAGGACAGGGGGCAGCGTTTACAGGTATGATGCGTCAGTTGGGTGGTTCTTTTGGTATAGCAGTAATTACTACCTATATGAGCAGGCAGAATGTGGTGCACAGAAATGATTTGATATCGCATCTATCTACCAGCGACCCTAATGTGCAAAATAGGATTATGGGTATGCAGCACAACTTTATGGCTAAGGGTATGTCGGGCGATCAAGCGTTGGGTAGTGCCTATAAGATGATGGAATATTCTGTGGGTACCCAGGCTGCTGTATTGTCATATATGGATGTGTTTATGTTTATAGGCGTTATTTTCTTAGTATGTATACCATTTGTATTGATGGTGAAAACTAAAAAAAGTAAAGAGAAAGTAGATCTTTCGGAGGCTATGCACTAATAGTGGTGCAATTTCAGATAAGGAAACGGGTGGCGCATGCTGCCCGTTTTTGTTTATAGTGGGGTGGTTACATTGTGGAAATGTGTATAACCCCGGTCAGACTAATATATTTATATAGTTTAGTAGCTATGTTTAAGTAACTTTGCACAAAATTTATACATACATATGTCATTATTGGTAATAGGTACCATGGCTTTTGATGCTTTGGAAACACCGTTTGGAAAAGTTGATCGTATCATAGGAGGTTCTGCAACTTATGCGGCATGGGCGGCATCTACATTTGCAAGACCTATTAAGCAGGTATCTATTGTAGGCGGAGATTTTCCTCAAGAAGAATTTGATGCATTGGCTGCAAGAGGTGTAACCTTTGAAGGTGTAGAAGTAGTGAAGGATGGTAAAAGCTTTTTCTGGAGTGGACGTTACCATATGGATATGAATACGCGCGATACTTTAGTAACTGATTTGAATGTATTGGAGCGTTTTGACCCGGTAATACCAGATAGCTACCAAGATTGTGAGTATGTAATGCTAGGTAACCTTGTACCTGCCGTGCAGCTAAAAGTACTAGACCAATTAAAAAACAAGCCTAAGCTTGTGATAATGGATACCATGAACTTTTGGATGGACATAGCTATGGACGACCTGAAAAAAGTATTGCAACGTGTAGACTTACTAATGGTAAACGATAGCGAAGCACGCCAATTGAGCGGTGAGTATTCTCTAGTAAAAGCTGCTAAGAAAATACAGTCTATGGGTCCTAAATATTTAATCATTAAGAAGGGAGAGCATGGTGCTTTACTATTCTATGGTGATAAAATATTTTCAGCACCTGCATTGCCACTTGAAGAGGTATTTGACCCTACAGGTGCCGGCGATACGTTTGCAGGTGGTTTTATAGGCTATTTGGCAAGAATAGACGATATATCATTTGAGAGTATGAAAGCTGCTGTAGTAATAGGTTCTGCTATGGCATCGTTCTGTGTAGAGAAATTTGGTCCTACAAGAATGAAAGAAATAACTACTGCTGATATAGAAGCCAGAGTAGGTGAGTTCATTGATTTGATGAATGTAAATGTAGAAGTTAGTTCTGCAATATAAATAGAAGTATGAGAGTAGTACCCGGAGAAATAAAAACTGCACAGTTACATGCTTACTTGTTAGGCTCTGTAGCACCAAGGCCTATTTGCTTTGCCAGTACTATAGATGAAGATGGCAATCCTAATTTGTCGCCATTTAGTTTTTTTAATGTATTTGGTAGTAAGCCACCAATATTAATATTTTCTCCTGCACGCCGTGTGAGGGATAATACCATTAAGCATACGCTAGAAAATGCCTATGCTAATAAAGAGGTGGTTATAAACATAGTGAACTATAACATAGTGCAACAAATGAGCCTGAGCAGCTGCGAATATCCTAAGGGTGTGAGCGAGTTTGAAAAGGCAGGATTGACACCGATAGCCTCTGATATGGTAAAGCCTTTCAGGGTGAAGGAAGCGCCGGTGCAACTAGAGTGTAAAGTGACGCAGATAATAGAAACGGGGAATGAAGGCGGTGCAGGTAACCTTATAGTATGCGAGGTGCTGTGTATGCATATAGATGATGCTGTACTGAACGAAAACGGAATGATAGACCCGCATAAAATAGACCTGGTGGCTAGGATGGGGGCAGACTATTATTGCCGTGCATCGGGGAGTGCAGTGTTTGAAGTGCCTAAACCTAATACTGCATTGGGTATAGGTGTGGACAAGCTGCCAAATGCCATAAAAAACAGTAAAATACTTACCGGTAATAATCTTGGACTACTTGGTAACTGTACTAGCATACCTGTGGTGGCAGAAATGATAAAAGATAGCCGCCTTGAGCAAATATTGGGGGCATACACTCATGATGCTGAGGGTAAAAGAACTGCATTGCACCAATATGCTAAGGAGCTACTTGATGCCGGTGATGTAGACCGAGCTTGGCAGGCTTTGCTAGCAAGTGAGTAAATGAAACTGATGATATATGTAAAATAGGGTTGCAGGAGATGCAACCCTATTTTTTTGTGGGGGTGGGGGTAATATAAATCATGCTCAGTATAGATTTACTTATCTAGGTTTTTGAGTGCGTTAAAAAAGTTTTTTACGAAGTCTGTAACAGCTCGATCAACTTCAGCCATTGTTTGGTATTCTTGAGTACTGAATACTTTTTTATAGCTGTAGTCTTTTTCTGAAAAAGTATCAACCATATTTATAGATTTTAGTTTCTCTTTTAGTATAGCTAATCCCGAAGTTGTTTTTTCTAGAGGTATCCAAAATATAATTTCGGCATCGCCGTTATGGTGAAACCAAACATCTAGTTTATATGATTTTCCATCACAATTGTAATTTTCAAATAGTGTGCTTCTATCGCCAGATGCGTCATATTTTACAATCTTATTAAATGGCCGATAATCTTCAATTGATTTTTGAAATTCATTTCTTCTAAACGTTGGTAAATTGTTTATGTATTCAATTACTTGTTTTGCTGTTTTTAAATTTTCTAGATTGCTAACGTATTCATAGAATGCTTTTTGTGTTTCGTAGTTCATTGTTGAATTTGATATGTGTTTTATGATTTTAATGTATTGGTGTATTAGTGTTTTGCTATCTAGATTCACTGCAGTTCTGTAGCAATTGTTGAGCCAACCACTTATTAAATCTTCTTGAGTGTCGTTAAAAGCTGCAATGTTTTTTAGTAATGGTTGTAAATCTGCTCTAATTGGTGGTGCTTTTTTAATGCCATCAAGTGATAAGTAAATTATGGCAACGATTTTAAACCCATTTTTTTCTACAGTATTTATGTATCGATCCAGTTGATTGTCCATGTCAACTGCATTATTTATTTTATTTTCTAGGATTACACATTTCTTAGATTTTTTACAGTATATCCCTATATCTATTCTTCCTTTTTCTCTTGTAACATATACATTGGTGAATTCTTCTTTTTTAATATCTAGTTTAAGATACATGTTGAGGAATTCTAGAAATTCATTAAGAAATAAATTTTGTTCTGAATGCTCCCCATAAGGGTCTAAAAGAGATGCAATTATATCACTGTGGAAATTTTCATACTGATTATTGTAAGAAGATAGTGTAAAGATATTCCAGCTATTTAAGTTATTATTTTTGTCAATTTCTTTTTGTTTTGATATTATACTTTGAATTTCTTTGCTTTTTAATAGTTCAATCGTTACCATAGTTTTTATCTGATATTAATTTTAGTAAGCTTAAAGTACTTCTAATTTAAACATTTTTAAATTTTATTAGGCATTTAATTTAATTATATAAGATTTAATCAATTAGGTTTTTGTCAAATTATTTAAAGGGATATTTTTTAACCTATTTATGATGGGTATTTACTACAATTAAGCACCCTGTTTTCTTCTTTAGCAATATTATTGATAATGTCAATAACTTGTGCATTTCACATTTTGTTCATTTATACATAAAATTATCATAACGTGTTTATGGGTAACTTTATATAGCAAAATTTGAAATTATGATCTGGAGAAGATTTAATGGAGAACAACTGAAAACATCTATCAAACAGGCGGTAGAAGAGGCTATACAAAGGGAGTCTGAAGCCGGCTATAAGTTGAAGGTGTGTATAGGTACTGATTCTCAGGTAAAGGGTAGTGAAACGGAAATAGCGACAGTAATAGTGATACTTCGCGAGAAGAGGGGTGGCTTTATGTTTATAAGCAATGAACGTACGACGCAGAAGTACAGTATTAAGGAGCGTATGCTGGTAGAGGTGGCCAGAAGTATTGAAATTGCCTATGAGCTTTGCGACTTGTTTAATAAATATGATGTGGATATGGAGGTGCATGCCGATATAAACACCAATCCGCAGTTTAAAAGCAACGAAGCCTTGAGAGAGGCCATGGGCTATATATTGGGCATGGGTTATGCATTTAAGGCTAAACCGGAGGCTTTTGCCAGCAGTTGCTGTGCCGATAAAGCCGTAAACTAGACAAGGTTATAGCTTATGTGAATAACCTATAGTAAATAAAGTATAGTGGTTTCCTGACTTTTTCGGCAAACTAGCTGTCTATTATATAGAAATTTGCTACATTTACTATAGTATCTTGCATAAGAAAAAATGAAATTTATAAAACTATTTTTAGTTTGCCTTTTAGCATTTGCGTCAGCAAGTGTAAGGGCTTATACCCCTATCGAATATATAGAGAACAAAGGCCAGTGGGGTAGCTGGTTTTCTTATCTGGCTCATACCAAAGGTGGTGATGTATTGCTAGAGAAAGACGGTATAAGGTATATACTGGCAGATAGATACAATAAAGTAAGGCTTGACTCTTTTCATCACGGACAAATAGTAGACAACCCACTACTGAATTTTCACTGTTATAAAGTGACATTTGAAGGCGCCTTACAGCCAACGTTTGTAGGTAGTAAACCTCAACAAACTTATTACAACTTTTTTCTTGGCAATGATAGCAGCAGATGGAAGTCTTTTATACATCCGTATTATGCGGTAGATTATAAAGAGATATACAGCAATATAGATTTACACATTTATTCGGAGAATGAGCATGTAGTGTATGATTTTATAGTGAATCCGGGAGGTGATGTAAATAACATTAGATTGAACTTTGAGGGGCAGAATGATTTGTACATTAAAAAAGGAAACCTGATTATAAAAACATCGGTAGGTGATGTGGCAGAAATGAAGCCCTATGCCTACCAATATATAGATGATAAGAAAGTAGAGGTGGCCTGTGAGTATAGCATTACAAGAAATACCGTTACTTATAATTTTCCGAACGACTATGACCATAGTAAGGTTTTGGTAATAGACCCAACGATAGTATTCAGTTCCTTAACCGGTTCTACATGGGATAATTGGGGCTTTAGTGCCACGTATGATAATGCCGGTAATTTTTATGCCGGGGGCTTAGTAAATGGTGTAGACTTTTCAGGTAGTTTTCCGGTAAGTCCGGGTGCGTTTCAGACAACTTTTGGTGGTGGATTTACAAGTGGTTTAGTGGCTTACGCGGCAGATATATCTATCTTTAAATACAACCCAACAGGAACTAGCCGTGTATATGCAACGCTAATAGGTGGTGCAGGTAATGAGCATGTGCATAGTATGATAGTAGACCAAAATAATAACCTGATTTTGGCGGGTAGAACCAAGTCAACCAACTATCCAATAACGGCAGGTGCTTTCCAGACTGTAAATCATGGTGATTGGGATATGGTTGTGACTAACCTAAATCCTACGGGTTCGGGCTTAGTGGGTTCTACATATATAGGCGGTAGTAATGGAGATTGTGTCAATTTTGATTCTACAGAGGTATTGTATGGAGAGTTGAAGAGAAATTATGGAGACGAGTCGAGAAGTGAAGTGCAGGTAGATAGAAGTGGCAATATATATGTGGCTGCATGTACTAAGTCAACGAATTTTCCAACAACATCTACAGCCATATCAAGTACGCTATCGGGAGTGCAAGATGCAGTAGTGTTTAAAATGAACAATAACTGTAGCTCTTTAATATGGAGTACTTACCTAGGTGGTAGTGCATATGATGCAGCTTATGTATTGGCATTTGATACTGCACAAACTAGCCTATATGTATCGGGTGGAACAAATAGTGCTAACTTTCCTACTACCAGCGGCTCTTGGCAAACTAGCTACAATGGCGGTGGCGCCGATGGTTTTATAACCAGATTCCAGAACGGAGGCAGCTACAGCTTGCAAAAAAGTAGTTTTGTAGGTACTAGTGGTTATGACCAGTGCTATGGTGTACAAGTAGATTATCAGAATAATGTGTACATGATGGGGCAATCTGTGGGTGGTTTATTTCCTGTTAGTTCAGGGGTGTATAGTAATCCTAACTCGTCTCAGTTTATTATAAAAATGGACAGAGATGTAACCTCTAATTTGATATCTACTGTATATGGCTCAGGCAATCCTGGTAATACAAATATCTCTCCTGTAGCTTTTCTTGTAGATACTTGCGAGAATGTATATGTGTCGGGTTGGGGAGGTAATTTGAATTTAGGAGGCTTTGGATTAACTACCGGCACCTGTACGGGTATGCCAACTACTACCGGGGCAGCAACTGATGGTAATGACTTTTACTTTATAGTGTTAGGCTCGGGCTTGGCATCGTTGAGATATGCCACATTTTACGGAAGAAACTGCTCAAACGCCGGACATGGAGAACACGTAGACGGTGGTACTAGCAGATTTGATAAGAATGGTATTATTTATCAGGCTATATGCGCTAGTTGTGGTGGTGCGCCAACAGTACCAGGTGCTTGCCCTGATCCTTTTCCTACAACACCAGGTGTATGGTCGGAAGTAGACTCTAGCACAAATTGTAATGAAGCCGCATTGAAGATAGCCTTTGAGATAGGGCCGGTAAATGCAGATGTAACTGCGGGGCCTACTACCAGTGGTTGTGCGCCATTGTCGGTAAATTTCTTTAATAACACCATTAACGGATTGTCGTTTATATGGAACTTTGGTGATGGGTCGCCTACCAGCACTGCATTTGCACCTAGTCATACATTTACTGCGGCAGGTACCTATACTGTTACGTTGAGTGCCACTAATAGTTCAGCATGTTTTGTAACAAATGATACTGCTAAAATTATTATTACGGTTGACACCAATAACATAATACCAGACTTTACTTATACTGTTACCGATAGCTGTGGACCTTATAAAGCAACGTTTACCAATACTTCAATATTGGGTTCTACGCCGGGTGCATCGGCATTTACTACATATAACTGGTACTTCAGCGATGGAGGTAGTTTTACTGGTACTACGCCTTCTGAGCATAATTTTCCATCTGGTGGAACATATACTGTGACACTGGTAATGACTGATACTACAGCATGTAATTCTCCTGATACGGTAAGTAAGGTATTTAGCCTAAATGGTTTTGATGTGTCAGGGACATTTACCATGCCTGATACAGTATGCTTAGGCACTGCTGTAACCCCATTAACCACCATAAGCAATGCTACTACAGTAAGTTGGGTGTTTGGAGATGGTGGTACATCGGGCAGTGCAAGTGCATCGCATACCTATACTGCAGTGGGTACGTATATAGTAGTAATGATAGTAGAAAATCCTAACTCTTGTAACGGTGCTGATACCTTTACAAAAGCGGTAACTGTAGTGAATGGTCCTACTGCTGATTTTTCTTTCCAGCCTAATCCGCCGGTGGCGAATACGCCTACCAGCTTCACTAATTTATCTACCAATGCTACTTATTATACATGGGAATTTGGAGATGGAATAACTTCATCTGAAACCAATCCTACACACCAGTATACTAAGACAGGAACTTATACAGCTTGTTTAACGGCAAGAAACGGCTCGAACTGCCCAGCTAAGCTGTGTAGAGAAGTATCGGCAGATATAGTGCCTATAGTAGGCTTACCATCAGGGTTCAGTCCTAATGGAGATGGTGAGAACGATGTGCTATATGTGAGAGGAGCAGCTATAGGGAAAATGAACTTGAAAATATTTAATCGCTGGGGACAGTTGATATTTGAAAGTGATAGTCAGTCGAAAGGATGGGATGGTTCATTTAATGGTGAGCCACAGCCTATAGAAGCATATGGCTATGTATTGACCGTTACATTTATAGACGGAACATTTAAAACCCTAAAAGGAAACGTAACATTACTAAGATGATTAGTAGAAAACTACAGATGCTGACGTTGGGACTGCTATGTATGTGTATGCATGGTAAGGCTCAGAGTTTGCATTTTTCTCAATACTACAATACACCTATGCTGTTGAATCCAGCGAATACCGGTATGATGCCTGATAATGATTACAGAGTAGGGGGTAACTATAGGAATCAGTGGTCTTTGTTGCCAGTGCCCTATAGTTCTATGAGTTTGTTTGCTGATACTAAGATAGGTGCCGGGAGAGAGTCGAGAACCGGGCTGACAAAAGCTAATTGGCTAGGATTGGGCGGAGCTGTCTATAATGATAAAGCCGGAACGGGAGAGTTATCTCTATTGAAAATCCAGGGTTCGGCAGCCTACCATTTGCATATGGGAAATACAATGCTATTATCAGTAGGGTTTACCGGGGCTTATGTGCAGCGTAGTGTGAATTTGAATAAACTGACATTTGATGCGCAATGGGATGGTTATACCTTTAACTCTAGATATAATAGTAATGAGCCGGGAAATGATTTAAAGACCACATATACTACTATAGGGGTAGGGGCTAACTGGTCTTACTATCCATCAGATGCTGTGTACATAAAATTAGGTGCGTCAGCACAGAATATAAACAAGCCTGTAGAGACATTTTATAAGAATGGAAATAATACTATTGGTATGCGAACCAATGCGCAGCTAGATATGTTGTTTCAGGCAAGTAAAAGTGTAATTATTAACCCATCAGTTTATTATGCAGGACAGCAAGGTGCAACCGAAATAGTAGGTGGTGCACTGTTGCGGTATAATATGGATAAATCGGATCAGCAAGTATCTCAACTGCTATTGGGTGGATACTACAGGGCAGGGGATGCAGTGATAGGGGTTGCCGGTTATCAACTAAATGGTATACAGTTTATGGCTAGTTATGATTTTACAACATCTTTACTGGCTCCATATAATGCATCTTACGGCGCTTTAGAATTATCTGTTATTTACGGAGGTAGTTATTATAAATCGGGGGTTACAAAAATGTTTACCTGCCCAAGATTCAATTAACAAAATATTGTATGACAGTGTAAATTAGTGGTATTATTTTTGAACTACCTAAAATAACGATATGGAAAAGAACAAAATTCTATTAGTAGAAGACGATACAAACTTTGGACAGGTATTGAAAAACTACCTGGAGCTTAACGACTTTGTAGTAGAGCTAGCCAGAGACGGTATTTTAGGCTTAGCAGCCTTCCGTAGGGAGAAATTCGACATTTGCCTACTAGATGTTATGATGCCCAACATGGATGGCTTTACACTGGCTGAGGAAATACGTAATAACGACCCCGATGTGCCATTGTTCTTCCTTTCTGCTAAAAGCATGAAAGAGGATATATTAAATGGTTACAAGCTAGGTGCTGATGATTATATAACAAAGCCATTTGACAGTGATGTATTGTTGTCTAAGATAAAAGCTGTACTGAAGAGAAATCAAGAGCTGCAAGACAAACAGCATGCACAAGTGGAATTTAACATAGGTGCTTACCACTTTAATAGCAAATTGCGCACATTGAAGCACGGTGAAAGTACTCATACACTTTCTCCTAAAGAGAATGAGCTATTGCTTATGTTGTGCGAGTATAAAAATGACCTGCTACCTAGAGAGCTAGCATTAAAGCGTATATGGGGTAGTGATACTTACTTTAACGGTAGAAGTATGGATGTGTACATAGCTAAGCTGCGTAAGTATTTGAAAGAAGATAGTGGTGTAGAGATAGTGAATATTCATGGTAATGGTTTCAGACTGGTTGCGCCCGAATAAGTGTGTAGTAAACCGGAATGATCTGTATATGAGGGCACTGCGGAAGTGTCCTCTTTTTTTTAGTATTAAAAGAGTAGTTATGAAAGCCATAGTGATAGGTGCAACCGGCATGACCGGTACTGCCTTAGTGCAAATGTTATTGGATAAAAAAGATGTTGACCAAGTAGTGATATTGGTGAGGCGACCTTCGGGTAAACAGCATGAGAAGCTACAGGAGTACGTTGTGGATTTTGATGCCCCGGAAACCTATAGGCAATATTTGAAAGGAGATGTGTTGTTTTCGGCAATGGGTACTACATTGAAAACGGCAGGCAGTAAAGAGGCACAGTATAAAATAGATTATACCTATCAGTATCAGGCTGCTGAAATGGCTGCCAATAATGGTGTTAAGATTTATGTATTGCTGTCGGCTGCCGGGGCTAAGCCGGATGCGGCAGTATTTTATTCTAAGATGAAAGGTGAACTGGAGCGCGATGTAAAGAGGCTTTCGTTTCAGGCTATACATATAATAAAGCCAGGGATGTTGAAAGGGCCTAGGAAAGAGAATAGAGTAGGCGAGCGAATAGCAATACCCGTAATGGAAGCAATAGGTATGTTGCCGGGATTGAGGGCATTGAAACCCATATCTGACGTTGAAGTAGCTAGTGCTATGTATAATGCAGCGAGTAGGCGGGTGGCAGGTGTGCAAGAATATGCATTGGGCGAGGTGTTTAAATTGGCAAATGGAGTGTAAGTGTTAGTTAAAGAATGCGTATTTATACGGTTTTTTTAATAAGTAGTAATATCAATAATATATATTTAATTTTGAATTGTGGTTGTTGATTGTTAGATTTGAAATGCATACTATTTCTCACTAACAATCAAAATTTTATGGCCACAACCACTGAAACTAAAAGATGGACGCGCGACTATGTGTTTGACGCGTTAAAAGACTTGGGCATACATTATATATTTGGTGTGCCGGGTACCAATGAAATTCCTATAATAGATGGTACCTCATATGAGGAGAATGATGTTAGGTACATAGAATGCCTGCATGAAAATATAGCTATGGGTGCAGCTATGGGGTCGGCAAGAATGACAGGGCTACCCGGTGTGGTTTTAGTGCACGTTACCCCAGGTATAGCACATGGTATAGGTAATTTATTCAATGCACATAGATCTGAAGTGCCGTTGATAGTGCTGTGCGCGCAACAGCAAAATGAATTAGTAACACAGCAGCCACTACTAGCATCTAATCTAGTAGATATAGCCAAGCAGTTTACCAAATGGGCACATGAAATACGCACACCCGAAGAAATACCTATGGTGTTGCAAAG
>CAYWUY010000002.1:48385-111013 GCA_964461535.1 uncultured Flavipsychrobacter sp.
GCTACCTTATTGGGTGCACCTGTGGTATTGCAAAGTTTTAGCAGTTTAGCCAACTACCCTAATAACGACTACCACTGGCAAGGAGAATTGCCGGGTAGCCAAGCGGGCATACAAAATGTGTTTAGCGGGCATGATGTGGCATTATTACTAGGTTGGGGTGCGCAAGCACAGTTGGCTGTATTTAAGTATAGTGATGGTGCATTGATACCAGACGCTGTGAAGCAAGTATACCTGACCAATAATACATGGGATATAGCCAAAAACTATTATGGAGAGTCGGCGATATTTGGAGACATAAAGGCCACTTTACCTATACTAAACAACTACTTAAAGCCTATAGCGTCTAAAGATGCAGAAGTGCGTAACAAAAACCTACAGGCATTAGCTGTTAAACGGGCTGCAAGCTGGGAGGCTTATCTACAGCAAGCTTATCAGCAGAAAGATGAAATATGGGCAGTAGTAATAGCACAAGCATTAAAA
The DNA here is from genome assembly GCA_964461535.1 of uncultured Flavipsychrobacter sp. Lineage (GTDB taxonomy): Bacteria > Bacteroidota > Bacteroidia > Chitinophagales > Chitinophagaceae > Flavipsychrobacter. Next base: position 48,866 of record CAYWUY010000002.1, read on the forward strand.
GAAGAAATAGAAAAAAGAAAGCTAGTAGATGATTATGTGTATGTGCATGAAGCGGTGTCTGACGGAGCTCCATTTCAATTTTATTTGCCATTAGGCACTACGGGTGCAAAACCTATAAGCTACTATTGCGTGGCAGGTGGTTCACTAGGGTGGTCAATGCCGGCATCGCTAGGTGTAAAGCTAGAAGCTGACACCTGCCAAGGGATAGGAACTAAGCTAGTGATAAATGCAGTAGGTGATGGCTCGTCTTTATTTTATCCGCAAGTGTGGTGGACTGCCGCACATGAAAAGTTGCCCATACTATACATTATTACTAATAATCACGAGTATCATACACTACAATTGGGCTTGCAGCAAGTAATAGCCGCATATGGAAGTGCGCCGGGTTATAATTGGAATCCTAAAACTACAGACCCACCATACTTGAAGCTAGAGCGCCCGCATTTAGATTTTGTAGGTTTAGCAAAAGCATTTGGTGGAGAAAGTGGAGAAGTAGTGTATACGCCAGATGCCGTAAAAGCTGCTATAGCTAGAGGTATAGACCATGTGTTGAACACTAATACATCGTATATACTAGATATGCGCATAGCAGGTAATACACCAACAGCACCATCTACACAATCAACTACGTTTAAAATGCCGATGCGCTATGCTATGCAGCCAGCAATAGATGTATTTCACGCATCGCACTCAAGAGATTTTTTACGTAGTGATTTTAATGATAAAGTAGATCACTTACCATCAATATTTTAATTTATTCACTCACAAATAGATATACACAAAATGGCTAACACAGTAGATATCGCCATCATTGGCGCAGGAGTATCGGGCGTATACAGTGCCTGGAAACTTAAACAGCAGTATCCTAGTAAAAATATAGTAGTATATGAAGGTGGCGACCACGTAGGAGGAAGGCTACTATCGGTAAAACCACCGCACATACCGGGTATGGTAGCAGAGTTGGGTGGAATGCGCATACTAGAGAATAATCAGAAACTGATAGTACAGCTAATAGCAGATTTGAACAAGCAATTACCTGCAGACGAGCAAATTACTACTTATCCTTTTCCGGTAGACGAGCCGCAGAATATTGCTTATTTAAGAGGTGTTTATTTGCGCTTATCAGAGTTTACCAATAATCCGGATAAGGTGCCTTATAACTTATCTTTTTTGGAAAAAGGTAATACGCCCGGTACTATAATAGTAAATGCCATAGAGCAAATAGTGCCTGGTGTCACAGCAGCTGGGCTAACAGATGCACAAAGAAGAGAGATGACTAAAAATGCTCACTTTGACGGAGTACCATTATACCAGTGGGGATTTTGGAATTTGCTGTATAGAGTAATTAGTGGCGAAGCCTATCAGTTCAGCATGGATGCTGGTGGATATGATTCTACTTTAGTAAACTGGAATGCAGCAGATGCTATACCTTGGTATTTGTCTGACTTTGGTATAACACCAGAGTATAAAGGTTTTTGCAATGGCTTTCAGCAAGTGCCAATAGCGCTAGGTAATTTGTTTCAGCAGTTGGGTGGTACTATAGCTCTTAACTCGAAGTTAGAAGCCTTTGATTGGCAAGATGGTGCTTTTCAATTGACCATTAATGGTGAGCAAATAACAGCGGGTCAACTAATACTTGCAATGCCTCGCAGATCTTTAGACTTACTAATGCCTACATGCCCAATGCTACAAAGCATTAGTGGATTGATAAGCAGTGTAACACCAAGACCATTATTTAAGTTGTTTACTACCTATGCTAGTCCGTGGTGGAGAGTAGCTGGCTACTATCAAAAAGATGGTACTTACGTGCCACTTGAGTCTGGCAGAACCGTTACTGACTTGCCTGTAAGACAAACCTATTACTGGCCTAATAGCGATGGTAGTCCGGCTGTGTCGGGACCTGCAATGCTATTGGCTAGTTATGATGATGGTACTAACATAGGCTTTTGGGATGGACTACGTCCTAAGCGTAGTGCTGCATGGAAGCTAGGTAACCATAGCCATATAGAAGATGCCTTTATAGGAGAAGGAGATGAAGTAGCAGAAACGGCAGCTGCATCGGGTGTGCCACTGAACCAAACTTGGGGTGAATACAAAGCACCAAGAAGAATGGTAACAGAGCTTGCCAGACAATTAAGACAAGTGCACAACCTAGATTATACGCCAATAGTGAAAAGTGCCGCATTTAGAGACTGGGGTGAAGATCCATTTGGTGGTGGCTGGAATAGCTGGAATATAGGCGTGAAAAGCTGGGAGGTAAGAGATAAAATAGTGCACCCAATAGCTGATAGAGAAATGTATATATGTGGTGAGGCCTATTCTGATGCCCAAGGCTGGGTAGAAGGTGCACTGCAAACAGCAGATATAATGTTGAAGAATTTATTGTAATGATATTTTCATTCTCACTCTTGCCATTTAATAAGCTAGACTGGTAAATAGACAAAAAATCCCGGTTGTTATCGTGCAACTGGGATAGTCTATTTTAATACTAAAATGTAGTTAGCCAGTTATTTTCTTTTTATATCCTGCAATAAAATCCTGGAATTGAGCTAGAGAATAGCTACTTAAATTATGCTGTGCCGTTAGTCCTGCTTTTTGCGCAGCCAGTACGCCGAATAGCACATCTTTAAATCCTTCAGTGCTGTGTGCATCAGGGTTGATAGATAGCAATACTCCTTTTTCAACAGCATAACGAATCCATTTCCAATCTAAATCTAGACGGCGAGGATGTGCATTTATTTCTATAACAACATGGTGTTGTGCGCAGGCATCAATAATAGTTTTATGGTCTAGAGGATAGCCTTCGCGTGATAATAATAGCCGCCCGGTAGGATGACCTAGTATAGTAGTATAAGGGTTGGCTATGGCAGTCATTACTCTTTCCATTGCCTTTTCTTTCGACATTTTTAAATTGCTGTGTACAGATGCTATAACAATATCGAATGTGCTTAATACCTGTGGTGTGTAGTCTAGGCTGCCATCGTTAAGTATATCGGCCTCTATGCTTTTGAATATCTTGAAATTGCCAAGTTTACTGTTTAGCGCATCAATCTCAGCATGTTGAGCGGCGATTCTTTCAGGTGTTAAACCATTAGCATAATAAGCTGCCTGAGAGTGATCGCTCATTACTAAATATTCAAAGCCTTGCTTGATAGCTGCATTAGCCATCTCTTCTATAGTATTGGCTCCATCGCTCCATTTAGAGTGGCTGTGTATAATGCTTTTTATGTCTTTTACTGTGATGAGTTCAGGCAATGAGTTTTTTGCTGCATCTACAAGGCTGTGTGCGTCGTTACGTAAGGCCGGGGCAATATAAGCAAGGTTATTATGAGTGAAAATTTCAGTTTCACTGCTAGGGGCATCCGGCATGCTATACAGACTGTAGAAACTTTCTAAAAAATCTGGACTGCTAGATGTTTGGAATAGGGTTGTGTACCAGTTATTGTCAGTAGTGGTGTGGAATTTTATTTTAGGAAAGCCATCTACTTTAAGTGTAGGATAGTCCCATGAAACTGTTTCGCTATTGGGGAATGCGGCTGTAAGATTAGCCTCACTGGCATTGGTTAAAATATCAATACAGTCGGTAGTGTCTGCCTGCATTCTAATGGCGCCAGTATATTCAAATTTATTATCGGGCAGATTTTGAGATAGTGCTTTAAGTACACCTTCAGCCATATTCATGGCTTCTGAATACAAAAAGAATCCTTGATTTTGCTTAATGTAGGCTATGTTCTGTAAGATGGCTGTTTGTGTTTTTTCTCCAAAGCCTTTAATACTTACCAGCCTATTTTCTACACAAGCATATTCAAGTTCTCCTACAGACTCTATGCCCATCTCTTTCCAAATAATGGCTATTTTTTTAGGGCCTAGACCTTTTATTTGCATCATCTCAAGAATGCCTGGAGGTGTCGCTGCAATTAGTTTGTCTAGTTCGGCCATGTGGCCGGTATTTATAAGCTGTAAGATTTTTTTGCCAGTACTGTCGCCAATGCCCTTCATGCTAAAAAGCTCTGCATCGCTCATAGTAGTAGCCTCGGCTGGAAGTTTTTCTATGTTATAAGCTGCAATACTGTATGATTTTACCTTGAAGCTATTTTCTCCATGTATATCCATTAGTTTGGACAAGAGTTCAAAATGCTCGGCTATTTGGCTGTTGGTCACAATAAGAGTATTTATAGTGGTAAAGATAAGTTTTGCTAAAGATAGCCGCCTAATAATTTGGATAAAAAAAGTGCATTGCTTTTTGGGGCAATGCACTTAGATATATGAAAATAGAAGGTATTATTTAGTAGTGCTTGGAGATGAGAACCAAGGATGTTGTTTGGTAGTAGGTAATATAAAGCCTGCTGTAAGAATTAAGATGTAGCTACCAAAATTGTGCTTAGCTGTACCACCTCCTGCTATTTTTAGGTTGCTGTAGCGAGCATAGTCGAACTTTTGAGCAAATTCCAGATAACCATACTTTAGGAAAGTAGCACGTACAGCAGTTTCAATACCTACATTCCAGCCGCCGAATTGAAAATGTGGATCGTTAGCAACGCCGAATAGTTTATTTTCTACATGTGGGATAACAGGACCAACACCTGCTTTACCTAAGAAATCTAAAGCCAAGTTGTTGCCTTTGTCGCGATAGATGCCCCAGCGCTTGACGAAGTTGAACAACAAGAAGTTGGCACCATTATTTAAGAAATAGTAGAAACCGCTATCTTCTGAAAATAGTATATCACGATTTACATCTACACCATTTACTCTGCCTCTAACATCTACACGTTGGTTGTTTTGGATAATGTATTTAGTATGTTCGAAATTGATTTCGAAACCCATATCTTGTTTCTCATTAAAGAAATAGCCTATTCTGTAGCTGTACTGCGGAATCGAGATGGGTTGTTTGAAAATGCTCTTATTATTCCAGCCCATATGGTCGTGACCTTTAACGCTTACCAATTCGTACTCGCTATTAAAGTCAGGTTGGTTAATGTGAATAGTAGATCTAGTATACCATTCTTGGTTATATCCCCAAGCAAAATATAAAGAGCCGCGTCTTTTCTTTTTTTCTTTAACTACTTCTCCGTCACTACCTTCTTCATTAGTATCGTTCTTGTCTTTTTCTGAATCGGTAGGCTGTTGGCTAGTAGATTGTGTGTTTTTTTCTTGAGCTGAAGCCTTGTAATTGATACCTGTGCCAAGTAAAGTAAGAAGTATTGCGGCGATTTTAATACGTTTCATTGAAAATGTATCTATAAAAATTCGGCGCAAAGGTAATGTATTATCTAATGATGCCGTTTATGATGCTAGTCATTAATGAATTGATATTAACTAATGTTTGTTGAAAGTCTTTACTGTATGTAGTTTGCATAATATCAACAGGTGTTATGTTTCTGCCATGACAAGAAATGGTAATTTCCTTTACGTCTCTGTATATAACTATAGTATAAGATGTGTTCTCTTCAGGTTTATCCATATTAGCTTCGTTAATAAGCATAAGCGTTATGGCAATAGCTTCTTTGCTATCTTCTTCGTACAGGTCGTATTCTAGCTTACTAATACGGAAGTGAAGTTGTGGAAGTACGGCAAAATTGCCACTGTTGGCTATGTGTATATAGTCGCCTTTATGAAGCCTTCGGTTGACAGGTTTGTTATGGCTGTCTAAGTGATTGAAATGTATATAGCTAAGTGTATAGTATTTGTTCCAATTGGTTATATGTAGTGCATTTTCTTCTGCAGTAGGGAAAAAGTCGGCGGCATCATCGGCATCATTAAAGAATCGAGATTGGTAGAAATCGGTACTGGTGCCGATTTTTTGTGTGGGTATAAAATCGAAGTACATAGGCGAGTTTTTGCAGAAGTAGCTAATAAAAAGTAACGCATATAAAAATATGCATAAATGTTTATTGGTAAGCCAAAAACCATATTTTTGACAAAAAACTATACATGAGTTTAGCAGATCGTTTATTTAATATGAAATCGGAGAAATTGGCAGCGAATTTGAAAGCAGGGGAAGATTTTTTAGCAGAAAACAAAAAAAGAGATGGTGTGGTAGCATTAGCTAGTGGCCTACAATATGAGGTGTTAACTGAGGGTACAGGTAGTAAAAAGCCAACTGCTATGAATAGTGTAACCTGTCATTATCATGGAACGTTAATAGACGGGACTGTATTTGATAGTTCTGTAAAACGCGGGCAACCGGCTACTTTCCCACTTAATCAAGTAATTAAAGGTTGGACTGAGGGTGTGCAGCTGATGACTGAGGGTAGTAAGTTTCGCTTTTTTATACCGCCACATTTGGCTTATGGCGACAGACAAGTAGGTCCTACAATTGGTCCTAACAGTACATTGATATTTGATGTAGAACTTATAAGAATAGGATAGTATTGGCTTATTATGACAATGATGCTGCTGCAAGAGCGGCCATAGCTGAAGAAATACTATTAAAAATAAGTGCAGATATTGACAGGGGAACTTCGGTTTCCCTGTTGCATTATGGTGCAAATGAGGATTTATATATCAGGAAGGTAGCTTATTTGGCAGTGGGCAAGAGCTATCAAATAAATGCCGACAAACTGCTGCAAATAGTAACCTGCCTTAATGAGCTATACACGCATACAGACTGGCGAGTAAGGCAAACTGTGGTAAATGCCGCAGGGGAAATAGCTAAATGGGTATTTGAACCTGTACAACACATTTTTGACCATTGTTTGTTTGACCAACACCATAGTGTAAGAAATGCGGTAATTGGCTCAATAAAAAAGAGTGGAGAGAAAAATCCTATACCAGTGTTAGAATGGGCGAAAAAGTATTTGCACCATCCTGATAAAGAAGTGCGTAGGGAAATATGTCATGGTATAGAGTTGCGCGGTCGTAAGCATCCGCAAGATATACTGCCGCTATTGCAAACACTAGAGCATGATACTACTAAGCGAGTAAGCAAAACGCTAGTGCATGTGCTTGGGCAAATAGCCTATAAAAAAGGGTGTTTGGAAACTGTGCTTGAAGACTTATTGAAGTGGGAAAATACAACCTTAGTAGCTGATGCCATTGCTGAAATTATTGATGTACATGATAGGTACAAAAACTTTTCGTTTTATACACAAGCGGAGGCAATAGCAATTGTGAAAAAGTATTTTCCTAGATACTAGCGTTTAACCTTGCCAGCACCAGCATAGTATTTATGCCAGTATTCTTCGTTAAGATTGCTAATCATGATGCCTTGTGAGGTAGAGGCATGGACAAAATAATTATTCATTAAATACACACCCACATGCGTAATGCGTTTGCTGTGTACTTTAAAGAATATTAAATCGCCCTCGTCAGCTTTGTCTACTTTTTTTATTCTATCACTGTAGTCAAACTGCTCGCGTGAGGTGCGAGGTAAATCTATACCAAATACTTTGTTGTACAGTTGCTGAACAAAGCCTGAACAATCTATGCCACTTTTATCGCATCCGCCACTGCGATAGCATACACCATACCACTCGTCTATAAACTGGTAAAGTAGCGTGTGCTCTATGTCTTCTTGATTGACATTGAGCATCATAGCGTATTTGTTTTTTATTTTCTCGGGGTCGGTAAGTGAGAAATAAGGATTATAAGCTACACCATTACCGGCATCTTTATTTTTAAAGTGTTCTTCGTTTGTTTTGGTATTGGTCTTTTTTTTAGGCGTGTAAGCATATTCGCTTTTGCCAAAGGCATGTCCGCCACTGCTTTTTTCTGGTATGCGGCTCTTGTTTATGGCATCGGATGTGGCACTGTTTTTATTGTGCTTATCCATGTATATATCGTCTAAAAAGCGCGGCTGCCTGCTGCGGTGTGCAGTGGCAGGTTTAGCGGTTTTACAAGCAGTGAAGCAAGTAAAGCCAACATATAAAGCTAAATAGAGATATTTTTTGCTCATTCGGTGGCAAAATTAATGAATGCCCTATAGCACCCCAAATGCTAGGGACAGAATTTACACATATTTCAAAATGGTATTGTTGGCAGTGTGTGTTAAAGATAGGTTTCTAGTTTTATGTGTAGTGTTATGTCTTTTTCGCCAACAGAAAATTTACATTGCTTGAAGGTAGGTGCGGATACTACGGGTCTAATATTATTAGAAAAGGCAAATGGTTCAGTGGGTATGCCTACCCAGTTTTTATCAATTTTTTTATTGCCATTAATGTCTTGGTAAATGGCAATTGCATACTCGCCCGGAGGTAATTGAGGCGACGTAAATACAGGGTTAGTACCTTGCGCAATAGTCCATTTTTTGAAAGCATCATGTGGTTTTGCCCAAGTTGTAGCCGTGTTGTAAAGGGCTATGTATATAGTTCCTTTTTTAGATGCATTATCTACATGTATGTGGAGCTTTTGAGCTATAGCCGTATGTGAGAAAAATACTGTGCCAGTAAAAATGCTAAAGAATGCCAGAAAGTTGTTCATGAATAGTAGTTATAAGTCTGAAATTTGCTCCAGATCTTTAAAAATGGGTATTAGTGCTTGCCCTTTATTAGATAAATGATAAGAAATGTGAAGTGGTTTTTCGCTAAGGATAACTTTTATCAGTAAGCCATTTTCTTCCAGTTCGGTAAGGGCAGTAGACAGAGATTGTTTATTGGCATCGGGTAAGTCGCGTAATAGTTGGTTAAATCTTACCGGGCTGATGGTTGCTAATCGGAAAATTTCAGGCTTCCATTTGCCGGATAGCATTTTTAATAAGCCTTGAGCCGGGCAGTTATTGTTATCGTTTTGTTTATTTTCGGTGGTCATATTTTTCTGACTTATTGTTCAATTAGCTCGCCAGCCTGAATTTTGTACTAAAATACAAAACTAGCGCAAGTGCTGCGTATAAATGCAGATATAAACATGGTAGTAAAGTGTAAAATGTTTTTGCTGATGCTTATCTGTTTGGGCAGTTTCACTTGTTGTGCTCAAAAGAAAAGTAAAAAGATGGAAGAGAATACAGGGATGCTGTGCGATACTGCAACAGGGGTGTGTGGGGTGCCCGGCACTGCCACTGCGGCAGATATGTCAGGAAGTTTGAATAAGGGGCAACATGAAGTGCAAATAGTGTATTATACCGACCCTATTTGCTCATCGTGCTGGGGTATAGAGCCTATGCTGAGGAAACTAAAGCTAGAGTATGGGCATGTAGTGGATATACACTACAAGATGGGTGGGTTGCTGCCTTCGTGGAATGGTTTTAATGGTGGGGGTATAACCAAACCTAGCGATGTGGCAGGGCATTGGGATGAAGTGAGTCATCATTATGAAATGCCTATAGATGGAGATGTGTGGTTGACTGACCCATTGCCATCATCTTACCCGCCATCGATAGCCTATATAGCTGCTGAATTGCAGGATGAGGAAAAGGCGCATCTTTTTCTTAGGAGAATACGCGAGATGGTGTTTTTAGAGAAAAAGAATATTACAAAATGGGAGCATATACTTGCGGCTGCTACTAGTTGTGGTTTGGATGGTGCAAGGCTACAAAGTGATATGAATGGTAAAGCTCAGGTAATATTTGAACAAGAATTGAAACAAGGCAGAGAAATGGGGGTGAGGGGATTTCCTACTTTATTTATTGCAGGTAAGGATGGTGCACAAACCATATATGGCTTTAGGCCATATGCACAGTTTGAGGCTGCACTATTGAAGGTGAATCCTAAGGCAGTAAAACAAAATTATGACCATTCGGCTAAAGGAGTATTTAAGTATTATAAGAGTTATACACTTAAGGAGTTTATGACGCTAACAGAACTAGAATCGGCTGCTGCCAAAGCTGCATTAGCACAATTAGAACAGGAAGGATATGTAAGCAGATATGATACCAAAAATGGTAGCATATGGACTAAGATGTAAATTATGTTTTTCTTCAGTATTGAAGAAGTGTTGTGAGTACACGGGCTGAATCTGAAAATGATTCAGCTTTTTGTTTATCCTAGCCCGCCGGAAACACTTACAACTATAATGCCTAAAACAATGAGGGTAATAATAATGTATAGCTTGTCTTTTTCTAATATGAAGCCGATGAGTGAGAATATTACTCTTAATATAGGTGTGGCAAAAAGTACTAGTATGCCTATAAGTATTAGTACTTGCATATTTCCTGCCGCTAAGTTGCTGCTGATGCCATGTAGTACGCTAGGTAGTGATTCTTCAATTCGGGAATATTTAGGATAGTTTACCGGTTCGTTGCCATGTTCTATAAGATATAGTATGCCACCTAAAGCTGTAATGCTAAGCGCACTCCATACGCCCCAGCGTAGTAATGTGCCTATTACTACTTGTAAGTCTTTATCTTTTATGGTTGATTGATTTGTTTGCATTGTTAGGTTTTGGTAGGATGAATTATATTTTGCCGGTAATGCCATTATAAATCATTTGTAGGGCCAGATAGGCAATGATTATAGCAAAGAACTTTCTTAGTTTTTCAGGTGATGTTTTTATAAGCACACGCGCACCGGTGAGCGCGCCAAGTAGAACGCCTATCATTACCGGCATACATATGCCGGGCTGTATATAGCCGCGCTGAAGATATACTACTGCACTAGCTGTAGCCGTTACGCCCATCATAAAGTTGCTGGTGGTGGTAGATACTTTGAAAGGTATGCGCATTATATTATCCATAGCTAGCACTTTAATAGCACCCGAGCCTATGCCCAATAATGCTGATAAAATGCCCGCCAACAACATCATGAAAAAGCCCCCAATAACATGGTGTGTGCCATAACTTACGGGCCCATCAGGGCTAGGGTAGCTGCCGTATAGTTTTAGTTTAGTGGCTAGCGGACTAGATTCTTTTAATATGTGTACTGTCTTTTTTAGCAGTGCGTTGATGGCCGAAAAAATAAGCACTGCACCAAAAATAATAGCTATAAGCCTTGTGGGGGCAATGGTAGCAAGTAGTGCACCTATAACTGCCCCTATGGTAGTGGCAATTTCTAAAAACATGCCTATACGCATATTGGTTATGCCTTCTTTGACATAAGCTGCTGCCGAACCTGATGAAGTGGCAATAACAGATACCAGCGCAGCGCCTATGGCATAGTGAATGTCTACCCCTAAAAAAGAGCTAAGCAGAGGGATAATGATAACACCCCCGCCCAGACCTGTGAGCGAACCCACTAGCCCCGCCGAAAAAGCACCAGCAAATAGTATGAGTGTAAATGTAAGTATGGTCATTTGGGTGATTGATTATGATTTTGTTTGATAGCTTAGTTCTTATAAGAGTTAATCTTTATGTCACTTTAATCTCTTTATACTGTTTTCGTCAAGTTCTGCAAGTTCTATTTTTATTTTTTTCGCTAATTCCACTCGAATAGTATGAATCTGTTGCCTAGGATTTTCTCCAAAATCATTGCTAAGTCCTTTTTCCCCTCCAATACTAAAATTGGAACCATATATATATCGTATAATTTCCTTTTCGCTTGTTATTCCTGATTGTATAAGAGATATAACGGTTTTTCTATCACTTTCTTTTGAGTTAAGTTTACCAGAAAATGGTATGAGATTTCTGTTGTATTTTTGATTTTTTTTTTGTTTTTTATCATTAAATATTTTATCTCCAATCAAACGTATATTATTGAAGACGTTATCAATGAATTGTTTTCTTTCGTTAATCCCTGATGAAAAAAATTTATCACGTGTTTTGCTTAGATAATCTAGATCGTACTGATCATAATAAAGTGATTTTGCTATAGTTTCTTTAAGTTGATTGTCTATTGATTTTTTCTCGTTCAATATGAATTTGTGGATTTCTCCAAAATATTTACTAATAACATTTTTATTTGTTCTTTTCTCATAATTTATGAGATGTAAAACTTGGATATAATTTGGGTATTTACCCAGATTGTATTTTTCAAGGAAATCTATTTTGGATTTTTCGTAATCAACTTGGTATATTTTCTCGTTTAACACAAGTTTTTTTATTTCTTCCAACGATTTTTTTTGAATTATTCCCTCATTGTCTGTTATGTTTATATTGTTATCACTATAAACAACTTTCTTTTTACTGTTTTTTTCTTCAACATTACCATTTAAATCAAATGTGTATTTTTCAAAACTTGAAACATTGATTTTCTCATTATGATTAAATTGAAATTGTTTTTCTCCTAGTGATTCATACCCAATGTTGATTAGTTCAAGTATTAGAGTATTTTTAAAGTTGATTGTATAGTACTTAGTATCTTCTTTTGTATGTTTATATATCCACTCTTTAATAGTATCTTTTGCAATTTCCATTAATTCATTTAAAACTATATCGCTAATTTCTTTGTATTTTTTTACATTTTTTGCATAGTCTGCTACATACTTTATGATATCTAAAAAAGAATGATATTCATTTTTGTTGTTGAAAAGTTTAACTATTTTTGTTACATCAACACCATTTGTAATTAGGGTTAGTTCTCTTGTGAAATTGTCTTCTTTCATAGATGTAATTGAAAATTCGAAGTGACATCCTATGCAGACTTTTGAAGCAGTGGCATTTATGCAATTGCATTCAGGGCAAACCTTATAAGGCGTCTTTTTTGATTGTGGTTTATCTGGGTTAAGGAAGATGTTTTTCCAATCTCGATCTTCACACCAGTCCCCATGTTCTAAAGCGTTTCCTCCTAAATCTAGTATTAGAAAATTTTCTTTAATTGTACCATTTGTTTTTTGATGCGGTCTAGCTCCTCTACCGCATTTTTGTAGCCAATTTGTTAAAGACTTTGTTGCTGAATTAACAATTACTGTTTCTATTGAAGGTTCATCAAAACCTGTTGTGGCAATTTGAGCATTACAAAGAATTGCATTTGGTGTGTTTTTTAGCCATTTGAAACATTCATTTCGGTAATCATCATTGTCATTTGCATCTAAATGCCTAGCATTCAACCCCGCGTTAATCATGGCTTCTGTAACAAGTTTGCTGTGTTTAATATTTGAGTTAAAACAAATAGCTTTCTGGTGATTATTAGAAGCGTATTTGAGATATGCATTTATTGTATTTGTAATTTGCATAGGATTACTGAATACACTTGCCATGTATTCCTCATCAAAATCATCTCCTTTGACTCTTAGGGTATTTCGGTCAATTTTTGACAAAGAGTAAGTTATATTTTGAACAAGCCCTCTATTATTATTTTTTTTGTTTAATTCTATTAAGTTGGAGATTTTTGTGCCGACTATAATATCTTCATAATAGTTCTTTAATGGATCTTTTTTTGTAGCTGCTATTGGAGTTGCAGTAAAACCAATAATTTTTGAAGTTTCAAATTTTGGAAATATTTTTTTGAAATTACTTATATGAGCCTCGTCTATTATTACAAGGTCAACGTTTTTCATTAGCAACATTACATTAGATTTTTTTATGCGATTTTCTAAAGTATTTATCATCGCAACATATATTCTGCTTTTTTCTACATTTTTTTTGTCGGAAGTAATTTTTTCAACTACCTTCCTGTGCCATTTCCACATTGTAGATTCAGTTTGCTTTAATAATTCTTTTCTGTGAACAAGTATTAATACGCTTTTGTATGTTTTTTTTATATATTCATTTGTTATATGAGAAAATATTACAGTTTTTCCACCACCAGTTGATAATTGTACAAGTATATTTTTTTTCCTTTCTAACGATAATAATATATCCTTAATTAGCTTTTCTTGATATAGGTCTAGTTTTAGTTCCATTGTTTTCAAAAAATTATGTCTGCAAATTTTTGAATTATTTTACATCCGTATAAATGAAAAGGATTTTTTGATAGTTCTGCAGTTTGTTTGTAAAAATATATGACAGTGTGAGCTTGGAAGGATATAAAAATACTATTATAAAATCAAAAGCCCCGCAATGCGGGGCTTTTGTAGTTCGACCTGGATTCGAACCAGGACAAACAGAACCAAAATCTGTTGTGCTACCGTTACACCATCGAACTATCCTGGTGTTTTGGGATTGCAAAGATAGGTATAGTTTTTAAATTCCAACACTTTTGCTAAAAATTTTTCAGATATTTTTTGAAAAAATAAGTCTCAGTTCTAATGAGATGTATTTCTAAGTATGCTGTGTTAAAATGTTGCCAATCACCCACAATGGGGTAAAGCTATGTAGAAGGGCGTAGCTAGTTTTGATATTGTAATCTACTTAAATGAAGCACCACCTACTTACCACCATTTCTTGTTTTCTACTTCCCTCTGTATTGTGTGCTAAGCCGGCACAAGTACTGTTGGGTAAAGTTTTTGCCAATGGTCAGCCCCTGGCTTACTCTAATGTATGGGTAATGAAGCCGACCGATAGCGCCGTGATATCAGCAGAGCTTACCGATGATAATGGGGGATATGTAATCCCCCTATCTGCTAATCCTACTTCATTGTTACTTAAAGTGTTTTCTCCGGGTTATAAAGATGTATATGTACCTGTTTCTATAGTAAGTGCAGATACCAATCGTGTGCAGGATATTATGCTAATACCTGTAAACAAAGAGCTAGGTGAAGTGACTGTAAGGACGCAGAAGCCCTTTGTAGAGGTGAAACCAGATAAACTAGTGGTAAACGTTGAAAACAGCATAGTTAGTACCGGGGGTACTGCAATGGATGTATTGATGCGTTCTCCGGGTGTTAAGGTAGACCAAAATGATAATATTAGCCTTAAGGGCAAGCAGGGTGTTACTATAATGATCAATGGAAGGATACAGCCTATTTCAGGAGATGAGTTAGCTGCATACTTAAAAAGCCTTCCTGCGGATGTAATTGCTCAAATAGAACTGATATCTAATCCTTCAGCTAAATATGATGCGGCCGGGACTGGCGGTATTATAAATATAAAGCTGAGAAAGAATAAAAAAATGGGTATGAATGGTAGCATTACTGCCAGTTACATACAAGGTGTATACGATAAGTATACCGCAGGAGCCAGTTTTAATTACCGAAACGATAAGTGGAATGCCTATGTAAACTGGTCGGGGGCAAATAGAGAGGGTTTTTCTACTTTAAAAGTAGATCGTGATTTTTATGCTGCTAATGATGTGTTTAGTGGAGGCTACAGACAAGATAATTTTTATAAGTATTATATAAAATCGCACAACTTAGTTAGTGGCATAGATTATAAGCTTAATGCCAAAACTACTGTAGGTATGACCTTTACAGGGGAAATGAATGGATTTACGCGCACTTCTGATAATCATTCAGATATGCTAGATTCTGCCACTCATAAGCCTACAGGTCAGTTTGCAACAGTTACTGATGCCCCTAATCAGTGGAATAATGCTAGTGTGAATTTTAATTTGAGTCATCAATTTGATAGTCTAGGCAGGGCACTATCGGTAGATGTTGACTATGGCTATTATCCTGGTACAGGCACACAAGATATACTCACAAGGTATTATTTGTATAATTCATATGGGTATTTAGAGCCTAATACTGCCAAGCAGGATGCGCAATGGGCAGCTAATCAAAATAGTATTACCCAAATACGAAGTATTAAAATGGATTATACTGAACCATTAAAGAATGATGCTTCGGTGGAGGCAGGATTTAAGGTTAGCTATGTAACTGCTGATAATGACATGAAGTTTTATAACGTGTATGGTAGTGTGCAAGTACCAGATGTAGGCCGTACCAACCGCTTTATATACAATGAGAATATTAATGCTGCATATATAAACTACAGTAAGAATATT
The DNA here is from genome assembly GCA_964461535.1 of uncultured Flavipsychrobacter sp. GTDB lineage: Bacteria > Bacteroidota > Bacteroidia > Chitinophagales > Chitinophagaceae > Flavipsychrobacter. The sequence continues at coordinate 64,495 of CAYWUY010000002.1, forward strand.
AAAAAATGGAGTATGCAACTAGGCCTAAGAGGCGAACAAACAATAGCTGATGGGCATGAAATAACCACTGATACTCTATTTAATAGAAATTATTTTCAGTTGTTCCCAAGTATGGCTACTCAGTATCATTTTAATGATAAGCACGATTTAGGTGTAACGCTAAGTAGAAGAATAGCTAGGCCATCTTATGAGCAGTTGAATCCGTTTAAGTATTATTTAGATCCTTCTTTTTATAAGACAGGTTATCCTTACATGAATCCGGCATTAACCTATGCCATGGAGTTGACACATGTTTACAAGCAAAGATTAATAACAACACTTTCTTATTCTATTACAGACCAACCCATAACAGAAGTGCTACAACCTAGTGACGGAGACAAGAAGGTAATTATGCAATCGTTTCAGAACCTGACTACAATGGAGTATGTTGGGCTTAGTGGTTCCTATCAATTTTCATTTTACAAATGGTGGAATAGTATGCTGAATTTTAATGCTTATTATAGTAACTATAAGGGCAATAAAGCAGGAACGCCATTGAATACAGCCAGGGTAAGCTGGGATGTATATTGCCAGAATAGTTTTTTACTGCCTAAAAACTGGTCTGTAGAGGCCGTAGGTTTTTATCAGGCACCATCTATATTAGGTTATTTAAGTGTAAAAGAATTGTGGTCTTTAGATATAGGTATACAGAAAAACTTATTAGATAAAAAGCTAACTGTAAAAATGGTTGCAAACGATATTTTTTGGAAGTCATATCCTAGAGGTTCATCTGTATATAATAATTACAAAGAGCAGTTTGCAGCTATAAGAGATACCCGAACCCTAACCTTAAGTGTAGTGTATAGATGGGGTAATGGCAGTGCACAAAGAAAACATCAAAGTGGTGCGGAAGATGAAAAAAATAGATTGGGGCAGGGAAGAGCTTAATATGATAGGGGTTATGAAAATGTGCAAATAATAGAAAACAAAAAATCCGGTGTTTCTACACCGGATTCATTGTATAAAAAGGTAATCGAATTATTTAGCTTGTTTAGCTTCTTCTTTTTTAGGAGCTTCTTTTTCTCCACCTTTGTCACCTTTTTTCTTGCAGCAAGCAGAAGATTCTTTAGCGCATTTTTCGCCTTTTTTCTTGCAGCAAGCTTTTTCTTCAGCAAATGTTGCACCAGTCAAAAATAGTGCAGCCATTAATAAAGTTAATTTTTTCATTGTTCTTTAAATTTTGATAGAGCTAAAGTAGCTAAAAAATTTCATAAAAAAACGTTATTGTGGAAAAATTGAAATATGTTAAGTTGTGTCAATGGGTTGTGGAATACCCGTAATATTTTTTAGGTTTGCGCTTGCTAAAAACAATTTATGCAACAATCAGTAATCGATAACATGCAGTTGATGGGTCATGAACAAGTAATGTTCTGCACAGACCCACATACAGGGCTAAATGCCATAATAGCAGTACATAATACCACATTGGGTCCGGCATTAGGCGGTACCCGCTTGTGGAACTACACTAGCCATGCCGATGCTATAACAGACGCTTTGCGCCTTAGCCGTGGTATGACTTATAAATCAGCTATTAGCGGTTTGAATCTAGGTGGAGGTAAAGCAGTACTGATAGGTGATGCTAGCAAAGTAAAATCTGAAGCCTACTGGCGTAGGTACGGACGTTTTGTAAACAACTTAGGTGGTAAATATATAACCGCTGAAGATGTGAACACTACTTCTAAAGATATGGAGTACATAGGTATGGAAACTGAGTTTGTTACCGGTATGCCTGATTACTTAGGTGGTAGTGGCGATCCTTCTCCTGTAACTGCATATGGTGTATATGTAGGTATGAAGGCTGCTGTGAAAAAAGTTTACGGAAATGATAGCCTAAGCGGACGTAAAGTATTGGTACAAGGTGCAGGCAATGTGGGCCGTCATTTGATAGACCATATAGTAGCTGAGGGTGGTATAGTAATGGTTAGCGATATTAACGAGCGTAACCTAAAGTTAGTTACCGATAAACACAGTCAGGTTAAGGTGGTAGATAACAATAATGTATTTGCCAATGATTTTGAAATATATGCTCCATGTGCTTTGGGTGCATCTGTAAATACAGAAAGCATAAGCCAAATGAAGTGTGCAATTATTGCCGGTGCCGCTAACAATCAGCTAGCTGATGAAAATGTGCATGGCCCAATGCTGGTAGAAAAAGGTATTACTTATGTGCCAGATTTCTTGATCAATGCAGGTGGTATCATCAATATTTCGGTAGAGCTAGAAGGTTATAATAAAGAAAGAGCATATAGTATAGTAGATAAAATATATGATCGTACTTTAGAAAACTTTGAGTTAGCTGCTAAAGAAAATATACATAATCAATTAGCTGCTATGCGTATGGCTGAAAAACGCATTGCTGATATAGCTAAAATGAAAAACGGACTATAATCTAAGTTTTGTTGGTAATAATGTAGCCGGGTAAAAGCCCGGCTATTTTTATTTACCATAGTGTGGTGGTATATTTGGCTTATATAATTGTTTATTTATGCGCCTGCTGTTATCTGCTGTTTTTATTGTGTTGTGGGTGGCTCTTGTAGCCGGTAAGTTGTGTGAACAAAAAGTAAAGCAGGGTGGTAAAGTAAGTAGGGTATATATATACCCTGATTGTGAAGATACCTCTACTTACATTAAACAGAGGTACCAGCCTAATCATATAGCTGAGTATTTTTATGTGAATAGTACGTTATTGTACAGAAAAGTGGCTGACAAAACAGATAAATGGATTGTAAATACATTTGATTATACCAATAGGAAAGTAATAAGAACTGTAGACACTGTAGAAGGAGATTTGAAAGATGCTGTATATAGCTATAATGATTCTCAACAAATAGGAGTAATGTACCATCCTGATGGTGCTTATAAGTATTGTGCTACATCTTATAATAGAAGTTTTGAATGTAAGCATTCGGGCAGCGTTACCGATGGTATTATATTTACTCAGGGCTATAATTCTAAATCTGTAGGAAACATATTGGTGTTATGCGATACTGTGGAAGTAGAAGATGTGGCTACAGGTAATATAGTGTTAAAAGTGCTGCACAAAGAGCGAAAAACCGGCTTTTGGTATACTTATGATTCTTTAGGATATAAAAGAGATAGTATTTTTTATAATAAAGATTAAATCTAGGTATTTTAACCCTACTTTAATGGGTGTGTTAGCAAATACGGGACGGGCATTTGCTGCATGTTGTTTATCTTGCACCCAGATATGTCGTTTAAAAGATATTTAGTAACAGCAGCCTTGCCTTATGCCAATGGTGCTGTACATATAGGTCACTTGGCAGGGTGTTATTTGCCTTCAGATATTTATGTTCGTTATTTAAGAGCGCAAAAGCGTGATGTGAAGTTTATTTGCGGTAGCGATGAACATGGAGTGCCTATAACTATACGTGCCATGAAGGAGGGAATAACTCCTCAGGATGTAGTAGATAAATATCACGCCATAATCAAAGATAGTTTTGCTGCTATGGGTATCTCGTTTGATATCTACAGTAGAACATCGAATAAAATTCATCATGAAACCTCTCAGCAATTTTTTAAGAAATTGTATGAGGCTGGTTTATTTGAGGAGCGTGAAAGCGAGCAGTACTATGATGAGGAAAAACAAGTTTTTTTAGCTGATAGATACATAACAGGTACTTGCCCTGTATGTAGCAATCCTAATGCATATGGCGACCAGTGCGAGAAGTGCGGTTCTACTTTATCGCCTGAGCAATTAATAGCACCTAAAAGTGCCTTGAGCAATGCTATACCAGTAAAGAAAGCTACTAAACATTGGTATTTTCCTTTAAATAAGTATGAAGAGTGGTTGAAAACATGGATAGTAGACGGTAAAAAAGACGAATGGAAGTCTAATGTATATGGACAATGTAAAAGTTGGCTAGATAGTGGTTTACAGCCTCGTGCTATGACCCGTGATAGTAGCTGGGGTGTTCCCGTGCCATTGCCAGATGCTGATGGTAAGGTGTTATACGTATGGTTTGATGCGCCTATAGGTTATATAAGTGCTACTAAAGAACTAACTAATCAGTGGAGTGACTACTGGTGTAGCGAGGATACTAAGCTAGTACATTTTATAGGGAAGGATAATATTGTGTTTCACTGTATTATATTCCCATCAATGCTTAAGGCTCATGGTGGTTTTGTGCTACCGGATAATGTGCCGGCTAATGAGTTTTTAAATATTGAAGGAGAAAAGGTATCAACTTCTCGTAATTGGGCGGTATGGGTACATGAGTATATTAAAGATTTTCCTGATCAGCAAGATGCACTACGTTACGTGTTATGTGCTAATGCGCCTGAGACAAAGGATAACGATTTTACCTGGAAAGATTTTCAAGACAGAGTAAACAGCGAATTGTCTGCCGTATTGGGCAATTTTGAGAATCGTGCTTTTGTATTGATGCACAAATATTGTAATGGTAAAGTACCACCATTGCATCCGCAATTAGTAACTGATACTGATAAGCTATTAGTAAAAGAAATACAAGATGCTAAAGCTAAAGTACAAGCATCTATAGAAGCATACAGGTTTAGAGAGGCGCTTTCCGGCATAATGGATTTAGCAAGGGCTGGTAATAAATACTTGCAAGACTATGCTCCTTGGAGTATGGCTAAGACGCCGGAAATGCAGGCTGAAAATCAAGCCAAGATAGATAATTGCTTGCACTTGTGTTTGCAGCTTACGGCTAACTTAGCTATATTATTAAACCCGTTTTTACCATATACAGCCGCTAAAATGTGCAAAAAGATGAAAGTGGTAGAGCGCATGCTAGAGTGGGAAAATGCGGGTAAAGTTGATTTGCTGAAAGTGGGCTATCAATTAAGAGAACCAGAGCTACTTTTTAGGAAAATAGAAGATGCCGAGGTGGCAGCACAAGTAGAGAAATTAAAAAATAACATGGTTAAGCCTAATACACAAGCTGCCGCAGAACCAGAAAATGCAAGTCCGGCAATTGAGCCTATAAAGTCTGAAATTACCTTTGATGACTTTGCAAAAATAGACTTAAGAGTAGGTACAATAGTTAAAGCTGAGAAAGTAGAAAAAGCAGACAAGCTATTGAAACTGGAAGTAGATATGGGTAGTGAGGTGCGAACAATTGTGTCGGGTATAGCTATGCACTTTAAGCCAGAAGATATAGTAGGGCAGCAGGTGTCTGTAGTTGCTAATTTGGCACCTAGAAAAATGCGTGGTATAGAAAGTAATGGTATGATATTAATGGCTACCAACAACGAGGGTAAGCTGGTATTTGTATCGCCAAACGTGCAGGCTACTAATGGTAGTGAAGTAAAATAATATATTTGTATTGTAATAAATAAATAATATGAAATCCAAAACACTGTGGTGGATACTTGGTTTAGGTGTTGTGGTGTTGGTGATAGCCATTTTTGTAGCTAAAAAAGGTGACGGCAACCTAACTAAGGTGGCTGTAGAAGAGGTGGCAAGACATACTGTTGTAGAGGTAGTTACCGCTACAGGTAAAATATATCCTGAAACAGAAGTTAAGATTAGCCCTGAAGTAAGTGGAGAAATAATTCTGCTTAATATAAAAGAAGGGGATAGCGTTAAAAAGGGCGATTTGTTGGTGAAGATAAATCCGGCTATCTACAACTCACTAGTAAATCAGGCTGAAGCTACTGTAGAGCAAACTAAGGCCAGCACCAGTAATTCATCTCAAATGATGGCGCAGGCAGAATCTCAGTATAAATTAGCAAAGTATACCTTTGAGCGAAATAAAAAGCTTTACCAAGATAAGGTGATATCCTCTCTAGAGTTTGAGCAAAGCGAGGCAAATTATAAGTCGGCAATGGCTAGCTATGAAGCCGCACAAGCAAGTGCTAAAGGTGGAGGCTTTGGTGTGCGCGGTGCCATGGCAGGCTTATCTCAGGCTAGAGAAAATTTACAAAAGACTACCATAATAGCACCTACTACCGGAGTAATATCTCAGCTAAATGTAAAAGCAGGTGAGCGCGTAGTAGGAACCGCACAGTATGCTGGTACCGAGATGCTAACCATAGCTGATATGAGTAGGATGGAAGTGAGAGTAGATGTAAGTGAAACTGATATAGCAAAAGTGAAAATTGGTGATACCTCAATAATAGAAACTGATGCTTACAGAAATAGAAAGTTTAAAGGAATAGTTTCTAAAATAGCAGTTAGCTCTAAAACTACTACTGCTACAGCAACGTCAGACCAAGTAACTAACTATGTAGTTCACATTTTGATATTGCCAGATAGTTATGCCGATTTAGTAGCTAACCTACCTGCCGGTAAATTTCCTTTTAAGCCAGGCATGTCATCATCTGTAGAAATACAAACTAGTAAGAAAGATAATACGCTATCAGTGCCTGTAAATGCAGTAACCACAAGAGACTGGAGTGAAGAAGTGAAAAAGAAGCGTGAAGCAGAGAAAAATGAAGGAGGGCTTCGTCAAATAGTGTTTGTGTATGATAAGGCTACTCAGCAAGTAAGTATCAGAGATGTTAAAACAGGTTTGCAGGATAATACATACCTTGAAATAACTGAAGGTTTGAAAGAGAAGGAAGAGGTGGTGGTAGCGCCATATGGTGCTATAGCCCGCTTGCTTGATGATAAGAAGCAAGTGAAAGTGGTAAAGAAAAGTGAGCTATTTGATGATAAAAAGTCAGAATAGTCTCCTAGCTACTCATTTTTTAACTAGATTAGTAGAGACAGCTAAACCACATCATCATTTTGTTAACTTCAATTAGGGTAAATTTTGGCAAAATCATTAGGACAAATAGGAATTATAGGTAATGGAAGCTGGGGCACTGCATTAGCTAAAATACTTACTGATAATGGTATAACTATTTATTGGTGGGTACGTAATCAAGAGGCTATACAGTATCTAAGTACCCGACAACACAATCCGCATTATTTGACATCTGTACGTTTTATGCCAGATTCTATTATCCCTACGGATAATCTGGATTTGGTAATGGAAAAATGTGATACATTAATTGTAGCGGTTCCGTCGGCGTATGCTCAGGGAGTTATTGATAAGGTGTCTGGCGATGTATGGAAAACCAAAAATGTAATATCAGCAATAAAAGGAATATTGCCAGATACAAATTTGTTACTTAATGACTATTTCGCTGAGCAGTTTAAGTATCCTATAGAAAAGTATATATCTATAACAGGCCCATGCCATGCAGAAGAGGTAGCAGATGAGCGGTTGTCTTATCTTACATTTTCCGGCTTAGACGATGAGTTGAATGATGCTGTAGCTCGTGCATTTACTAATACCTATTTGAATGCTACGTGTAATCATGATATATGGGGAGCGCAATTTGCGGCAGTGCTAAAGAATATTTATGCAATAGGTGCAGGTATAGCTAGAGCCTTAGGTTATGGGGATAATTTTGTGAGTGTATACATTACCAACTGCTACCGCGAAATGTATAAATTTTTAGAAGCACATTTTGAAAAAGTACATCCAAGCAACGAACACCCTGATTTTCACACAAGTGCCTATTTGGGCGATTTATTAGTAACTTGTTACTCATTACATAGTAGAAATAGAACATTTGGTACTATGATAGGTAAGGGTTACACGGTAAAGGCTGCGATACTTGAAATGAACATGGTGGCAGAAGGGTATTATGCTGCTAGAGGTATGCAAAATATTTCTAAACAGTTTGATATACCCATACCTATAGCAACTTTAATATATAAAATGTTGTGGGAGAATATGAATTCTTCTGATGGCTTTTTAAGATTAGAGAAAATGTTTACGTGATAAATAGTGCGTTATTTATATGATTAAAGTAGCCTTGAGGCTACTTTTTTATTAAAAGCAAATTATTTTTATTCTTTCTTAGTATTATCATAGTAATTATTACATGGCGAAGAACATCAATAAACAAAAGGCTGTAAATAGTGCTACATCTGCAACACCAAAAGTGGCTCCGTCTGACAATAAAAAAGCTACATCGTTTGGGGTAAAACAATTATCTATACTTCTGGGTATAATTGCCTGCATATTATATTTCAATACCACTAAAAACGGTTTTGCTTTAGATGATTTTTCTGTTATAAGAGACAATAAGATAGTAACAAAAGGAATAAGTGCTATTGGTGAAATATTTGCTACACCCTACAGAAGGGGCTGGTTTGTAACCACTAACGATTTATACAGACCATTATCGCTAGCTATGTTTGCTACAGAATATCAACTGTCTGGCGGCACACCTGGTTTGCATCATTTTATGAATGTTGTTGTGTTTGCCCTTGGTGTAGTGGTACTTTTTGTTTTTCTTAATAAGTTGTTGGGAGAAAAACGAATGGTTGTGTCTTTTATTGCAGCGTTTTTGTTTGCAGTACACCCTATACATACAGAAGTGGTTGCTAATATTAAAAGTAGAGATGAGTTGCTGTGCTTTCTATTTGCATTTTTAAGTTTATACCAGTTTGCTAAATATGTTGAGGATAAGGGGGTAGCTAAAAACTTGCTCTTGGGTGGTTTGTGTTATCTATTGTCGCTACTATCTAAGGAAACTACAATTACATTTTTGTTTGTTATACCCTTTGTGTTTTTTGCTTTTCTCAATAACGATAGAAAGAAAAGTATACATATTAGCATTGTTTCTTTTGCAGTTGCAGCAATATTCTTAATTATTAGAATTTCTGTGTTGACTAAGTATCATGCAAATGATACCTCTTATGTTGAGTTTATTGATAATGCGTTAGTAAAGGCGCCAAATTTTGGTGTGCGCCTAGGAACATCATTGACTATAATGCTAGATTATATTCAGTTGCTATTTGCGCCCTTTCCTCTTGTATGCGATTATTCTTATAACGCAGTGCCAATGGTGGGATTGGGAAATGTAAAGGCACTAGGATCTTTATTAATATATGTTGCAATGGCTGTTTTTGCAGTTTACAGACTTGTGAAGTATAAAAAAGATATGTATGCTTTTGCTATTATATTCTTTTTAGTTACCCTCTCTTTATTTACAAATATACCTTTATTAATAGGTGTGGCTAAGGCAGAACGATTGTTGTTTTTTTGTTCAGTTGGCTTTTGTCTGGCTATTGCACTGTTACTAGAGCAGTATTATATAGGCAATACTCAGCAGGGCGTAAGTGCTATAACTTCTTCTAAAACAATAGTATTCTTAGGTGCAGTAGGTTTGTTGTTTGGAGGGATGACCATTAGTAGAAATGCTGATTGGATGGATAATATTACATTGTTTAGAGCAGATATAGGTAAGTCTCCCAATGATAGTAGACTGAACTATTATATAGGAACGGAGATGACAACTAGCCTAGCTGAAGCTGAGGGTAATCCTACAGTGCGCAGCCAGTATTATACCGAGGGAATTGGATATTTAAGAAAAGCTGTAGAAATATACCCTGAGTATGGTAGTGGTCATTCTAGTATTGGTAATGCTTACTTTCATATAGGACAATACGACTCGGCAGAAGTTCATGGTTTAAAAGCATTGTCGCTAAGTGATAAGGATATCATATCCATGAATAACCTTGCGGGTGTTTACTTTATGCGCCAGCAATATCAAAAATCAATTGACTTATGTAATAGGGCACTTAAAGGCAATCCGGATTATGTAAATGCGCTAAGTAATAAGGGCTTGTGCTTTATGAAGATGGGTATGTATGATTCTGCACTCAAGAATTTATATCATGCAATAGCTGTAAGCCCTGAGTTTCCATCTTCTTATGAAAATATGGCTTTGACATTTAGGGCAATGGGAAGAGAAGACTCAGTAGCTAAATATGTAGCAGCAATGCAGCAGTTTAGGCCTGGCTATAAGTTGTAATAAATTGGATAGTAGTTATATATAGTATGCTGTAAGCAATATATGACTTATCTTATCTTGTATTAATATTTTCTTTAACTTAGTGTCCTTCAAAGTTGTTTTTGTATACACATGTCTCTTAGATATAAACTCTTAATGTCTTTGTTTGTGGTTGTAAGCGCTATTACTAACGTTAAGGCGCAGGCTATAAACACTTTTGCAGGTACAGGAGTAGCAGGCTTTTCTGGCGATGGCGGACCTGCCATTTCAGCGCAGTTAAATAACCCTAGTTCAGTAGTAGTAGATGCTGTGGGTAATGTTTATATAGCTGATCAGTTTAATAATAGAATAAGGAAAATAGGTACGGATGGTATAATTAATACGATAGCAGGTACTGGTACATCAGATTTTAGTGGAGATGGTGGTCCTGCAATAAGTGCTGATCTTAATAATCCTTCCGGTTTAGCTATATCTCCTAGTGGTGAATTATATTTTTGTGATAGGGGTAATAATAGAATTAGAAAAATAGACGCTTCCGGTATTATTTCAACAGTTGCTGGTGTTGGTGGTTTTGGCTTTAGTGGAGATGGTGGTCCTGCAACAGCCGCAATGTTAGGGTTTCCGGAAGGAATAGCCTTTGATGCATCCGGTAATTTATACTTGGCAGATCAAAACAATTGTAGGGTAAGGAAGGTAAACACTTCAGGTATTATAACAACTATAGGAGGTACTGGTATTTGTGCCCCTACCACAGATGGAGTGTTAGCCACATCTGCCAATATTCAATATCCTACCGCTGTAGCAGTTGATAATGTTGGTAATATTTATGTATCGGATAATGGTAATAACAGAATTAGAAAGATAAATACATCGGGTATTATTTCAACAGTGACCGGCTCAGCTACTTATGGTTTTACTGGTGATGGTGGTCCTGCTAATTTGGCACGTGTATATTATCCTAGAAGTGTATGGACGGATTTAGGTAACAATATTTACTTTTCTGACTATAATAATTTTAGAATACGCAGAATACTTGCTAGTTCAGGTATAATAAATACAGTGATTGGGAATGGTGTGGCGGGTTTTTCAGGAGATGGAGGACTTCCTTTGTCTGCATCTATAAATTATCCTACTGGTTTTGCAATAAATGAGTCTACAGGAGCCGTATATATTGCAGATAATGCAAACAATAGAATTAGATTTATTAGGCCGTCTTACAAGCCACATTTTACAGGTGGCGATCGTCAAGAGATGACCGCTTGTATGGATGGTGGTGCCACCTCTATTAATACTTATTTGGCAGCAATAGATACAGATATTGCACAGCCATTAAGTTGGGGTATAGTGTCTGTTCCCTCTCATGGTACTGTAATTACGTATTATACAACCTCTTCTACAGGAGCAGTAATAACTCCCACAGGCTTAACGTATACTCCTGCTTTGGGGTATGTTGGGTTAGATTCATTTAAAGTGAGAGTTTCTGATGGAGCATTGGCAGACACTACTAAAATAGTTGTAAATATTATTGCCCCACCTGTGCCAACACCTCTGCATTCTGTTGCTGATAGCGTGTGCGTTAATGATACTACTACATTTTATCATGATGTAGTAGGAGGCACGTTTAGTAATGTTTTCAGTACTATTTCATCTATTTCGTCAACGGGGTTAGTTACCGGCCTTGCACCGGGTGTAGATACCATAAAATATACTGTTACTTTGCCTTGCGGGAGCTATACAGTTGCTAAACCAATATTGGTAAGTAATATAGGGGACTGCTACGTAAGTGTAAAAAATGCTTTAAAAGGTAATTTAGGATTAGAAGTTTATCCTAATCCCTCTAAAGGAAGTTTTATTGTAATGCCTATTACGGCATCTGCACAGCTAGTAGAAGTTACATTGTCTAATTTAATGGGGCAAGTTATTAAATCATATACTTTTACTAGTAATGCTAATCATGAAGTGAAGTCGGATTTGGCAGCCGGAATGTATATAGTTACTCTAAAGGCTGATGGGTATACAGTAAATAAACGATTAGTTATTTATAAATAAGATACTATTGATATATTGAAATAGCCACTGCAAAACCGCAGTGGCTATTTTGCTAAAGTATATCTGCATAACATAAATCGTTTAACTTTGGCGGCATGAAGAATTTGATATTCAATATTACATTAGCATGGAGGGCTATTCGCAATAACAGGTTGCGTTCAGGTATCACCATAGCAGTGATAGCATTGGGTATTATGTCTTTAGTGGGAATACTTACAGGTATTGAAGTGATGAAGGTGGCTTTGACCTCTAGTTTTAGTAGTATGGGGGTAAACAGTTTTCAGATAAATAGCGAGGTAGTTAAGAAGCGTAAGCGTGGTATGGGTGTGCATATAGGTTATTCTGAAGGGAAAACTATAAGCTATACTGATGCTAAATTATTTAAAGAACGATTTAAGTTCCCAGCTTTAGTTAGTTTATCAGCAAATTTATCATCTGTATCAACTATAGTTTACGGTTCGCTAAAGACAAATCCGAATATATCAATAACAGGTGCTGATGAGGGTTATCTTTCAGTAAATGATTATAAGCTAACTGCAGGGCGAAATTTCTCGGTGAATGAAGTAGAGAGTGGAGCTTATGTATGTATTATAGGTGATGGTGTGGCTAATAAGTTGTTTAAGCAGAAAGCCAAAGATGCTATAGGTAAAAGTATAATGGTAGGATCTAATAGATGCACTGTGATAGGTGTGCTGGAGTCTAAAGGTGCTAGCATGTTTATGAATAGCGATAATAATGTCTTACTTCCGCTAAACACTGGTAGGCAGCTTTTTGGAGGCGATAATTCATATGTTATTAATGTCTTTGTAGATGATGTGCATATGAAGGAATTTGCAACGGAAGAGGCTGAAGGCGTATTTAGAGTAATTAGAAAAACTCCTCTAGGGGATGCTAATGACTTTAATATTTCTCAAAACAATGACTTAGTAAATATGGTGATGGAAAACACTATATATATACAAGCGGCTGCTATTGCCATATGTATCATCACACTACTTAATTCAGTTATAGGATTGATGAATATTATGCTGGAATCAGTATCTGAAAGAACCAGAGAGATAGGTGTTAGTAAGGCATTGGGGGCAAGGTCGTCCTATATAAGAAGTCAGTTTTTAACTGAGGCAGTAATTATAAGTGTATTAGGCGGAGGTGTTGGGGTAATTATGGGTTTATTGTTAGGTAATTTAGTTGGTTTTATATTTAAGGTTGGCTTTGTTGTGCCATGGTTATGGATAGCAGTGGGTGTACTATTATGTGCCATTGTTGGTATTGTTTCCGGTTTATATCCCGCTATAAAAGCATCAAAACTAAATCCTATAACTGCATTGAGGTATGAGTAACAAAACACTATTAGTATTGAAATATGGTCATTAACGGATTGGTATATAAGTCTACCGGAAGCTGGTATATAGTTAAGGATGATGCCGGAACATTTTGGAATGCCAGAGTAAAGGGAAAGATGAAGGTGGATACAGATATTTCAAGTACTAACCCTATAGCAGTAGGCGATGAGGTGACAATGGAAGTAGAGGATGATGTAGTTAAAACATCGGTAATTAATCAAATAAAAACAAGATCAAATTATATAGTTAGGGTATCTCCGCACAATAGGCACCAAAAACATATTATTGCTTCAAACTTAGATATTGCCTTACTCATAGTAACAATAAAACAACCTAGAACTTCTCTTGGATTTATAGACAGGTTTTTAATAACAGCAGAAGCTTATCATATACCTGCTGTCATTGTGGTGAATAAGTGTGATTTGCATACAGAAAAAGAAGCTGAAACTTTAGAAGATTGGCAGGCTATATATGCTGATGCTGGTTACAAGATTTTAACGGTGTCGGCTACGGAAGCTAAGGGAATGGATGAGCTGCAGCAACTTTTAACAAATAAAACCACACTATTTAGCGGGCACTCTGGTGTTGGTAAAAGCACACTTATCAATCAATTAATACCCGGTAAGGAGTTAAGAACCTTAGAAGTATCTGACTGGAGTGGCAAAGGGCAACATACTACTACATTTGCTGAAATGTTTGACCTGCCATTTGGAGGAAGAATTATTGATACACCAGGCGTAAAGGAATTTGGCCTAATAGATATTGAAAGGGAGGAACTGTCTCACTATTTTCCTGAATATAAAGCTCGATTACAAGACTGTAAATTCAATAATTGCCTGCACCTAAACGATAAAGGTTGTGCAATACGGAGCGCCGTAGAGTCTGGTGAATTGTCTGAAGAGCGGTATTTGAATTATGTTACTATTTTAGATAGTATAGAAAAGAAATGGTAGTATAGTTTCTATGTTGCAGATAATCAGCTACTTCTGTTAGCGTAAAATTTTAATTTATTTCAGTCCTTAACAATTTATTTTTAGGATTTTTTATTTCTGTATGTATATTTGCTTTTAACTAAATGTTTGTTAAGATGAGTAGATGTATATATGATAAAGTAAATTTGATTTCGCGCGTATTGTTGCTGATTTCAATTGTTTCATTACAGCATGTTTCTTTTGCTCAGACACTGGGAATAGAGGGTGGTAAGCCATCTGCGTCTAGCAGTTTAAATGCTAAATATCAAACAGCAAATGTTTTTTTATATCCTAATATATTTGAAAAAAACAAAAATGAATTAGTATTTAACGATATGTTTGCTGATGTTGGTGTGAATTACGCTCATCAAGTTGCAACTATAGATGGTGACCATACGTCATCTCCGGCTTTAGATGCTTCTGGATGTACAGCACCTGTAGTAAGCGGTAGTGCCACATCAGCATTATGTTTTGGTTCATCATCAGGAACAATAAGCATAAGTGCATCCGGTGCATCTTCATTTACTTACAGTTGGGTTGGGCCTTACTCATTTAGCTCTAGTATGCCTAACATTACCGGTCTGGCAGCTGGTTCATATTCATGTACGGTAACAGTGCCGGGTGGTTGTGCTACAACAGTAAGTTATACAGTTTCTCAGCCTTCTGCAGTGAGCGCTGTAGCATCTTCAAATGCTCCATTTTGCCCAAGAAGTACTATGATGCTATATGGTACCGCAAGTGGTGGGGTAGGTGGATATACCTACAGTTGGGCTGGGCCTGATGGTTTTACATCTACAATGCAAAATCCTGTTCATGGTGGGTTAAGTTATTCTGGTATAGGATCGTATTTGCTTACGGTAACTGATGCAAATGGTTGTGTATCTACCAACACTACATTTGTTTCTTTACTATCAGCTCCTGTTGTTAATTTAGGCGTTGATCGTAATCTTTGCATAGGTCATACTGATACTTTAGACGCTGGAAATCCAGGATGCTCTTATTTATGGAATACATCTGGCATCGGTAGATATTTACCTATTTCATTGCCTGGTACCTATGCTGTAAATGTGTCTAACGCTTATGGTTGTACTGCTTCTGATACTATAGTAATAGGTAGTACCAGCCCTGTAGTGCCCTCAGTTACCATATCGGCATCAGATTCTGCTATATGTCAAGGTAATTCAGTATCCTTTACTGCCAGTACCGTAAATGGTGGCAGTTATCCAAGTTATCAATGGAAAAGGAATGGGGTACTAATGGGAACAACATCGACTCCCACATTTACTACAAGTGCACTACTGCCGGGTGATACAGTTAAGTGTTTAATGGCAAGTAGTTTAGGTTGTATTACGGCATCATCAGTGGCTGCTCCTGTTATTGCTATGTCGGTAACTCCATCACCAGCTACTTCTATTGATATATTAAAAGATGCTGATAATGTGTGTTCAGGAACGGTAGTAGAACTAACGGCCAACATAGTAAACGGAGGTATAGGAAGACAAATAATGTGGTATAAAGATGGTGCGCTAGTAGATACGGGTATACATTACCACTACACAACAATGGTAGGAAGCATTATAGAAGCAAAAATGGTTAGTAGTTTGGCTTGTGCAAATCCTGATACCGCTAGCAATACATTATCTATCACTATAAATCCGTCTGTTAACCCGCATATTAGTATACTAGCTGCAGTAGATACTGTTTCTACATATGGTCAGCATGTAAATATTTTTTCTGATGCAAGCTACGGAGGATCGGCACCTATTTATCAATGGTATTTGAACGGAGATGTGGTAGCGGGCGCTAGTGGTGTTATGTATAATGTAAGTGTTACTCAACCTGATACTATATTCTGTGTGCTAACTAGTAATGCTACATGTGCTACAAAGGCTAAGGATACAAGTAATAGTGTATATATATACTATGGTACTTTGGATGTAAAAAGTATGAAAACACCAGCTGATGTATTAATATACCCAGTACCTAATGATGGCAACTTTTTTGTTAAAAATAATGGGGAAATTAATATTAATGATAATGTTTTTGTAAATTTATATAACGCAGTTGGTGCTTTAGTGTACTCGCAAGCGTGGGGTAGTAATCCTGAATTACATGAGGTAAACCCTTCTGTAAAGCTAGTAGCAGGTATTTATACCTTGTCTATATTGAATGATAAAGGAAACAAAATCAATAAACTCATACATATACAATAGCTATAAATCGGACACACAACAACCAAATAGTAAAAATGACCCGGATTCTTCCGGGTCTTTTATTTAATACTCATATAATTTTCTATTGGTAACCTTTTGGCTATAGAGCGGGCTAGTGTCATTTCATCGGTATATTCAAGTTCACCTCCGAAGGCTATACCACGCGCAATTGTAGTTATGCTTACTGGCATGCCACTAAGTTGTCTAGCAATATAGAATACTGTAGTATCACCTTCCATAGTAGGACTCAATGCCATGATAAGTTCTGTTATTCCTTTTTCTTTTACTCTGTTAGGAAGGTCGGTTATATGTAATTGTTCCGGGCCAATACCATCTAATGGAGATAATATGCCACCAAGCACATGATATAAACCACTATATTGTTGGGTGCTTTCAATAGCTATAACATCTCTAATATTTTCAACAACACATACTTGAGTTCTGTTCCGTCCCGGGTTAATGCAGATAGTACACACCTCGGCATCAGATATGTTATGACAATCTTTGCAAAATTTGATTTGGTGTCGCATATTGCTCAGTGCCTTGGTGAATTCGTCTACCTCTTCAGTATCCATTTTAAGCATATGAAGCACCATGCGTAACGCAGTTTTTTTACCTATGCCTGGTAGTTTTGAAAATTCTTGTACAGCGTCCTCAATAAGTTTAGAAGAGTATATCATAACAATCTGATGCAAATTTCCTGAATTTACTTGATATAATCTTATTGTTATTGGATTAATATGTATGTTGTTGATAACATATACTTATGCTTTGTTTTTTAATATTTAGGTATTACTCAAGTATTTTTACAATAATAGAACTGTATCGTATTTTTCTACGTATACATAATATACTCAAACTCACAAAAGAAGCCTCAGTATGCATTTTAAATTTACTAAAAGCGCTGCATTAACCATGCTTGCAGGAATATTTACCTGCGTCTTTTTTATGAATAATAGCGGAGGCCCTGCCTCTAGCGGTAATAGAAGAACAGGAGCCTCATTTGATGGTGGTAACTGTTCATCGTGCCACAGTGGAGGAAGTTTTAGCCCAGTAACGACAGTGGAATTACTATCAGGAACAACGCCCGTTACATCTTATTCTCCAGGTAGCTCATATACGGTAAGAATAACCATTACGGGTACTGGTATATTAACTACTACCAGATATGGTTTCCAGATAGTAAGTGTGCAAAGTGCTACAAACACCAATATAAATGGTTGGTCTACGCCATTGCCTGCAAGTACGCATAATGTGGTTTCTTCTAGTAGAAACTATGTAGAGCATACTGCCAGATTAACTACAAATGTTATTAGCATACCTTGGACTGCACCATCTACCGGTACGGGTAGTGTTGCTTTTTATGCTTCAGGCTTAATATGTAATGCGAACAGTGGTACCTCAGGTGATAACTGTGCCAGTACTTCTTTAACAGTTACAGAATGTTTGCCACCAGTGGTTACACCTAGTGTAACCAACGTAAGTTGTAATGGTGGTTCTAACGGTGCAGTAGCTCTAACTGTATCTGGGACAGGAACTATTAGTTATGCATGGACAGGCCCTTCAGGTTATAGTGCAGCAACGAGAGATATATCAGGATTGAGTGCTGGCGTATATACTGTAGTGGCTAGTAATGGAGTAGGATGTGCTACTACAAGAACTATAGCGGTTACTGAGCCTTCTGCAATAAGTGTAACGCCTAGCTCTAATGCACCTATTTGTGTAGGTAATACATTGTTATTGACCTCTATTGTTACAGGTGGTACTACTCCATATTCTTATAGCTGGACCGGACCAGCTGGCTTTACTTCAACTGCTGCTAATCCTACTATTACCTCTGTGACAGCTGCACATGCGGGTACGTATACCCTTGTGGTTACTGATGCAATGGGTTGCAACCGAACAGCAACTACTACAGTTGCTTTAAATGCATCTCCTATTGTTAGTTTAGGTCCTGATGTTTCGATATGTTCTGGTGGAACAGTAACGTTAAATGCCGGAAATCCTGGTAGTACCTATATGTGGAATACTACCGCTACAACACAAATGATTACAGTTTCTACTCCCGGTACTTATCATGTTAGCGTAACTAATGCAGGAGGATGCGTGGGTAGAGATACTATTGTAATAGGTTCGGCTACAAGTTCTACTCCATCAATTGCTATTTCTGCTTCTGATGACTCTATATGCAGCGGCACGTCTGTAACTTTTACAGCTAGTACCTCTAACGGTGGGTCTAGTCCTGCATACCAATGGAAGGTAAACGGCACTGTTGTTAGTGCAGCAGGTAGTACTTATACAACATCTACATTAGCCAATAACGATAGTGTAACATGTACGTTGGTGAGTTCATTACCATGCGCTATACCAAGTGTGGTTAACTCTAACAAAATAACTATGCACGTAAGTCCTGGTGGTGCTGCAAGTCTAGGAATTACTGCATCAAAAGATTCTCTATGTTCAGGTGATTCTGTGTTGTTGACAGCACTGCCGGTAAATGCGGGTACAGCTCCTATTATATGGTATATAGGAACAACACCTGTAGATACATCTCTAACCTATATGGCACATCCTAGCGCAGGAGATGTTGTAAGTGCACGTTTTACCTCAACTCTACCTTGTGCTGTACCGGCGAGTGTTTCTACCGCTGCACCAATAGTAGTATTCCCTTCTTTGGTGCCATCTATTAGCGTATTAGCTACTTTAGATACAGTAACCTATTTAGGTCAGGTAGTTTCCTTCTTTACAGATGTTACATTTGCAGGTTCAAGTCCTGTTTTTCAATGGTATGTAAACGGTGTAGCTATTGCAGGTGCCAATAGTCCTACCTACTCTAGAAATATATATTACAATGATACAGTATGGTGTACACTGGTAAGTAGTATGCCATGTGCTAATCCTAAAAAAGATACCAGTAATAAAGTAACGATATGGAAAGGCTCGCTTGGCGTAAATAATATAACAACATTGGCCGGTATTACTATTGTTCCTAATCCTGCCTCTGAATATATATTATTAAATGTTTCTGGTGCTCAATTAGGTGCATCTATGCAGATAAGTATATATGATATGGTTGGTCGTCAGGTATTGGCTACTAGCATTGAAAAAGCAACAGCAACTAATAAAATTCAGCTGCCACTTCATTTGCAGTCCGGAAGATATTGGGTGAGAATATTAAATGCTGAGGGTAGCAGCACGCTTCCACTAGTAATTGAAAAATAGGAATCTATACTTGCTATATAATGAATCGGGTCTCGAAAGTTCGAGACCCGATTTTTTGTTTAGTCATTGTCATCCTAAGATGAATAGTGCATAAAAATGCTACTTTTTTTACCATGCAGTCATATTTTGCATACGTTATAGCGATGCAAAACACAATGCTGCAATTAGTGCGATAATTAGTGGTATAAATCTTTTCATATCAGTAGTTTTAGTTAAAGCAATTACTTGTTTCTTGATATAAAAATAGCACGCATTTTTGCGTGCCATTTATATTAGTTTACCAACGGTAATTATTGTTTACTAACGGTAGTTATTTGTAATTTTTGGTGATGTTTTTCATTTCGTTTAGTTTCAACAGTGCTTCTACCGGAGTTAAAGTGTTGATGTCGGTTTCGTCTAGTACTTGTTGAATTCTTCTAAGATCATCTGTTACACCGTCAAAGATATTAAGCTGGTAATTAGGTAGTGGTTTTATATTCTTTACCTTTTGCATAGTGTCGCTTGGTTGAGTGGCGTGTTTTTCTTCTAGTGTACTTAGTATTTCATTAGCTCTGTCAAGTAACTTGGGCGGCATACCGGCCATGCGTGCTACTTGAATACCAAAACTATGACGACTACCGCCCGGAGCCATTTTGCGTAAGAATATTACTTTATTGCCGGTTTCTTTATGCGTTATGTGGTAGTTTTTTACACGTTCTAACTGATGTTCCAGTTCATTAAGTTCATGGTAGTGTGTGGCAAAAAGTGTTTTAGGTTTAGCAGGTATATTGTGTAAGTGTTCTACGATACTCCACGCTATTGATATGCCATCATAAGTGCTAGTTCCTCTGCCTATTTCGTCTAGCAATACCAAGCTACGATCGGTGATGTTATTTATAATGCTGGCCGTTTCGTTCATTTCTACCATAAAAGTACTTTCGCCGCCACTTAAATTGTCAGACGCACCTACTCTGGTAAATATCTTATCAGTTAGGCCTATGGTAGCTTTTGTTGCCGGCACATAGCTGCCCATATGCGCCATTAGTGTAATGATAGCTGTTTGTCGTAGTAGTGCACTTTTACCACTCATGTTAGGGCCGGTGAGTATAATTACTTGTTGGTCTTCTTTATTAAGTGTTATATCGTTAGCTATATAGCTTTCTCCGGCATTTAATCTTTGCTCTATCACAGGATGTCTACCTTCTACAATTTCAAGGTTAGGCTCGTTAGTCATTTCCGGCCTATGATAATTATAGTTGCGAGCATTAGCAGCAAAGCTTAATAGACAATCAAGCTGAGCAATGATGTTGGCATTGGTTTGAATGGGGGCTATAAAAGGTTCAATAGCGTTCAATAACTCTTGATAAATAGTAGCCTCTATTGCTAATATTTTCTCTTCTGCGCCAAGTATTTTTTCCTCATACTCTTTTAGCTCCGGTGTTATATATCTTTCTGCATTGGCTAAAGTTTGTTTTCTTATCCACTCTTGAGGAACCTTGTCTTTATGCGCATTAGTTACCTCAAGGTAGTAGCCAAACACATTGTTATAGCTAACTTTTAAAGAACTGATGCCGGTACGTTGCGACTCTTCCATTTGTATTTGGAGGAGGTAGTCTTTGCCGCTGCGTGATATTTTTCTTAATTGGTCTAGTTCTTCATGTATACCCTCCTTTATGGCACCGCCTTTATTTATAAGTACTGGTGCATCCTCTACTATGGTATTTATAATGCGCTCCCTTAAAGATGTAAGCGGTTGTATGGCTTGAGACATTCGTCCTAAAGTGTCATCACTAGCGGTAATGCATACTTCTCGAATCTCTTCCATGAACTTAAGCCCCCTAGCTAATTGCAGTACTTCTCTAGGGTTAGCTTTTTTTAATGGTATTTTACCTATTAAGCGTTCTATATCACCAATCTGCTTGATAAGTTGGGTAATAGTGCTGTTAAGCTCTGTTTCTTTAAGGAAGTAGGTAACTAAGTCTAGTCGCTGTTCTATTTTGGTAAGGTCAAATAGTGGGAATATAAGCCAGCGTTTTAGCAAACGCGCACCCATAGGTGTGTGCGTATGGTCTAATGCATTTAGAAGCGATGCACCTTGTTCATAACCGGTACTTAGTAATTCCAAATTGCGGATAGTGAACCTATCCATCCATAAAAACTCGTCTGCTACTATACGTTGTATAACATTAATGTGTTGTAGATTGCTGTGTTCGGTATCTTTAATATAATGTATAGCAGCACCACAGGCTATGATGGCTGCACGCATTTCGTCTATACCATATCCTTTTAACGATATGGTTTGGAAGTGTTGTAAAAGTAAGTCGTAGGTATACTGGTCTTTAAATATCCAATCTTCCATATGGAAGGTGTATACCTTAGTATCAAAAAACTCTTTAAAACGTTTTGACTGGGTTTTAGATAATACTACCTCCGATGGTTGAAAACTTTGTAAAAGTTTATCCATATACTCTATGGTGCCTTCGGCAGCATAAAATTCCCCGGTAGTTATATCTAAGAAGGATATACCACATAATGGATCTCCTATATGTAGGGCAGCTAAGAAGTTGTTGGTTTTGTTTTCAAGTAGTTTGTCGCTAGTAGCTACACCTGGTGTTACCAATTCTGTAACGCCGCGCTTCACTATCCCTTTAGTTAATTTAGGATCTTCCAGTTGGTCGCATATAGCTACACGATGCCCAGCCTTTACTAGTTTGTGCAAATAAGTATCTAAGGCATGATGAGGAAAGCCTGCTAGCTCCACAGAAGAGGCTGCGCCATTACTCCTTTTAGTGAGTGTGATACCCAAAACTCTGGATGCCACTATAGCATCCTCTCCAAAAGTTTCATAAAAGTCGCCAACCCTGAAAAGTAAGACAGCATCGGGATATTTTGCTTTAATCTCGTTATGCTGTTTCATGAGCGGGGTTTCCGCCGGATCCTTTTTTGCCATTGTGGCAAAATTAATTTTTTAATCTGCTTAAATGCCTATCTGATGCTTATTGTGAGTGTATTGTGGAAAAGAATAGAATTGGTATGCTTTAATAAGGGATTATTGGATGTGTATAGTTTCAAATAAATTATATCTTTTTTTGTTAAAGTATATTTCTGCTCCTTTTTCTTCATACCATTTTAGACCTTTGTGTGAGTTTACTGTTGCTTGTATATGCAAGTGTGGCTCTATACTGAAACCAGAATTGCCAACTAGTCCAAGGGCTTGTCCAGCATGTATTTTGTCTCCCTTTTTTACAAATACTTTTTTTGGTTGAAAATGGGCCATGAATATATAGTTTTTGCCAGTTGAAATTAGTATCTGGTTAGTGTTAGTAGGTCCACGTTTTCTGTCTGGCGGAATATTGTCAGGGTTGTTATCCTCAGTTTTTACAATTTCACCATCACAGGGACTGTATACTGTATCCCCATAAATCGCATAGTCTTTTAATTTATAGCTGAATATTTTGTTTGCTCGGTTTCCAATATCATTTAGTTTAACTATATCCATTGCAAAAAACGAGCTGCGTAGAGATGTGTGAAATAGATTGGTAGGTAATCCTTTGCCACCTTGCATAACCAAGTATTTACCTTCTTTAAAAGGCATTTGAAGATGTACAATATGGTTAGTCTTTTTTGTACCAGTAAAGTATAAAATGCATAGTAAACTTGATATAGAAGTAATAATATAGATAACTTTATTAGTAGGTTCCTTATTGATACTATTTTTAGATTTGTTAGCTAGTCTAAACAATGTAACTGCAACAAAGAAATATTTTAGATAGATAGTAATTAAAAACCAAGCGCCATACAGGTATAAAAAAGTAGTTAATGCTACTACGCTAACTACTTCAAATGTGTTTTTGTTGTTTATCTTACCCGAGTATATATAAATACATACTGCTAGTAATAGAGTAATAATTGCAAGTGTAATAATTAGCATATCATGAATATAGAATGTAAAGTAGTAGCAATTATATTTTGTTTTTATTAGTGTTTTGTTATAAATACAAAAAAGCTGAGGAAAAATTAATCTCCTCAGCTTACCACGGGGTATACTTCTTTTTGTTTTATCGTTGTACTACTTGTGGACGAAGCGTTTCAACCAGTGCACCAACTTGGCCAATTAGCTGATCTGACAAGCCACACTTCTTAGCACCTTTTACCAAATCAGCTATAAATGCATCGAAAGCAGCATTGTTAGATTTCATAGCCATTCTTGAATTTTGAGCCGGATCGTGTGCTGCTACCATATTTTTCCCTTTGTAGGTAAAGTTTTTAGCTCCTGTTGCTGTGCAAAAGAAATCTGTTAAGCTGGTGCTTAATGCGCTAAATCCTGTTGTGTTTCCGCTGGTTACCTCAGCTAATAATACAGTGAAATAACTGTTGATAGCAGTGTCTGCAGCTATCACAAAAATGGTACTATCTACTACAGACCTTATTCCTAGTCTGCCTTTTTCTATCATTTGTCCCGAATTGGCTGGGTCTGCAACCATGGTTGTTCCACCTAATGAGTCGTAAAGCGTCATTTTTGTACTGCTAGAGTTGTTGTCATCTTTTTTGCAAGATGGTGTTGTCATGGCAAAGCCAATGGCCAACAATGCTACAAATAGGCCTGTCTTTTTCATAAGCTATTCTGTTAGATTTTTTTGAATGAATAATTAACTGTTGAATTTCTGAGATATGTATTTTATAACGCTTCCTGTAAAGCCTGTAGTAGCAACAGGACAGCCGGCTTGCATATCTTCTTTACTTGGTAAATATCTTTTTGCAGTATAGCCGCTTCTGTTGTTGAACGCTTTTAAAATATGTTCAGCGTTATTGTAGTAAGGATGAAAGGTGAAAACCACAATTTTTGTATTTGCATTACATAAAACATGGTCTATGCCGTCTTGTTGTTGTAGCCAATTTGTTATTTCAGATGCTTGTAGATTATCTATTGTTTCTCGCACATCAAATCTTGCCATTGCAATGGTGCTAGGCTCTGGTGCTTTAGGCTTGGTAACCAAATAAATGTGCACTACTAATACTAAGAGCAAAGCAATACCAGTTCCTGTTGTAAGCAGGATCAGCTTTTTTAGCGATCTTTTTTTCATTGGATTATTTATTTAGAAGTAATTGTGTTTCTCATTGGTGTTGTACTATTACTTACGAGGTCTTATTAGTTTTGGATTTTATGGCTGTAATTATTTTTATTCAATTAACTCTAGCATCTATTAGCTCTATATAATTTACTATGTGTATTTTCGCATACTTATTCATAGCTGCTTATTGATTTAGGTAGTTGCTAAAAAATCGTAGATGTTTTCTATAATCATTCCCACTTGGAATAATTTGCCTTTTGCTAAGCTGTGTGTAGAGAGTATCAGAAAAAACTCTACCCATAAGCACCAAATTGTATTGCACATAAATGATGGCAGTGATGGCACATTAGAGTGGGCAAAACAAGAAGGTATAGACTATACACATACGCCTGATAATGCAGGTATATGCGTAGCTGTAAATATGGCTGGAGGTATTTGTACAAACGATTATATCGTTTATATGAATGACGATATGTATGTGTGCCCTATGTGGGATAAGCATATACTAGATGATATAGCTACATTGAACACTGATTGTTTTATGCTATCGTCTACTATGATAGAGCCTACCAATCATAATAATCCTTGTGTGATAGTTGCTGATTTTGGTACTACCATAGAAGGATTTAAAGAAGCTGAATTACTGGCAAAATATAATACGTACTCTATAAATGATTGGGCGGGCTCTACATGGCCACCTACTATAGTGCATCGTAAATATTGGCACATTGTAGGGGGGTATAGCATAGAGCTTAGTCCTGGTGTAAGTAGTGACGATGATTTTTCTATGAAAATGTGGTCGGCAGGCTGTAGAATATTTAAGGGGGTAGCTAAGAGTAGGGTATACCACTTTCAAAGCAAGTCTACCTTAAGGATAGTGAAAAATAATGGTCGCAAGCAGTTCTTAATGAAGTGGGGAATCAACCAAAGTACTTTTAATAAATACTATACCAAAAGAGGCCAGCCTTATACAGGCCCAATGACAGACCCAGATGAAAGTGTATTAAAGAAAGAATTGTTTAGAGCCTGGTTGAAGCGAAAAATAATGTAATTAATAATAAAATTATTGATAGGATATGAATCCGTTTACGGAACGTCAGAAGTTTACCCAAGTATGGTTGTGGCTTATTTTAGTAGGTTCTTTACTAGTGCCTATGGCTATAACAGCTTATCAAGTAATGGCTAAAGGAGAGCATTTTGATGCTGCCACTTATATTACAGCTATAGCATTGCCGGTTTCTATTTTGTTTTTAATGTGGTCTTTTAGGCTTGATACTAAAATTGATAGTGAGGGAGTTCATTATAAATTTTTTCCCTTTCATATAAAATATAAAACTATTGCATGGGCCGAAATAAGTAAGGCATATATACGCCAATACAAGCCTATAGTAGAATATGGTGGCTGGGGAATAAAATATGGATTAGGTGATAAGGGTAAAGCAATAAATGTGAAAGGTAATATTGGCTTTCAAATAGAATTGAGTACTAAAAAGAAAGTATTAATTGGTACACAGGAAGGGGAAGCTATAAA
The DNA here is from genome assembly GCA_964461535.1 of uncultured Flavipsychrobacter sp. Classification (GTDB taxonomy): domain Bacteria; phylum Bacteroidota; class Bacteroidia; order Chitinophagales; family Chitinophagaceae; genus Flavipsychrobacter. The sequence continues at coordinate 90,691 of CAYWUY010000002.1, forward strand.
AGCATATTTGATAGAACTGGTAAAAAATAAAATTATAGCTAAGGATATAATCAATCCTTAGCTATAATTGCTGCTTACCAATTGCCCTGTGGACCTTTATTCCAGTCGCCTCTAGGCCTAAATCCAGGAGGCATATCTGGTCTGCCGTTTTCTTCTTTAGGCATTTCAGGCATTTTGCCTTTAAATTTTCTAATGTTATAGGTTAGCTGAAACATGCCATACTGTTTTAGCACTTGTGTAGTGTTGTTTTCTACATAGGTTTCAGTCACATTTCTGGTTACACTAGTATTCTGGTTTAAGATGTCGAAAATAGTAAAGCGAGCCTCTAACGCATTGCTTTTTAAGAATTTATAGCCTACATATGCATTCCATAAAATAAAGTGCTGGTCGGCACTGCCACTAAACGATGCGTAGTAGTTTTCGTTCACACTGGTGTTTAGTACCAGTTTTTTCCAAACAACCCAATTTATTCTAAAGGAGGTTATATGGTTATAGTAGTTATTATTACTGGCTGTGTTTAGTGTATTGCTTATTAAGTTATATGTGCCATTATAGGCTAGCGAAAAATCTATAGCCTCACTAATATTGCTGCTTAAAACTAGTCCGCCTGTTGGTGCTAAATTATTTGAAAAGTTACTGTTATTATTAATAGTGCCAGGAGTTCTTGTAAATGATACACCTCCATTAAAGTTAAGGTTGCATTTTATGGCTGATAAAGGCAAACCATAGGTAACAAAGGCTCTTTGGCTAAAGTAACCACTAAGGTTTACGGGTATGCTAATTTGCCCACCTTTTTTAATGGTAATTGCATTGTCGGTTGCTGAATTTCTAAATACAGAATCTTTAGTAGGTATATATGTAGCAGTTGCTACGTAGTTCTCAGTAACATTAGTGTAAAAGAAAAAGAATAAGCTCTTGGCAGTTTTATTATTGGTATTACCATAGCGCATGGTAATGGTATGGTCATAGCTTTGTTGTAGGCTAGGATTACCTGTTTTTAACAATAAAGGATTGCTAATGTCTACTGCATCTTGTAACTGCGCTACGGTTGGCGAACTAGTAGATGTTCTGTAATTAATCCTGAAATTTTTACCATTTGGCTGTCTGTAGTTAAACTGTATATTAGGGAGAATATTAGTGAAGTTGCGATTGATGCTATATATGCTAGGGTATTGTTGTTCGCTTTGTAGTGTAGCATATTGTAGCTGTGCCCCTATATTAAAGTTTATTTTTTTATCGCCAATTCTATAGCTTATACCTCCCCTATGTGTGGTGTAGGTAGTGTTGTATTTGTTAGATAATGAGCTATCTATGAGTGTATATTTATTGGTTGTAGTATCTTCTTGATACATACTTTTATCGGCATTATTGTAGGTAACAGATGGGTTGTAGTTAAATTGTAGTTGTCCCTTTTTACCTACGGGTTCAGTGTAACTAATATTTGTAGATACATTGTAGCCTGAATTATTTAAGTCAAATTTTCTGGAATAGTTTGAGTCTACACCAGCATAGTTATTGCTAGATATGTTATCTCCATTGCCTGTTTTGCCATTCCAGCCATTGTTTATATTCAGAGATATGGTTCTTCTATCCTTTTTAAATTTGTGTTGATAAAGTAGGTTATTACTAAAATTAAATCCATTATAACCTGCGTAGTTGGTGTTTTGGGTCAATGCCAGAAGTCTGTCGCCCATATTGTTTGTAGCACTTGTGCTAGATGTAGTATTGTTCTCTTGGAAACTCAAAGATGGAACTATAGTTAAGCTATTAAAAGAGTCTATAGTATATTCAAATCTGAAGTTTATCCTATGGTTGGCATTAAAACTATTCGTTCCGGATGTTTCTTTATAGCTAATTGTAGAGTCAGTTTTGCCGAAATAATTTCTGTCGGTACCTGACAGCGCATCTGTATTTGTACTATTATAAAAATAGCTTCCCGAAACTTTTATTTTTTTACCCCAGTTGTCGCTATAGTTGGTGCCAAATGAGTTGGTGGCCGCTATTCCGTTTTGCTGAGATACCATAAAGTTATTACCTCCGCCACCCATACTACCACCATTATTGCCCATACCGCCACCGCGACCACTGCCAGAACCACCACGGCCACCACCACCTGAAGATGCAATGCCTAATAGGTCTTGAGCACCAAAGTTTTGTTGGTTAATATTATTAGAAAGACCTAGTAGTGTTATTCTCCTGTCTCCATTAAAGATGTTAAGATTTCCCCCAACAATATATCTTTCATCAGAACCATAGCCGGCATATACCTTGCCAAACATGCCTTCACTTTTGTTACGGCGAGTAAGTATGTTCATTGTTTTTTGGCTATTGCCATCGTCAAATCCGCTAAACTGTGCTTGGTCACTTAACTTGTCAAAAACTTGTATTTTATCTATTACCTCAGCAGGTAAGTTTTTTAGTGCTAAAGATGGGTCGGTGCCGAAGAATGGTTTACCATCTACTAATATCTGCTGCACTGTTTCTCCATTAACTTTCACTCCGTTATTGTCAGAAGTAACCCCGGGCATTTTAGTTACTAAATCTTCTGCTGATGCATCTTGATTGGTTTTGTAGGCATTGGCATTAAACTGCGCCGTATCACCTTTTTGCTCAGCTCTTATTTCTTTCGTAGCTACTGTTACCGACTTTAGGGTTTGTGAGCTAGCCGTCATTGGTAATTCTACAAGATGCGTGTCTGCATCTAAATCTACAGTTTTAGTTATGCTTTGGTAGCCAACATAGCTGTAGTTTATTTTGTAATTCCCTTTTTTATTTAAGTCTATCTGGTAGTTGCCGTCTATATCTGTTACGGCACCACTTTTTACCGTACTATCGGTCGTGAAAATAAATTGAACAGAAACACCTGTTAGAGGGCCTTTGTCTTTAGCGTCTATTACCTTACCACTTACATGTATATTTTGTGCTGTTGCAATAGCAGGTAAGGTGCAAAATAATATTATACTTATTCTTTCTTTTATGTATCTCATGTATCTCTGTTAGACGATTCAAAAGTGCTAAAGTTTACCGAGTGTGGCTAAAATTTGTGGGCTATTTTACGTGAAAAGACCTGCAATTTTATTTGCAGGTCTTTGGTATTGATAGTCAGTTTTATACACTATACAGGATCTTCATTTTTGTGGTTACGAGCATAACCTTTCATGATGCCTCGCCCGGTTTCGCGTATAAATGTTATTATTTCATCTCGTTCATCAGATACCGGAATTTCAGTTTCTATAATGCTTAATGCTTTAGATGTGCTATAGCCTCTTACAAAAAGAATACGATAAATATCAAGTATATGATTGATTTGTTGAATGGTATAACCTCTACGTTTTAAGCCTACAGAGTTTACGCCCACATATGATAGTGGTTCGCGAGCTGCTTTTACAAATGGTGGTACATCTTTACGCACCAAAGAACCACCAGTTACAAATGCATGAGAGCCAATTCTTACAAATTGTTGTACGGCAGTAAGTCCGGCCAGCACAACATTGTCACCCACAACAATATGGCCAGCAAGAGTAGTATTGTTCGAAAATATACAATAGTTGCCCACTTCACAGTCATGTGCTATGTGCGTATAAGCCATTATAAGGCAGTTATTGCCAATTTTAGTAGCATTTTTGTCACTAGTACCACGATTAATGGTAACACACTCGCGAATAGTTGTGTTATCGCCTATAATGGTTACAGTGTCTTCACCTTTGTACTTAAGGTCTTGCGGAATGGCAGATATAACAGAGCTAGGGAATATGCGTACATTTTTGCCTATTCTTGCTCCTTCCATAATGGTTACGTTACTGCCTATCCAAGTACCTTCCCCGATTTCCACGTTTTTGTGAATGGTAGAAAATGGGTCGATCGTTACATTGGGTGCTATTTTAGCGTCCGGGTGTACGTATGTAAGGGGATGAATCATTTCTTGTCTTTTCTTACTATTTGTGCTACTAATTCTGCTTCTGTAACCAATTTGTTGCCTACATATACGGTACCTCTCATTTCGCAAATTCCTCTACGTATTGGATTTAGCAATTCTAATTTTAAAATTAGCGTATCGCCAGGTACAACGCGTTGTTTAAAGCGAACTTTATCTATTTTCAAGAAATAGGTATCATAATTTTCAGGGTCGCTATAATTGTTTAAAGCAAGTATACCACCGGTTTGTGCTAATGCTTCTATCTGAAGCACGCCGGGCATAACTGCGTTGCCAGGGAAGTGACCTTGGAAAAAATGTTCATTAAAAGTAGCATTTTTTATACCAACTACGTGATTGTCACTTAGTTCTATAATTTTATCTACTAATAAAAAAGGAAATTTATGAGGTAGTGCCTTTTCTATTTTTGTGATGTCGTATATAGCCGGTTGGTTAGGGTCGTAATGCGGTATATCAGAAAGATGTTTGTTCTTCTTAATGTATTGTTTTACTTTTTTAGCAAACTCTACGTTTGATGCATGCCCCGGTCTGCTAGCTATTATATGAGCTTTAATAGGATGTCCTATCAATGCTAAGTCGCCTACAACATCAAGTAATTTATGGCGAGCCGGTTCGTTAGGGAAGTGCAGTTGAATATTGTTTAAAATTCCTTCCTGTTTTACTTCAATAGCTTGCTTATTAAATACTTTAGCTAATCTGTCTAGCTCAGTTTGGCTCACTTTTTTATCTACAACCACTATGGCGTTGTTTAAGTCGCCACCTTTTATCAAGTTATGGTCTAGTAGATACTCTAACTCATGTAAAAAACAGAAAGTACGGCAAGGGCCAACCTCTGTTCTAAACTCTGTTATGTTTTTTAAAGTAGCATGCTGCGTACCAAGTACAGGCGAATTAAAATCTATAAGCGCAGTAATTTGATAGTTGGCAGATGGTACTGCTAACATATCAACATTTTTTACAGGGTCATAAAAATGCAGGTTAGTATCTATAGAGTATACTATACGGCGTGCATCTTGCTCTAAAATGCCAACACTGTCAATAGCCTCCATAAACTCACGCGCACTACCATCCAATATAGGTACTTCAGGGCCGTCAAGCTCTATAAGTGCATTGTCTATGCCCATACCTACAAGTGCAGATAAAATATGCTCAATGGTGCTTACCCTAGCGCCGTTATGCTCAATAGTAGTACCTCTTGAGGTGTCTACAACATAGTCCGCATCAGCTTTTACAACTGGTTTCTCAGGTAAGTCTATACGTTGAAAACGATATCCGAATCCCGGATTGGCAGGCTTTATAGTAGTAGTTACTACAGCACCTGTATGTAGGCCTACGCCATGCAATGATACAGGAGCCTTCAGGGTTTTTTGATTTTCCTGATTGTTACCTGAGTCAGTTCTTCTTTTATCGCCTCTGATTAAAGTTTCTTCGCTCACTTTTTATATTCAATATTTTGTAGGCTCAATAAATTAGTCAACTCTTGCACCGTTTCTTCTAATTTCTGAAGACGTTGCTGTAGCTCCGGCAAATGTCTAAAAATTGCCTGACTTTTTAGGGAGCTTTTATAATCAAATGCCGGACTACCGTTAAGAACAGAAGCCGGTGATAGTACCGATTTTGATAATCCGCTTTGAGCGTTAATTTTTGTGCCGTCAGCTATTTGTATATGGCCTACCATACCTACCTGACCACCAATAACTACATTTTTACCTACTTTAGAGCTGCCTGATATACCAGTTTGCGCAGCAATAGCAGTATTTTCTCCTATTTCTACGTTGTGTGCTACTTGTATTAAATTATCTAGCTTAACACCTTTACGTATCACCGTAGATCCCATTGTGGCTCTGTCTATAGTGGTATTAGCACCTATTTCCACATCATCCTCTATTACTACATTACCTATTTGTGCTATTTTTTTGTAGCTGCCGTCTTTTAGAGGAGCAAACCCAAATCCGTCTCCACCTATTACAGTGCCACTGTGTATTACTACTTTATTTGCTAAGCGGCATTCGTCATAAATCTTAACGCCCGCATATAGTTTACAGTTATTACCTATGCTTACATTATTACCCAAGTAGCAACCCGGATATATTTTTACTCCGTCACCTATTACTACATTATCACCTATGTAAGTAAACGCGCCAATGTATACATCCTTCCCAATTTTTGCTGTTTTAGATATAAACGTTGGTTCTTCTATTCCGGTTTTTGTGCCTCCTGATATTATTTCGCTATACTTATCTAGCAGAACAGCAAAGCTACCATAAGCATCTTTTACTCTTATGATAGTAGGTGTTACAGGCGCTGTTATTTCTAGTGTTTCATTAACTATAATAACAGACGCTTTTGATGTATATAAATATTCTTCGTATTTGGGGTTGGAAATGAAGCTGAGAGCTCCGGTGTTAGCTTCCTCAATTTTAGCCACATGGCTTACTTTCACTTCTGGGTCGCCTTCCACTTTTCCTTGTAATAGGGTAGCTATTTGATGCGCCGTAAACTGCATATTCAGTTATTTTTCGGTTAATATTATATTACAATGTCGTTAACTATGAAGTCAATCCCAATTTCGTATGTAGCAAATGTACTTTTTCTCAACTGCACGAGCAAGAGTTTGATTCACTAATGTGTCGTGAATCTCGGTAATATTTTTTATATCACCATGTTTGGTCTCTATTTTTATTAACTCATTGTCAATATTATAAGTACTATTTCTAGCAATGCCTTCAAAAGCAAGATAGTGCATGTCTTTTTCGGGCACACCCATCTTGTTCATTATCTCTAGTTGTTTCTCCACCAAATTGTTTGCCAAACTTGAATCTTCGAAAACTATTTTATACAGTTTTCGTAATATCATCATCTTACAAAGAGTGGATAGTATTTTATCGCTATGGTTTTGCCATATCTTAATAGATGCCATTACATCTGTGTCGTCTAATTGACAAAACACATCAAGATGATTAGGGTCTTTAATAAAGTCGTCTTCTGTAATGTTATTATACAAAAAATGCTTTAATGCCGGGGTGGCAAAAAGTGCTTGTCCTAGCGATGCCAGTTCTTTTGCTCGTTTTATTATGTTTATTAATAATAGTTCGGCGCCTAATACTGTTTTGTGCAAGTATACTTGCCAATACATAAGCCTACGAGCTATTATAAATTTCTCTACAGAATGAACACCTTTTTCCTCTACCAGTAATTCATTATTAGTAACGGTTAGCATCTGAAGAATACGATCGTAGCCAATAACCCCCTCAGATACTCCCGTGAAGAAACTATCTCTATTCAGGTAGTCCATGCGGTCTACGTCTAGTTGACTAGATACTAGCTGGTGTAAATATTTTCTAGGATACTTAGAACTAAAAATGCTGAGTGCGGTTGTTAATATACCTCCCATTTCGTCATTTAGTCGCTCCATTATCATTCTAGATAGCTTTTCATGCGAAACAGGAATAAGTGTATGCTCTAGCGAATGAGAAAAAGGCCCATGTCCTATATCATGAAGCAAAGCTGCCAATCTGGCTGCTAATCCATCTTCTTTTGAAGTATCTATACCTTTTAGCTTTAACTCATCTAATGCTTTACCCATCAGGTGGCATGCTCCAAGTGAATGGTGAAGTCTAGTATGAACCGCACCAGGATACACCAAATGAGCCATGCCCATTTGTTTTATATTCCTAAGGCGCTGAAACCAAGGATGGTTAATGATTTGTATTATTTCCTGTTCGGGGAACCTTAAAAAACCATATACCGGGTCGTTAACAATTTTTACTTTGTTGCTCATGTAGCTATCGGTATCTCTAGTTTTCTGTTTCTTCAGGTTCTGTTTGTGCCGGTCCTGCGTGCTCTACTTCTTCCACTTCAGGTTTGTCTTTTGCACCGCCGCCGCCGGCTCCGTTAAAGTCGTTATCTCCTCCACAGTCATCAAAACCTTCAGGAACTTGGAATATTGCTTTTGAATTGATGTTCAAATTTTTATCTGCTAATACCTTACGCATAAAAATTGCCCATATAGGTAAAGCAGCAGCAGCACCTTGTCCTAAGGCTTCGCTGCGGAAACGGAATTCTCTATCATCACAACCTACCCATACACCGGCTAATAATTGTGGTGTATAACCTATAAACCATGCATCGGCTTGGTTGTTTGTAGTACCGGTTTTTCCTGCTATATCATTTTGCAGCCCATAGCGATAGCGCATACGAGCACCGGTACCAAAGTTTACCACACCACGCATCATCTTCACCATCTTAAATGCGGTGTTAGGGTTAATAACCTCTTTTTGTACTGGTGCAAAATTTTTGATTACCATACCATTTTTATCTTCAATACGCACTATATAGTATGGTTGAGTATTAACACCTTTACCCGGGAACATGCTATAAGCACCCATCATTTCAAATAGAGATATATCAGATACTCCCAAAGCTATAGATGGGAATTTATCTAATCTACTAACAATGTTACACCTATGTGCAAAATCTACAAAAGCATCAATGCCTACCTGTTTTAATATGTACAATGCAGCATTGTTTATAGATAGTGCTAACGCATATTTCATAGGAATATCTCCTTTTTCACTACCCCCAGCATCATAGGCTTTAGGCATACTAGGGAAGTTTTGAGGGGCAGTTGAAACTATTCCACAAGGAGAAAATCCATTATCAACAGCAAAGCAATATAACAATGGTTTTATGGTAGAACCTACCTGACGCTTGGTGTTAATATTTACGTGGTCGTATTGGAAGAAGGTATGGTCTATACCGCCTACCCACGCTTTTACCTCTCCGGTAGATGGTTCCATAGCCATGAAACCTACCTGTAAGAAGGTTTTCATATATTTTATAGAATCCAGAGGGCTAATTACAGTATCTACATAATGTGCTTTATTCCATGCAAAAACTTTCGTTTTCACTTTTACTTTCATTTCTTCCATAGCTTGGCGTTCGTTCATGCCAATATTTCTGAAACTTTGGTATCTGTCGCAATCTTTTATGCTAGCTTTCAGTATGCGTTTTACATTAGCAGAGCCTTTTTCCCAAATAGATCCGTCTACATAGCCAGACTGCGACATGAATTGTTTCTGCAATTGTGCCATATGCTCGTGCATAGCCTCTTCAGCATAGCGTTGCATGCGTACATCTATAGTAGTATATATTTTAAGGCCATCTTTATACAAGTCGTAAGGATTGCCATCTGCTTTTTTAAGATCCTTAAGCATGCCTTTTACTTGCTGCTCTAGCACTTGACGGAAGTAAGGGGCTATACCATCGTGATAATCTATTTTGTGATAGTCTAGCGGAGTTTCTTTTTCTTTTAGGTCTTCAGCATCATTTTCGGCTAAGTACTTATACTTTACCATTTGGTCTAGTACTGTGTTCCTGCGTTCTTTAGCGCGTTTGGGGTGTGTTCTTGGGTTATATATGCTATTTCCTTTAAGCATGCCTATAAGAACAGCAGCTTCATCTACAGATACTTTATCGGGTGTTTTATTGTAGAATGTTAAAGAAGCATTTCTTATTCCAAATACGTTATCGCCAAAGGGTACAGTATTTAGGTATAAGGTTATAATTTCATTTTTTGTAAGGTTTCTTTCCAGTTTTACGGCCAATACCCATTCTTTTAATTTCATAAAAGGCAGTATCAGGGGGTTAGTGGTGCCTCTTGGAAACAAGTTTTTAGCTAACTGTTGTGTTATGGTAGACGAACCTCTTTTTTTCTGTAGTATGGCGTAAACTGGTATAGCTACTGTAGCTATAGGGTCTATACCCGAATGGTCGTAAAAGCGAGCATCCTCAGTAGCTAGTAAAGCATTGATGACGTTGGGAGATATATCGGTGTATTTACAATTGGAACGATCTTGAACGTAATATCTACCCAAAATAGTGCCGTCGGCTGCATAAACATCAGAAGATAGTGCACTTTGAGGGTTTTCTAATTCTATCATGGAGGGCATATAGCCTACCAGACCATAGTTAATACCTACTATAAGCAGAATAAAAGCAGCCATAGATATCAGGAATGTTCTCCATAATATCTTAACAGATTTTTTCATTCCAGATGTAGCAGGTTGTTTAGAATCTATATTTGGTTTCAATTGTATGATAATTATTGTTAAGTGTAAGTGAACTAGTGTGCTATTCTAAATACCACATTCAGCAAATTTAAGCTTCTTTTTCTTCTTCGGGTAATGTAAAGAATGAAATGGCTCTTATGGTATTTTTCCAAGCCCACCAGCGCTCCATTGGCTTAATCTGAGATTTTATTTGTGCTATAAATGGTTGTAAGAAATTAGTAACAATTGTAATTTCTCGCTCATTTAATGGTTGTTTAGCATACTTATCTTTAAGATACACTATTATAAATGCTTGCATTTGAGTGCCCCATTTAGGGTCTATTACTTGTTGTGCAAACTGTAATGGGGTTTTATTCCCTTTGTTAATGCCCATCATGTGCAGATAATACAAACTGTATTTGTATGCCCAATAGGCTTTCATACTAGCATTCTTTGCATTTTTATGTCTATAGCTATAATATGCCAAAATTGTTTTAGGGATTGCAGTGAATATACCTATAAGTAATATTGTTATGTATAAGCCCAATAGTAACTTATTATATCCCCTTAGTTGAGGAGTTGAGGCCTCTTCTTTTTTCTTTTTTTCTGCTTCTTTTCTCTCTTTACTCTGTAGATATACTTCGTCTGTAGGTATTAAGCTAGGTAAGCTACGTAAGGTAGCTTCAGCACTGGAGTTATTTATTTCTTTTATGTTTTTGATAGCTTCGGCATAGGATACTGCTGTTGCTTCTTCACCTGATTTTACTTTGCTTAAAGCAATATTCATACTGTCTATATATATAGCAGCTATTTTCATGTCAAGTTGAAGGGTGTCATATTTTTTTAGCTCATATTCTTTGTCGTGAAATACATATTTTTTCACTTTTAAAGCCATTGTTTTTTGAAGTGTATCTACACTCACAACTACACCTTCTGCCGCCAGCCATGCTTTTGGTGCTTGCATAGGTGGTGTTCCGTCAGGTTGTGGGGTAGGGCGGTCGTCATCCCTATTACCTACTGTGGTGTCAAAGTCTAGCCAGCCAAATCCGGGGAAGTATACTTGCACCCAAGCGTGTGCCTGGTTCGCATAATACCAATACCAGCCTTTGTTTTTATCGCTACGCTCTTCTGTCATGAAGCCTACAGCAATACGACTGGGTATGCCTATGGCTCTTAGGAGGAATAGCGTTGCACCTGCATAGTAAGCACAATAGCCTTTATGATTTTCATTTAAGAAATAGAGTAGTTTAGATGCACTAGGTATGTCAGGTTCGCCAGGGTTGTCTGTGTATTTGTATAGGGGTTCTCCATTTTCATTTTTTGATAGAAAATAGTTTCTAATGGCTAAAACTTTGTCTACAGGAGTGCGGGCGCTATCAGTTATTTTGTGTGCTAGTTCACTTATGGCTTTATACTTTTCTTGCTTCGGCATAAGTGTGTAATAGCTCATAAACTCTTTGTTTACTTTGCCATAACCAGCTATTTTTCTTAATATTTTAAAGCGCTCTTCTTGGAATGTTCTTATTTGTGGGGTATCTATATTATATATAAAATATGCACTATTTAAGAGAGATACATAGCTCTTAGTTCTATATGCCGATCTAAATTGTTCCCTAAAATCTTTATCTACTGTTATAGGTTGCACAAAATAGCCTACGTTTGGTGCCATATATGCTGACGTAGATAAATTAACATTAAATATCTCTACATCAACTATCTTTCTTAAGCTATCGCCTAAGCTATTTTTAATAACGCTACTATCCCACCTTGTAGCAAATAATGGAATTTTACCCGGATTTGGTTGGAATAAGTCGTTAAATGGTACCTTTTCATCTGGTTCAAATGTTTCTGTAGATTCATCGAATCTAGTAAAGTAGTATTCGGTTAAATATAGAGGGTTGGGTATTTCTGTACCAGGAAAAAAATTATCTATATGTGCACAAAATAGCAGATTGTTAGAGCGGCTAAGACTAGGATTTAGTTTTATATAGTCTAATAGGTTAAAATATCCGTCTTTATCCTGTTTAACCATGGAGTTGTCTCCCTTTTGTCCCTTACCACCATATTGTGCAACGGTATTATCTATATCTTTTTTAAATATCCAAATGGTACCACCTATTAGTAACCCAATAAGTAGGGTAAATAGTAGTGTACGGCGGGTAAGGTACCACCAAAATAGCCTAGACTTTTCCTTATAATTGTAGATTTGCTCTGCTGTAAAAATGTTGTACAGCGTATAGAGTAATGCGGGAATAAATGCTGTAAGTAACTCTTGGGTTGTTTCTACTTTCGCGGCTGCAATTAGCGAAATAGCTGCTGCAAGTGTTGCTATTGAGAAGCCAGCAGCAAAATATCTAAGCCTTATGTAGCCCCACCCAATAAGCCAACCCATTGATAATAGCACCGCAAAAACCTGAAACCTGCGAGCTATAAAAAAAGCATCAAATTCATTGGTAGCGGTATTGTCTAACCCATAGTATGTAGTATATAATATGGCTATTAATGCTAAGAAAGTGGGTACAAACCTAATTCTAAAAGCATATAGTAGGGAAGAAGCAATAGCTCCGGCTGAAAAATAGAAGGTTTGTAAAAGTGCTTCGTTTTGAAGTATTGCAAAGCGAGTATTCACGTTGTCTATAACGTAATACCCCATTATCAAGGTAGGTAAAATCAAAAAGATGACTTTAGCTAAATATTCAGATATGGGAGTGGCGCGTTCAATTTTCATACGATTGCATAAAAGTAATATGAAATTGAATTGAACTTTTGTTAAAAAAGTAGTGTTTTATGCTATTAGTTAACGCGAGGCTGTGATTACAAAAACCTATTTCTAAGTTCAGGACTGGGAACCATACAAGTCTCGGCCTTACCAAACCATTTGTATCTGTTCTTTGCTACTAAGCTATAAATACTATTTCTAATGAATTTAGGTATAACAATGAAAATATATAGCCAATTGTATGGCGAATGTAAATATTTTACTATATGAAGTGCAGCGTCTGAGTGGGTGTAAATTTTTTCTCCTATACGCAGTATTAAACTATCTAGAGTTTTATTGTCAATCTGTTCTTTAATAAGTTGTCCTTGATCAGATTGCAGAGATGCAAACTTGAAATGCTGTTGCTTATCTTTTCTAATAATGAAGTTTATAGTTCCATTACAAAAGTTACATTCTCCGTCAAAGTAGATAACCATATCGGAAGAATGTTGTTTCATATTATTATTTATTATTCGTTTTTGCTGAACTATCTATTTTTACTTTTTTCTTGCTTTGAAGAATTGAGTCTGCAATTACCTTGGCTTCAATCTTCATTCTGTAGCGTAGGTCAAGGTCGCTTTCTTTATTTAGTTCAATAGTTCTTTCTCTTACTATAGAATCGACCTTAGCTTTTAACTCTTCTTTACTTAAAGCCTTCTTTTCAAGATTATCTTTTTTACAAGCGGCTAAAAGTACTATATATGAAAATAGAATAAAATATTTTCTCATTGCTTGGCAAAATTACTGTCTTTACAATAGCAAACAATATGCCAGTATACTTATAGGTATATATTAACAACTTTTAAAACTTGATAGTTTTTTTCTAAATATGATTTAGTTGTAACTTTGGTATAGCCAAACGGATGTAATTGCAGTATGCTATTAAAAGGCCTTCATATCACTATTGTTGTATTATTACTTGCAGGATATTCGTGTCTAGCGCAAGTGGTAGGGCCTAACGATACTATCAGACTGGGTAGTGTAATGCTTGACGGTAAAAATTATCCCTATGTTTTTTTAGATGAGGTTGCGTGTAATACTACTTTTCTTTCTCAAGAAGATAGAAACCGTATAAACAAGCTAAGAAACAATGTATATGTTGTATATCCTTATGCAATAACTGCTGCTGCATATTTAAAACAGATTAACGAACAGCTAGATAAAATGCCGGATAGGCATAGCAGGAAACAATATTTAAAGTCTGTTAATAAAGATTTGGATAGGGCATTTAAAGAGCCTTTGAAAAATTTAAGTATAGAACAAGGCCATGTATTGATAAAGCTGATAAACAGGCAGACCGGAAGGAGTTGTTATGATGTAATAAGGGAACTTAAAGGAGGATTATCCGCTGTTATGTGGCAGTCTGTTGGGGTGGTTTTTAATAATAATTTGGCCAGAGAATACGACCCTGAGGGTAGGGATAAGGAATTGGAACGTATTGTTAAGGAGTTGGAACTATCAACCAATTATAGGTATCAATTATACTTGCAAGATCAACTAATGAAAAAAGTTACCAAGCGGTAAATACTCAATACCATTATAGCTAAACCCATAATTTAATTCACTTTTTATCGGAGTATATTTGCATTAAATGAAAAAGACTATGTCTTTGAAGACATTTTACACAGTTGTTTTATTGTTTTTGCTATTTGCTTTACAAGCCTGCCAAAAGGAGTTGAATGTTAAAATACAATCCTCCGACCCTCAATTGGTAGTACAGGGTGGTATAGAAACTGGTAGACCTCCCTATGTAGTGCTTACCACTACTATAGGTACCTTTTCTTCGTTTAGTTTAGCTGATGTAAGTAATCTTTTTGTACACAATGCTAAGATACAGGTAGGTGATGGTAGCAAAACAATAACGCTTAGAGAATATGCTGTAGATACTGCTGATGGGGCTAAATTTTACATTTACACTATAGATACTGCTATGGGTGGCGGTATAATGTTAGGTGAGGAGGGGAAATTTTACACTCTAAAAATCGAAAGCGGGGGCGTTACGTACACATCCACCACTAAGATACCTTACCCTAAAGGCTTAGATACGCTATGGTTTGGTGAGCCTACATTTAAGCGTGCCAAAACGCCTGCAGGCGCCTTAGAACTTTTTGGTACTTATACAGACCCTGATACTCCCGGTAACTATGTACGCTATTATACACGCAGGAATAGCAGGGATGCTTTCTATGCGGGAGGACTGTATAGTGATGAAGTAGTAAATGGTTCAGTAATAAGAGGTGTGGATTTATTTGCCGGTTACAACGATTCTGTAAATGTGAACAAAGACTCACTTAGGTACTTTTATGTGGGGGATACTGTTACATTAAAGTGGTGTGTTATAGACAAAGGAGTATATAATTTTTGGAATACTTACTTGTTTTCTACACGTTCATCAGCCAATCCATTTTCTTCTCCTATAAATATTCAAAGTAATATCAAAGGTGGTGCATTGGGTGTTTGGGCAGGCTATGGTACCATATATACTACTCTAGTAGTCAAGTAGATTATTTTGAATTCTCGTTCCTAATCTTTCTATTTGTGATAAATATCACATACGGTATAAAATTTGCCGTATAATTTTGTATAAAATATATAAATAAATTATAGTATAATGAGTGAAATAGAAAAAGTACAGTTACTGATTATTGGGTCAGGTCCTGCAGGCTACACAGCAGCAATATATGCTTCAAGAGCTAACTTGAAGCCGGTATTATATCAAGGTCTTCAGCCTGGTGGTCAGCTAACTATTACTACCGAGGTTGAAAACTATCCGGGTTATCCTAACGGTGTTATGGGGCCACAAATGATGGTAGATTTTGAGCAACAAGCACAACGCATGGGGGCTGATATCCGCTGGGGTATGGTAACTAAGGTAGATTTAACATCTCGTCCATTTAAAGTTGAGATTGATGAAGAAAAAGTAATTGAAGCTGATGCAGTTATAATTGCTACAGGAGCCTCAGCTAAGTGGTTGGGCTTAGAGTCAGAGCAGCGTTTAAATGGTCACGGCGTATCTGCATGTGCAGTGTGCGATGGTTTCTTCTTTAAAGGTCAGGAAGTAGCTATAGTAGGTGCCGGAGATACTGCCTGTGAAGAAGCATTATACCTTTCTAATCTTTGCTCTACCGTGCATATGCTAGTACGTAGAGACGAGATGAGAGCCAGTAAAGTAATGCAGGCTAGGGTACTTAAAACTCCAAACATAAAAGTGTACTGGAATACTACTCCGCTTGAGGTTTTAGGCGAAAATAAAGTAGACTCTATGAAGGTTAAGAATACCCAAACTAACGAAGAAACTATTGTGCCAATCAAGGCATTCTTTGTGGCTATTGGTCATCAGCCTAATTCTTCTTTATTTCAAGGAATGATTGATATGGATGAGCAAGGCTATATACTTACTAAGCCGGGTTCTACACATACTAACATTGAGGGTGTATTTGCTTGCGGAGATGTGCAAGATAAAATATACCGTCAGGCTGTTAGTGCAGCAGGCACCGGTTGTATGGCGGCTTTAGATGCAGAGCGTTATTTAAGTGCTTTACATGTATAGTATACTATAAATTGATTTTGATAATGGGGAGTGCATTATGCGCTCCCTTAATTTTTATTATAATTGAGTTAATGTATTTCTAAATGGCATAGAATAGCTTTCATTTTATGGAAATATTAACCGATTTGCAATTTTATTTGATTAATTTCGGTATCCCATATACTAAATCAAACACAAAACGCATATTTTATGAAACACGAAGAAGGATATGTAAATCATGAAATAGAACATGGTATAGCTACTATCGAATTCTTTCACCCGTCTAGTAACTCTTTGCCATCTGCCATATTAAACGATCTGGCAAAAACGATTAACGATATTGGTATTGATAGTCGTGTAAAAGTTATAGTGCTTCGCAGTGCTGGAGACAGGGCTTTTTGCGCCGGTGCATCTTTCGATGAACTAATGGCCATTAATGATAAAGAAACCGGTACTAAGTTTTTTAGCGGTTTTGCTAACGTAATTAACGCTATGCGTAAGTGCCATAAGTTAATCATAGGTCGTGTGCAAGGTAAAGCTGTAGGTGGTGGTGTAGGTGTTATTGCTGCAACTGATTATGCTATTGCTACAGAAGATGCTTCAGTAAAGCTTAGTGAGTTGGCGGTAGGTATTGGTCCATTTGTAGTTGGCCCTGCTGTTGAGCGTAAAATAGGTACTTCAGGTTATTCTCAGCTGGCTATAGATGCTAGTGAGTGGCGTTCTGCAGAGTGGGCTAAGCGCCATGGTTTATACTCTGAGCTTCATAAAACTATTGAAAGTATGGATGATTCTGTAAACAGTCTTGCAGATCGTTTGTCGCACAGCAGCCCTGAGGCTATGGCTCAGTTGAAAAAAGTATTCTGGGCCGGTACAGATAACTGGGATACATTATTAGCTGAGCGTGCAGCAATTAGTGGTCGCTTGGTGTTAAGTGATTTTACTCGCAATGCTATCAGTGCATTTAAGGCAAAAGCAGCTAAATAAATTCAATCTTTTATAAGTCTTAAAAGAGCAGGCAGTTAATTGTCTGCTCTTTTTGTTTATAAAATTATTTTGTTCTTCTATACTTAACAGTGAATTTTGCCGTATGTATACACTTAAGAAGAGTTTAGGTCAGCACTTTTTACATGATGAGAATATGTGTAAAAAAATTGTTGAGCAGCTAACAGTTACGCCGGGTATGAAGCTAATGGAAGTGGGACCGGGCGGAGGTGCAATTTCTAAATACCTTATACAGCTAGCTGATGTGCAGTATACTGCTATAGAGATAGACGATGAAAAGGTGGAGTACCTTAAAAAAACTTATCCTGTAATGGATGGAAAAATCATTCATAAAGATATTTTAAAAGCTAGCGCACCTTACGATACCAATTTTAGTATTATTGGTAATTTTCCTTACAATATCTCTTCCCCTATACTGTTTAAAGTGCTAGAATGGCAACCTCAAGTAGATGAGGTAATAGGTATGTTTCAAAAAGAGGTGGCACAGCGAGTAGCCGCAGGGCCAGGTAGTAAAACTTATGGAATACTAAGCGTATTAATGCAAGCTTTTTTTAAGGTAGACTATTTGTTTGATGTACACGAAAACTGTTTTACCCCACCACCTAAGGTTAAAAGCGGCGTAATAAGGCTAACGAATACTCATAATCCATACCAAATCAATGATATGAGGAGGTTTATTATAATAGTTAAAGCAGCATTCAACCAACGTAGAAAAACACTCAGGAATGCGCTTAAATCTGTAATACCGGCTTCTATGCTTTCGGATGAAATTATGAATAAGCGTGCCGAACAGCTATCTGTTGCCGATTTTGTTTCCCTTTATAATAGATGTTTAAATGAGCAATAAAGTACTTATTGCAGCTCCAGTACATGAGGTGCTGTTGTATCAGCTTACTGGTAAAGGATACGAATTAGTGAGGATGGAAACCATAAATCAGGAGCAAGCATTTGCGGTTATAGGTACTTGTGTTGGTGTTATTACATCTACTAGGTTGCAGCTAAATAAGCAGCTACTAGATGCAGCACCTATGCTGCGCTGGATAGGTAGAATGGGGTCTGGCATGGAAGTGATAGATGTTCCTTATGCAACGTCAAAAGGTATATCTTGTTATAGTAGCCCCGAGGGCAATTGCAATGCAGTAGCTGAGCACGCATTGGGGATGCTTTTATCGCTTAATAAAAAAATTATTTCATCCAACGTTGAGATGAAGAATGATATATGGCTTAGAGAGGAGAATAGGGGAGTTGAGCTAGAAGGCAAGACTATTGGTATTATTGGTTTTGGCCATACCGGTAAGGCATTGGCTAAACTATTGAGAGGGTTTGATATGTCTATTTTAGCTTACGATAAGTATGATAACACTCGTAATGTGGAGGGTGTAACTTATTGTGAATCAATTGATGAAATTTACAGTAGAGCAGATATTGTTAGCTTCCATGTGCCAGAGCAAGAAGATACTATGTTTTATTTCAACGAGCAGTTTTGCGCACAAATGCATAAACCTTTTATTCTGCTTAATACATCAAGAGGAAAAGTGGTAGATACTATTGCTTTATATCGCGGTATTTCTTCCGGTAAAATACTTGGAGCTTGTTTAGATGTGTTTGAAAATGAACCATTTCTAAAGATGTCTGAACAAAAATTGCCGCTATTGAGAAAACTTATAGAAATGAAAAATGTTATTGTTACTCCACATATTGCTGGTTATTCTCATGAATCTTTGTACAAAATGAGCTTCATATTAGGGAATAAAATACTAGGATAGCAGTTTTTTTAACTTTTTTTATAAAAAGTCTAAATTTTACCCAAGAAATCTTCTTAGTCTATCGTCTTTTTATACATAGGGTTAACAAAAGTTTTAATTATTGTTAACGCGGACGTAAAAAGGTGGTGAAAATAAAAAAGGCCTGTATAAGGTTTTTTAACAGTTTTTTTTATCTTTACCCACTTAATTGCTAATAATTATATATTTATCTCATATGAATCACAAACTACGTTATCTGTTGGTATTTACCCTGATAGGTTTGGTTGGGCCTGTTAAGGCACAAGAAATCTTGGGTACGGTTACCGATGAGAAGAAAGAACCTTTGGTGTCTGCTTCTGTTGTAGTAAAACAGGGGGGTATTACTAAAGGCGGTGTTGTTACTGACTTTGATGGTAACTACAGTATTAAACCTTTAGAACCCGGTACTTATGATGTTACAATATCCATGACTGGATTTGGATCCAAAACTTTTACTGGAGTAGTTGTTACACCGAATGATAAAACAGGTGTAAATGCTGTATTAAGTAGAGCTACAAAAGAGTTAGGTCCTATAACTGTAACTTGGAAGAAGCCATTAGTAGACCCTTACAAACAAAGTAACGTAGTTACCCGAGAGGAGATTAAACACAAACCTACTACACAAACTGCTGATATCGTTGCACAACAACCGGGTATGTACCAAGCACAACGCGGTGGCGGTATTAATGCCGATGGTGGTCGTTCTACAGGTAATACCTACATCATTGATGGTGTGGTGGTACAAGGGTCATTGGGTATAGATATGTCTCAAGGTTCTATTGAGCAACTAGAGGTGATATCTAGTGGTATATCAGCACGTTATGGTGACGTTTCCGGTGCGGTTGTAAACATCACAACTCGTGGTGTAGCATCTAAATATAATGGTAGCGTACGTTTACAAAAATCTGTAGATGGCTATAATAATAATCTAGCTTCTTTTTCTATGGCGGGTCCATTATTGAAAAAGAAAGCTGACTCTACACATGAGGCAAAACCAATCATGGGTTTCTCTTTAAGTGGAGACTATTATGAAGACCACAATCGTTATCCTCAGTACTTGAAAGAGTATGTTGCGAAAGACGAAGTGTTGCAAGAATTGCTTAAAAATCCACTAAGAATAACTACTGATAATAGTGGACAAACCATATACAACCTTGCTTCTCAATATGTTACTAAAGACCAATTGAGGACGGTTAAAACTCCGCCAAACAACGTTACTCGCGAGTTGCGTTTAAATGGTAAAGTAGACTATAAGTTGAACGACAA
>CAYWUY010000003.1:0-29394 GCA_964461535.1 uncultured Flavipsychrobacter sp.
GAGAGGGATTCGAACCCCCGAACCTGTTACAGTTAACGGTTTTCAAGACCGCCGCATTCGACCGCTCTGCCATCTCTCCGGGGACAAAATTAGATAAGTGAATCGATTTTCAAAAGTTTTTTCAGAAAAATTCCATATATTTTTCAAAACCATGTTAATTTAACTTTAAGTGTGCATAAACTCTCAAATAGTTAAAGAATCTATAAAAGCCTATCCATAAGGGTTTTAGCCCAATCCGCACCTCAGTTGCACACGTATATAATCTTAAATTTGCAACACATGTTAAAAACTATCAAAAACGGTATTTTACTGCTTTTACAGCTAGTTGGGCTTTCAGCATGCGCCCAGAACGAAAAATACACGTCTACCAACACTTTCAAGAAAATGACCACAACCGCAGAAACCACTTCAAAAAAATTAGACACAGCCACTTTTGGTGCAGGATGCTTCTGGTGCACCGAGGCACAATTTCAAATGCTAAAAGGTGTTGCAAAAGTAGAATCAGGCTATAGTGGCGGCACTGTAGACAATCCTACTTACAAGCAAGTATGCAACGGCAATACCGGCCATGCCGAGGTTTGTAATGTATACTACGACCCTACCCAAATTAGCTTCGATGAATTGTTAGCCGCCTTCTGGACCTGCCACGACCCTACCCAGCTTAACAGACAGGGCAATGATGTAGGCACCCAGTACCGCTCAGTAATTTTTTACCACACCCCCGAGCAAAAAGAAAAAGCCGAACACTATAAAAAACAATTGAACGAAGAAAATGCCTTTGGCAAACCAGTAGTTACAGAAATTAGTGCTTTCACACGCTTCTACAAAGCTGAAAACTACCACCAAAACTACTTCAACGAAAACGGAGATCAGCCTTACTGTACGTTTGTAGTGCAGCCCAAAGTAGAAAAATTCAAAAAAGTATTTAAAGACAAAATAAATGACGGGCAACATTAAGCCCGTCTTTTCACCCATAAAAAAAGACGCGATTTACATCGCGTCTTGGTAATGATAAAAAAGTTTGCTGTAAAATATTATACTAACTTAACGTTTACTGCATTTGGACCCTTTTTGCCATTCTGAACTTCGAAAGACACTCTGTCTTTTTCACGAACTTTGTCTTTTAAACCAGTTACGTGAACGAAAATGTCTTGCCCGCCAGCGTCAGGAGTAATGAAACCAAAACCTTTAGTTTCATTGAAAAATTTAATTGTACCTTCTTGCATTGAAATTAAAATAAAAAAATTAGCAATAATACAAATCTAATCCTTTTTGTTAAAAAACGAAATATTGCCCCACATTTTTTTTAATAGATAACAAAGCACGATACTTTACATACAGCATTACAATACACTAGCCTTAATAGCTAACATAAAATTAGCCTTGGGCATGGGTCTACCTGGCAGTAAATAGTAGGTTTCGCTCCACACATTATTACATTGCAAATTCATCTGTAGCTTATACCTTTTTATTGGTTTAAATGCATATCCTACTTGCACATTACCTGTTTGGTAGGGCATTAGCCATGCCGACTCATCAAAATTGGTAAAGCGGTAACCCGTATAAGTATGATTATAGTTCACCGTTAGCCCCCGCCATTCGCCCCCTATGTTCAATCTGGCATTATACCTAGGTGCATTAGGCAGCTGCTTACCTACAGAGCCATCATTAGGTATATAGCTTTGGCTGGTGGTAGATAACACATAAGCGGTTGATACGCTTATATAGCTATTTACACTGCGCACTTTTACATCCAATCTATTATCAGTCTCTATACCTCTACTACGCACCTGGGCTACATTATGTGGCGTATATATAGCACCACCTAACCATACTATCCAGTTATCAATGGTTCTTTCATACACTGCTACATCATGCATTACACCTACATTACCATGCTGTATAGCCAGCCTATATCCGGCATCGTGCCCCCATCCCTGCTCTGGCTTTAGCTTGTCATTACCACCAGGATAGTAGTATAGCTCATTCAAATTAGGTATTCTATAGGTATACTGACTATTTACCCTCAGCTGTAGCTGTGGTAGTAGGTTATACACCGCATTGGCACCCGGCAATCCGTACAATAAGCCATTCACCCACTCCATTCGTCCATTGGCAGCCAATTGCAGCTTGTTATTGCTATTACTCCATGCATACATAGCTGCTAGCCCCACTCTAGCCTGATCTTTATTAGTATGTAAATAGTCGGCATTTACCCAGCCCACCTGTATGGGCATAAACAGGGTTGCCTTCCCCCACTTACCCCAGTTAGCCTGACACCCCAACTCTTGATAGTATTGTAGTGCTATATTATTACTTTTTAATTCTAGCAAGCTATCGGTATACTTTAGTTGGTCTGAAATAAACGAACTCCTAGCATACCAATTATACTTTCCGGCAGACTTATGCCAGTATAACACACTTCTAAAAGATGCATCATTTTGCTTCTTTACCGACTCTGACTCAAATAATGCCTTGGGTATTTGTCTATCAGCTATTTGTGCCCATACTATGGCTTCTAGTACACCATACTTATGCATATTTCTAGCAGCATGCATCATTACTGCGTTGCTACTAGTACGGGCGTTAGCAGTACGCACATCTTCCCCCTTATCATTTTTATAATAAAAGTCATTATTAGCTTGCTGATGCAGGTATTTTACAGATAAATATCTATTGCTATCGCTTGCCTTTGCTTCAAGTGCTATTATAGATTGTCCGTAACTGCCCATAGCAGCAGTGGCACTTAGTCCTATTTTAAATGTATCAAATGCGGGTTCTTCATTTTGCAAAAGCAATGCTCCTCCTACATTACCACTACCATACATAGCGGCACCACTACCATAGGCCACACTTACTTTAGATACAAAAAACACAGGTAGTCCGGATATATCTGACACTCCACTAGCAACATTAGTTATTGGCACACCATTCCATATCACCTGACTCTGCGCTGCTGATGCCCCTCTAAAATACACTGTTGCAAGCCCATTAAAACTGTAAGATTTAACAAATACAGGCAACTGCTGCGATAATAAATCGGCAACGCTACGACTAGCGTAGCGTTGTAAGGTATTGGTATCTATTGTCGTAATTTTTACACCAGGTAAAAACCATTTAGATTTCACTACATCTGTGGCGGGCGCATGAGTGGTAACATGTACATCTTTAAGGGTATCACTCTTTTGTGCATAAGTTGTTATACACAAAAAAACTGCCCCTATGAAAATGGTGAGAGCTTTATTTAGGAAGCGCACCATATTGTATTAATATACTTTTAGCTATTTTAATACGCTCATCATACCAATTTTTAGAAGTATCAGAGGTAGGAAGCTCGAAGTTTTGAGCGAAGAAGTATGGATACAATCTGATATTACTTTTGTTCATAGAGCCTTTCATTTCTTTTACATGCTCTATACGCTCTACAAAGCCCACAACCCAATAAATAGTTTTATTACCTACTATACCGGTACCTGTTTTATAATATAAGTTGTATTTATCTGTCTCCTCTTGTAGCATTAGAGTTTTTACTATCCTCTGAGAACGCTCTGTTAATGGTAATTCATTAAAATACATACGTTTTACAAAGCCCACTTGCTCATCTGCCGATATTTTTAAAGTATCGTTAAGCCAAAACATATCAACAGCACCATTATCATTCATGTTACCATATTTTATGGTATCCAAGTAGTGCTTATACTTGACAGTACCAATTCTTCTGGCCAGCTCTTGATAATACCATACACAACTAGCTTTAAAAGCCTCTCGCATATTCATATCCTTATCCCATTCAGGTCTGCGAGCTACGCCATCCCATTTTAATGTCAATTGGTCGTCTGTAGCCACCGCAGTTTCAAGAGCAACTAGTGAATTAAATATCTTGAAAGTCGATGCAGGAGTAAAACGCTCTAAACATCTTTCTTTGTTATAGAAGTAAATAGATTCGTGATTGTTATCCCTTAAAATAAAACATGCGTTTTTAATGCCTGCTTTCTCAAATTCCTGTCCCCACTCCTTTTTTTCTTTTATTCTTGAATCTCTACAAGATGAAGTAATAAAAGCTAAAGCAAGGAACAGATATACTAATTTTCGCATGAAATAGATATTATTTTGGGTGCAAAGGTAGTATCTAATATTGTGATTATTAACCTCAGTTTACTCAGCACAATGGCTAAATGAGCTTTTATAAGTCTTTTGTTCAATATCAGGCCAATATTTATAGCGGTAAATTATAATTGTATTGTAACTAACTAGCCTTATAAGATATATACATAATTACCAAAAAGACATAAATCAGCTTATAGCATTACCTTTAGTAACTACGGTCAGTTCATTTACTGTCTAGCTAATGCTACTTTTGCCACACTTTATTAATACTAGCTCAAATGAATATTACATATACCAGCCATAAAGAAGCCGTAAAACTTGTTGAAAACGGCAATAGAGTTTTTATTCAAGGGAGTGCTGCAACACCGGTATCTCTTGTTAATGCCTTGCTTGACAGAGCGGAAGAACTAAACAATGTAGAACTAACTGCCATAACAACCTATGGTAAAATAAACTGGAACAGACCTGAAGTTTTAAAAAGTTTTTACCTCAACTCTTTATTTGTATCAGAAAATGTGAGGGGATGGGCTAATAGCAATCATGGTAATTTCATACCGGTATTTCTTAGCGAGATACCATCACTTTTTGAAAAAGGAATACTACCTATAGACGTAGCACTAATACATGTATCGCCGCCTGACACACATGGTTATTGCACCTTAGGCACCAGTACCGACATAGCACTTAGTGCGGTAAGAATTGCTAAAAAAGTAGTTGCACAAATAAACCCACAAATGCCAAGGGTACTTGGTAGCGGCATTATACATATTAGCAAGTTTGATGCTTGCGTTTATGAAGATAGTCCACTGCCAGAAGTAAACTACGGAGAAAAAACGGACGAAGCCACCAACAAAATAGGACAGCTAGTAGCATCGCTAATAAACGATAGAGACACCCTACAAATGGGAATAGGTACCATACCCGATGCAACCCTAAAAAATTTATATCATCACAAAGACTTAGGTATACATACCGAGATGTTTTCTGACGGAGTAGTAGACTTATTTAATAAAGGAGCCATAAGTAATGCCTATAAAAAGATACAGCCCGGAAAAATATTAAGTTCGTTTCTGCTTGGAACTAAAAAACTATACGATTTTGTAAACGACAACCCAATAGTATCGTTAAGAGAAAGCTCTTTTGTAAATGATGTGTATACTATCAGTAGAAACGACAACATGGTGGCTATAAATAGCGCAATAGAAATAGACCTTACCGGACAAGTATGCGCTGACTCTATAGGCACTTACCAATACTCTGGCATTGGTGGACAAATGGATTTTATGCGCGGGGCAGCCCGCTCTAACGGCGGAAAACCAATTATAGCCATGCGTTCTACCACCGGGAAAGGCATATCTAGAATAGTACCACAACTTAAAGATGGTGCCGGAGTAGTAACTACAAGAGGACATATACATTATGTGGTAACTGAATATGGCATTGTAAATTTGTATGGTAAAAATCTTGAGCAAAGGAGTGAATTACTTATAAGTATAGCACATCCCGAACATAGAGAGGCACTTGCCCAAGCACACTATGAGCGGTTTAAATGTTTAGTTAAAGGAATCTAGTATATTTATGTTGTGAATGAGCATAAAGCCTTATTGGTACAACTTATAAACAGCTGGGGACCACTACCTGATGATGCTGTTGAGGCTTTTTGTATACCTTGGCAAGAAATAAAAGTACCTAGAAAGCATATATTAACAAGACAGGGTGAAACTGAAAAATATCTGTATTTTGTTATAGATGGCATACAGCGCGCTTGGTTTGAAAAAGGAGATAAAGATTATACCCTTGTATTTTCTTACGCGCCTTCTTTTTCGGGCATCATAGACAGCTTTTTCTTACAAAAACCATCGCCATACTACCTAGAAACCATTACAAGCAGCCATTTAATGCGTATTAGTTTTCAAGAACTAGACAAACTAATAAAAGAACATAGATCTATAGAAACATGGGTGAGAATAGCCCTAACCCATGTTTTGTCTAATACACTTGAAAGACAAATAGAATTACAAGCTATGAGTGCTGAAGAAAAGTTTCTAAAACTACTACACAGAAGTCCGCATATATTAAACCTAATACCTCACAAATATATAGCATCTTATATAGGACTAGACCCTACTAACTTTAGTAAACTATTAGGGAAGGTAAAGTTGTAAATCTTGGTAAACACCAAGATTCAGGATACATTACCATTATAGTTTTGCCATAACAAAATTAGAACATGGCAACACTAAGCACCAATGCACTTATAGAAGAACTAAAACGAGAGCTAAAAGCTATAGCCACAAGCTTTAACGATTTAAACCATATAGACCATACGATTCTACTACAATCTCCCGGCAATGCAAGATGGAGTGTTATCCAGATATTAGAGCATTTAAACAGTTATAACAGATATTATTTGCCCCTTATAGCATCTACCATCAAAGAAAACAGTACTCAAAAATTCACAACAACCTTTAAACCGGGAATATTGGGCAATTACTTTGTAAAAACCATGTACTCTAATGTAAAAACACAAAGTAAAATAACCAACCCTATGAAAGCACCCAAAGACCATTCCCCCTCTACCCTACTCAATGCAGAACAGGTAATTGTAGAATTTTCAAAACACCAACTGCATTTATCATCACTAATTGAAGCAGCTGAACAGGTAAACTGGAACACTTTAAAAATTCCCATCAGTATTTCTAAATGGATAAAAATAAACCTTGGGGATACTTTTAGATTCTTAATTGCTCACGAAACACGCCACTTCTTACAAATTAAAAATACCCTAGCCATGATAAAATAAAAACTCTGTTGGCTATAAACCCTTCTATTTAATAATTATACTTTTCTTTCCATCTATCTTTTAAGAAAGTTCTCATTCTATCTTCTGCAGCATTAGCACCAGGCTCATATACCTTATATCCAGCTAATTCTTCCGGTAAAAATTCTTGTTCCACAAAATTATTAGCATGATTATGGGCATACTCATATCCTTTACCATAATTCAAATCCTTCATCAGCTTTGTGGGGGCATTCCTTATATGTAGTGGTATAGATAAATCGCCGGTTTTATTTACTAAATCGAGAGCCATGTCAATAGCAAGATATGAGGCATTGCTTTTAGGTGAGCACGCTAAGTATACTGCTGTTTGAGACAATATAATTCTACATTCCGGATAGCCAATCATTTCTACAGCTTGAAAACAACTTGTGGCAAGCAATAAGGCATTAGGATTAGCATTACCTATATCTTCACTAGCCAATATAACCATTCTACGAGCAATAAATTTAGGATCCTCCCCTCCTGCTATCATTCTAGCTAAATAGTATACAGCAGCATTAGGGTCGCTTCCCCTAACCGATTTTATAAAAGCAGAAATAATATCATAGTGTTGCTCTCCTGTCTTATCATATAGAGCCATTTTCTTTTGTACTACTTGTTGCACCCACCCATTAGTTATTTCAGTTTTACCTTCAGGTAGCGACTCTACCACTATTTCCAGCAAATTGAGTAATCTTCTGGCGTCCCCTCCGCTCAACTTTAGCAATGCCTCCCATTCTGTAATAGCAACCTGCTTGGTTTTTAACCACACATCGTCGGTTAGCGCCTGATACACCAATTTTTTTAAATCGTCTATATCTAAAGACTCCAACACATATACCTGACACCTACTCAACAATGCGCTTATCACCTCAAACGACGGATTTTCCGTTGTAGCACCTATAAGAGTAATTATACCTTTCTCTACAGCCCCCAGCAAGCTATCTTGCTGTGCTTTATTAAAACGATGAATTTCATCTATAAAAAGAACAGCATGGCCTACTTTCCTAGCCATATCTATTACTGCACGCACTTCCTTCACTCCGCTATCTACAGCACTTAATGTAAAAAACTGTATTTGTAACGAATGAGCTATTATTTGAGCTAGTGTGGTTTTACCCACTCCAGGAGGCCCCCAAAAAATCATAGAGTGTATCTTACCAGACTCTAGCATACTACGCAGCACCTTACCCTGGCCTACCAAATGTTGTTGACCAATGTAAGTATCTAATGATTGGGGGCGCATACGTTCGGCCAACGGAACCCTAACAACTGACATACTTTAAATTTGTTTACTATATACTACACCCCTATTCACATCTGTGGGTATAAAAAAGGCTTATCACTGATATATCAATGCTAAAATTAGCTTAGTTTTGCAATCCGTTTAGTTAATAATATCCACAAAAAAGTTCATGTTGCAACAGGAGTCTGTTAAAGCCAAGTGGCACGTAGTTGCTTTTAGCAGAGCTAAAGACTACAACCAGCTACTGAAACCCAATCTCAGTGGAATGGTGGTATTCAGTAGCGTTATTGGCTATCTTATGGCTCCACAAATATCTTTTAGCTGGGGAGACTTAGATCTCTGGAAAAAAATCATCACACTTTTTATAGGGGGCATGCTGGTAACAGGTGGTGCCAACACCATCAATCAAATTCTTGAGCGTGAGAGTGATGCATTAATGAGCCGTACTAAAAACAGGCCTATGCCTGATGGTAGAATGGATAGTCTGGAAGCCTGGATTTTTGCCATTGTTACTGGCCTAGCGGGTTCAGGATTGTTAAGTTATTATTTTAATATTACTGCAGGTATCTTAAGCTTTATTTCGTTGCTGTTATATGCATTTGCCTATACCCCAATGAAAAAAATACACCCTGTTGCCGTTTTAATAGGTGCAATACCAGGTGCGCTGCCACCTTTTATTGGTTGGGTGGCTGCAACAGGTACACTAGATGTAGGTGGCTGGGTATTATTCTTAATTCAATTTTTTTGGCAGTTTCCACACTTTTGGGCCATAGCATATGTTGCCTTCGATGATTATAACAAAGCCGGCATAAGAATGCTGCCTACCAAAGAAAAAGAAACAAGATTTACTGCCTTACAGTGCATGTTTTACAGCCTTGTGCTTATACCGCTAGCATTAGTACCTAGATACCTAATGCTAACTGGCAACTATGGTATGTGGATATGCTTAATAAGTGGTATGTTTTATTTTGCTGCATCTGTAATGTTTTACAAACACAATAATCATAAATGGGCAAGAAGAGTAATGTTTGCATCATTTTTCTATTTACCCACCACTTTGTTGGCATTGGTTATTGATAAGATATAAATTGAGGAGTACTTGTTATATCTCGCACGGTGCCAGATATAAAAGTTTTGTATATGGAAAATATTATTAATCAAGGGGCGACTCAGAGAAAGAAAATTCACCCACATAAATTTGCAATGTGGGTAGCAATGGGAAGCATCAGCATGATGTTTGCTGGTCTTACCAGTGCTTATGTAGTAAGAGAAGGACAAAATAACTGGAGAAACTTTGACCTACCGTGGCCATTTACAGCGTCAACAGTTATTATCCTGCTTAGTAGTATTACTATGATTCTGGGCATAAAAGCGTTTAAAAAACGTGAAATGCAGAAGTATAAAAGCTTAATGTTATTAACAATTTTACTGGGTCTGCTTTTTGGAGGCCTACAGTATTTAGGCTTTTACCAACTTTACCATGTATACCAACCTATTAAAATTTCAGGACAAGTATTAAACGATACTGCTCCTGTACGCATAGATGGAAACCCAAGCGAATCATTTGTTTTTATAATAGCCGGGCTACATTTATTGCATATTTTAGGCGGAATTATTGCTATGGTAATAGTATATTTCCGTACTTTGAGGAAGAATGTTAAGGTTTATGATGCCACAGGTTTAGAGGTTGCTGCTAGTTATTGGCACTTCGTAGACATATTGTGGATATATTTATTTATCTTCTTTCTGGCATTTAACTAAAATTTTTTGCAAATTCGCACACAAAATTCACAACTAACCTAAAAAGTAAATAAACAGTAATTAATTAGAGTCTATGTCACACGCTACAGCAACAGCACAAGATCAGAAGCTTTGGGATGGTGGACGCTCGCCTTATAACGTGAGTTACGCCAAAATCATGATATGGTTTTTCCTATTATCGGATGCCCTAACGTTTGGAGCTCTCCTTATTTCTTACGGTACTACACGTTTCTTTAGCGCTGTATGGCCTGATGCGAACCAAGTGTTCAAATCTTTCCCTTTTGCGCCACATGACGCTAATCTACCATTACTATTCGTGAGTTTGATGACGTTTATACTTATCATGAGCTCTGTTACAATGGTATTGGCAGTGCATGCTGGTCACTATGGCGATAAGAAAAGTGTTGCAAAATGGTTGTTATGGACAATCATTGGTGGTATAGCTTTCTTAGGATGTCAGGCTTGGGAGTGGACACACCTAGGTGGCGAGTGCGGTGGCCTATGGGGTTGTTTCACTGATGTTAATACGCCTGTAGCTGAATTTAAGCATTTCTTTAATCAAAATAGTACTGAAGTACAAAATGTGTTTGCAACACAACCATTGGTAGCATTACAATCTACTCACAACTTTTTCAACTACTTCTTTACCATTACAGGTTTCCATGGTGGTCACGTTACCAGTGGTGTTATCTTCAACATCTTGATACTTGTAAATACTGTAAACGGAGTTTATGAGCGTCGTGGACACTATGAAATGATTGAAAAAATAGGTTTATACTGGCACTTTGTAGATTTAGTATGGGTGTTTGTATTCACTTGTTTCTACTTATTATAATCCACTTTTATTTACCACTAAAAAATTAAACTTTAAATATGTCGGCACATCACAACTCTGATAACATTCAGCATTTATACGAGGGAGATCAGTCTAAATTATATTCAGGTGTATTGTCTCATCATCATGACATCAACTCTCCTGAAAGTAAAGCTCAAATCAAAAAAATCTGGAAAGTATTTTGGATTCTTTTGGTAATAACTCTTGTTGAGGTTTTTATAGGTATGCAATTAAGCCATGCTTTACCTAAAGGCTTACTAGCGTTTATCTTCTTAGGTCTTACAGTATTGAAAGCAGGTTATATAGTTGCAGTATTTATGCACTTAGGCGATGAGTACAAAAACTTTATGATTACAGTATTAGTTCCGTTAGTGTTATTTGTTTGGTTTATTATAGCTTTCTTATTTGATGGCGGCTTTTGGCTAAAAATTAATGGTAACAATAATACTCGTCCACAAGTAAAAACTGCTACGGTAAAATAAATTATGAGTACGCGTAACAATAAAAAATTTCTTATAGGAATGGCGGTGGCAGTTTTGCTGCCGCTTTCTTTTTATTTGATAGTGAAAGTAAAAGCTGAAGGCAAAGTAAAGATGCCACTTCACTACAAAATAGAAACGGTAGCAGATAACAATGGTAAAAAAGATACTATTTATCATAGCGCTAAGGAATTAACACTTACAAATCAAGTAGGTGAAACAGTATCTTTAAATAAAGACTTAGCCGGTAAAATAGTAGTAGTCAATTTTATATTTACTACTTGCAACACTACCTGCCCAATGCTTACAAAGAGTATGGGCGTATTGCAGAAAGGATTTAGAAAAGATCCCAAAAAGGAAAACACGCTAGAAAATGCGGTGCAATTTGTTTCCATAACAGTATTACCAGAAATAGATTCGGTACCTGTAATTAGAAAATATGCCGATGAGCATGGTGCTAATCCTGATCATTGGTGGTTCTTAACAGGAGATAAGAAAGCAATTTATAGCTATGCTAAAGACGAGTTGGACTTGCTATTAGGACCGGGTGATGGTGGTGCTGAAGATATGCTGCATACTAACAAACTGGTGCTGTTAGATAAAAACAGACAAATACGCGGCTACTATGATGGTACAAAACCACTAGAAGTAAAAAAATGTGCCGACGACATAGTATTGCTAACTATGGAAAAAGATCGTAAGAATAAAAAACACTAATACCCCAATAGTGAAATTTATCAGTGAGCAATAGCCCACAGAATAATAACTTTGGAAAAAATTATTTGAATAAACATGTTATCTCCGGTTATAAAAAAGAACGACAAACAAGCTAAATCATTAATCTGGGTTGTATCATTTGTGGTATTTGCTGCTGTAGCATTCCTTACTAATTTCAAACCATTACAACACCTTGATTTAGGTTTCAACGTTCATATTTTAGCATTAGTAAATGCTGTAATTAATTCTTTAGTATCTATAACACTAGTATGGGCATTACTAGCTGTAAAAAACAAAAACTATGAACTGCATAAAAAACTCATGTTTTCTGCTATCATTTTGTCTGTTTTATTTCTAGTATCATATATTGGTCACCACTTACTAGCCGGCGAAACAAAATATGGCGGAGCACATAATGGGCTATATTTTGTGTATCTATTTATACTGTTGACACATATTTTCTTAGCTACGGTTATTTTACCTTTCATTCTTTTTACAGCCTACAGAGCATTAACTGGAGAGTATGATAAGCACAAAAAACTAGCTAAATATACCTGGCCATTATGGTTTTATGTTAGTGTGACAGGTGTATTGGTTTACTTCTTCATTTCGCCTTATTACATTCCACAGATTTAGCATAAATTCGTAAATAAGCATTTATATGAAACGCTTTCTATTATCGGCTGCATTAATAACATTATTAATACCTGCTAGTAAAGGGCAAGGATGCTCAGTATGCACCAAAACCGCTTCACAACTTGGCGAAAAAGGTGCAAAGGGTTTGAATACCGGAATAATATATTTAGCCTTCTTACCACTGTGTATTATGGGTACGGTTGGCTTTGTATGGTATAAGTACCAAAAAACTACATAAACTATTTAATATGCCAACTACACTTTCATCTACTAAAACTTTCTCTACTTTATTAATCGCTTCTACTTTACTCTTTGCATGTAAAAATGGTAACCATCTCATGACTACGGTTAATGCATCAGTTTCAGATTTTAAAGCCATACACATCAGTTATCCGGCAGATGTAACCATACATGTAGTTCCAGGTGCTACCCCATCGGTAGTGCTAAAAGGGAAAAAAGACATTGTAGATAATATAAAAACTGAGGTGTTAGAAAATGTACTATCAATAGATGGTAAGCAATCTTTTAAAAATCTGTTTAAAAACTATTCTATAACTGCGGAGATAACCGTGGCTAGCCTAAATGAAATACAGTCTACAGGTGCAGGAGATATACACATTAAAGGTGTATCTAAATTCGATAATTTAGATATAACCCTTACCGGAGCCAGTGATTTGAAAGCTGATGATATTACCGCTCAGAAAATAAATGTTACAGTATCAGGTGCGGGAGATATACATTTTATTGGCGGTAAAGTTGGTAGCGCACAATATACACTTAGCGGAGCCGGGGATATAAAAGCGGTAAACTTGGTAACTGATAGTGTTAGTGCGCAGATATCTGGTGCCGGAGATGCTTCATTAGATGCTGAACAATATTTAGAGGTTTCTATTAGTGGTGCTGGGTCTGTAAAGTATAAAGGAAATCCAAAAATTGTTAAAGATGTAAGCGGTGCGGGTTCTATACATGCAATATCGCATTAGTGAATTAGAAATTGCTTATTTTTAAGTAAATAAGTTGTGTATGATATTTAATAAACTTTTGAAATTTTCTTGTTTATTCATTGTGGCACTATTAGGCTTTTCAATGACTACATTAGCACAGGCTAAAGATCCCATAGAACATAATTGGTATAACAAAGAACAGACCGCTAAAATAAATATTTATAAGGCTACAGATGGCAAATACTATGGCAAAATAGTATGGCTAAAAGAGCCTAATGAAAATGGCAAACCTAAAGTAGATAAAAACAATCCGGACGATAAACTAAGAAGCAACCCAATATTAGGCTTACTAATACTGAAAGGGTTCAGTAAGACTGAAGATAAACTGTATGAAAACGGAACCATATACGACCCAAAAAACGGTAAAACTTACAGTTGTAAAATCACCCATAAAGGTAATAAGCTAGATGTTAGAGGATTTGTAGGTTTTTCTATGCTAGGTAGGACTGACACATGGACAATTGCAGATTAATACTATTAAGAAACTTGAATACAAAGGGGAGCTATATGCTCCCTATATTTTTATAAATTATGCTGAGTACTATTCACCACATAGCCATTATTTGTTCTGATTATGCAAAATCAAAGCAATTTTATACCGAGGTGCTGGGTCTTAAAATAATAAATGAAACCTATAGAGCTAGTAGAGACTCTTATAAGCTAGACTTAAGCCTACCAGATGGCAACTATGTCATTGAGCTATTTTCTTTTCCTGACCCACCTAACCGCCCATCAAGACCTGAAGCGCGCGGATTACGTCATTTAGCATTTGGTGTAAAAAACATAAAATCTGCCGTGGCCGAATTGGAAATGAAAGGAGTAAAAGTAGAGCCAATAAGAACAGATGAAATAACCAACAAACAGTTTACTTTTTTTGCTGACCCAGATGACTTACCATTAGAACTATATGAGCTATAATAACAAAATACCGAGCGAAATGCTCGGTATTTTGCTACATATGCATTTTAGGGAAATTATTCTTTGTTAGAACCACCTCCAAAACGATAGCCTATAGAGAACTGTAAAGATGGGCTCTTATATAGTTGATCTGATATATTCTTAGCACCTTGTGTATTCACATTGTCCCACATGGTTTGAACAGCTCTGAAATCTAGATTAACATAAGGAGAAACTTGATAAGACATACCAAATATGTAACCCACACCAAAACGTGATCTAAAGTCTGACTCCATTAAAGAAGGTGCAGTAGGCTTACCCGGAGCTATAGTATTAGCCATAGCATAACGTAGAGGCTCAGGCCCTGTATTTACTCTTAAAGTATATACTAAATTAGGTCCTGTAAAGAAACTCATCCTACCAGCTGTATACCTAAATGCTATTGGTAATTCAAAGCTATGTAGTGTTGAGAATGTAAAGGTATTAGTAACTGAATCATTGCTAGAATAATCGAAATAATGATCTTGCATAGAATAGTTACTATTAGCTCTATGGAAGTATTTCAAGTCTGTTTGTACACTCCAATGCTCATCTAATTCAAATAAACCAGTAAAGCCAAATTGGAAACCTTTGAAATTATTAGTTCCAAAGAATGTTCCGTTTACACCTGCTGTTAATCCTGGTGCGAATGTAGCAGTAGAAAGCCTTAATCTTGTTTCATTAAACATATTGCTTAATGCCTCAACCGCTGCTATACCTTTCTTCTTTTTAGTTTTAAGTACAGTAGTTGATGTAGATGTACTTGCAGCAGCATCAGTACTAGACAAAGCAGAATCTGAGGCTACCTTAGGTGCAGACTCAGGCATTGGCTGGGTATTTTCAACACTTGCTACTTCATTTTTTGGCGTACTGTTAGCAGCTATGGTTGAAGGAACACCGATATTAGCAACAACATTTGTAGGATCAACGGTAGTTTTTGAAGATGGAGCAGACGATAGTCTTGAAGCAGCCTTATTAGAAGATGAATTCTTAATTTTTGATGCTGTTACAATACCTTCTGCACCAGAGTTATTACCAGATTTATTAGCCACTGTAACTGTTGCCTGATGTGGTTTTGTATCATGCGTTGCAGCTATACTAGGTGTAGATGTTGCTGTCTTTTCAAGCTGAGACTTATCAGCAACTGATGTATTATCATTATTCGTGGCATATACATCTTGGCTAAAAAACTCACTAGACACCGTATCTAAACGAGGTTGTGCCTTAGGAGAAGCGTATGAACCAATATTACGTTGGTAAACTTTTATTTTATTAACTACTTGCTTTCCTACTATTTGTTTTCCTTCCATTGGTTTACGTTCAGGAATACTTGTAGCTGCTACTGTTGTTGAAGGTGTTGTATTTACAATTGAGTTTGCAGAGCTTGTATTATCCTTAGCGGCAATACCTGTAATAGGTTCATTAACTATGCTAGATGCAGTAGTTTTTGGATTCACAATTTTATTAGCACTAACCTTATTCAAGGATGCTATATTTTTCATTCTTGTTACAGAAGAAGAACTACGATTGTTTGTAGATGCAACTGAAGTATTCTTATCTTTTGATTCTACTATGGGACTATTAGCAGCTAAGCCATTACCAGTAACAAGGTGGTTTTGGTGAGCCGTTTTAGCATTAACAGCAGACAAAGATGTAGCAGCTACCCTATTTTTGGTAACTCTAGTTGGTTTATTATTCTTTTTGTATTGTTCGGTTTTATTAATAGAACCAGATACTTGTGTATTGGTTGTAGGCTGAGCAGGAACATTAGTAGTGTTAACAATAGCTCCATTATCATTTAAGGCAACTGCACCATTAAGTGTATTATTACCCTCACCCACCTCATTTTGTTGTTTTTCACCAGTGTTAGCATTTTTACTTGTAGCAACAAAATGAGTAGCAATAGAAGTAGTTGGCTTAGTGGCAGCAGTATTTACAACTATGCGGTTGACGCTCCATTTTGAAGCTGTAGCAGCCACACCATTTGTTAATGTGCGTTTTTGTATTGGGGTATTAGTTGTACTAGCCACAACATTATCTAATAGATGATTGTTGCTAGTAGTAGCGTTAGGGGCAAGGTTAGAATGTGCATTATTGGTACTTGAAGATATAGATACAGTACCGGTACCTGAAGGGGATTTATGGGAAGCTGTAGTGCCTACCATATGTTGTGCAATAGAACTAGGGCTATTAGCTATTTCGCTTACTTGGCTTGGGGTATAGCTACCTCTAAAATCTGTAAGAGACTCAGAAGTACTAGCTGTTGGGCTATAGTAGAGATAACCACCGTAACCTACTGAGGCTAGTAACAATACTACCCCGGTATAATTCATGGCTCTGCGCCAAAAGAAGCCTACGGGACGACGCTTTTCATCGTTATCCAACAATTCGCGCATACGCCCCCATGATCCCGGGAGTTCTCGCTCCTCGGCACCCAGCATGCGCTGCTTAAATAGGTCATCAATGTTAATCATGTTATTA
Source organism: uncultured Flavipsychrobacter sp. (assembly GCA_964461535.1). GTDB lineage: Bacteria > Bacteroidota > Bacteroidia > Chitinophagales > Chitinophagaceae > Flavipsychrobacter. The sequence continues at coordinate 17,024 of CAYWUY010000003.1, forward strand.
TCCATATGGATAAATTTTTTCTGATTCTTTATTTATAATGCAATTCTAATTTCTCAATTTTTTCCTTCAAAATTTTCCTGCCTTCCGACAAGTGCCATTTCGAAGTACCCTCACTAATACCAAGCAGTTTACCAATTTCTTTATGCGTCAAACCCTCCATTACATACATGTTGAATACCGTACGAGTAGCATCCGGCAAGGTATGAATAAGCTTTAGTAATTGATCGTAATACAACTTATCAGCTAAATCCTTATTAACAGATTCATCTTTTTCCACAAGCACCACTTTATCAGTGTATCTATTATTTTGCTTTACAAAATCTGATACGGCATGAAATATGATTTTTCTCAACCATCCTTCAAATGAGCCCTGAAAATTGTACTGATTAATTTTTTGGAAAGCACGCAGGTAGCCGTTATTCATAACTTCTTCCGCCAGCATATCTTGATCGATATAGCGACGAACCATTGCCATCATTTTAGGATAAAACATCCTGTACAACCTTTCTTGAGCACTACGTTCGTTACGCATGCACCCTTGAATAAGTTGCTCCAGTTCGCTTACCTGGCTTGTAGCGGTATATGCCAAAGCTAATGACAAATATTTGGTTATTAATTGCTTACTATATTACTAGACCTGAATACACTATAAATGGTTGGGTAATGGCAGCATTTTCAATAAAATTAACAAAAAAAGACGGGGTAAAATAAAAGAAGTCGGACTTTAGCCCGACTTCTTAAAAATAAATGATATTAAAATTAATTTTGCTTTGTATTCATCATTTTTTTAGCCTCTATGCTTAGTGTAGCATGTGGCACTGCTCTTAAACGAGCCTTATCTATCAACTTACCGGTAACACGACAAATACCATAAGTTTTATTTTCAATTCTTACTAAGGCCTTTTCAAGATGGTTCATAAACTGGATTTGACGACTAGCCAACTGTGCTAATTGCTCGCGCTCCATAGCACCACTACCGTCTTCCATATTCATATATCTATTTTCTGTATCCTCAGTACCTGCCTCATCTTTACGAGTAATAACACCTTGTAGATACACCAACTCTTTTCTAGCAGCCTCTAATCTGTTAGTTATCAACTCTTTAAACTCAGCTAACTCCTCATCGCTGTATCTGTAAACAGTTACAGGTGCCGGAGCTGGTTCATCTAATATGCTTCTGTATACTTCTGTTTTGTATGGTAAATCTGTAGATTCTTCTTGAACCGGTTTAGATTTATTTTCCAATTTACGATGTGCAACTATAACCTGAGGTTTTTTCTCAGTTGGCCTTGCAGCAGGTGTAGCAGTTGGTCTTGGTGTAGGAGCAGCCTGTAAAGACTTAGCAGATATAACCTTTCTAGGCAACTCGGCAACTGACTTTTTAGCTGGAGCTGATTCTTTAGCTGATTTCTTAGCCGGCTCAGCCTTAACAGCAGCTTTTTTAGCTACTTCTTCTTTAACAGGAGCCTCTTTTTTAGCAGCAACCTTCTTAACAGGTTCAGCAACTACTTCTTTTGCTGCTTTTTTTGTTGTTACTTCTTTTGTTGGTTTAGTATTTTCAGTGGTACCTTTCTTCATTTGTTGTGCTTTTTTTGCGGGTGTTGCGCTTTTTACAGCGGTTTTAGCTTTTACTGCCACACCTTTTTTCTCTGCAGGAGCTTTTGGAGCCACCTTTGCAGGTGCTGATTTTTTAACGGGAGCCGCTTTCCCTTTAACAGCTTGTTTAGCAGGTGCAGCTTTTTTCACGGCTGTCTTTTCACTCTTCTTCGTTGCTACTGAACTCTTAGCCGTCACAGCTTTTTTTACTGGTGCATTCTTTTTAACTGGCTTTGCATTTGCTTTGGCTGCCGCTTTAGTAGTTTTTGTAGCCATGACCGTTATACTTTTTTGTGTATGTTAACTTTAATATTTATCTCATTAACCTCAATTTCAGTGCCTTCAGTCATTTCTGGCATTAGCTTAATACTGTCTGCCAAAATTTCGGCGCAAATATAATCATGAAAATTAATTATTGCACTTTTTAATGACTCATCTTCTTGAATCTTAACATCAATCCTATCTGTAAGCTCGAAATTGCTCTCTTTTCTAATTTTTTGAATACGATTTACTATTTCTCTAGCATTACCTTCATCTTTCAATTCAGGAGTTACTGTAACATCTAAGGCAACTGTTAAATCGTCTTTACTAGCTACAGACCATCCAGGTATGTCTTCAGCAATTATTTCTACATCCTCTATACCTATCTCTACATATTCGTCTTTAACCAACAAACTAAACACTTTATTTTTCTCAAGTGCGGCAATTTCTGTTTGCCCCATTTGATTTATTGCTGCCGCCACATCTTTCATCTTAGCGCCCATACGTGCACCAAGAGCCTTGAAATTAGGTTTTACTTTTTTCTTAATAAATCCATCATCGTTGGTAAGATATGATATTTCCTTGATATTTACCTCACTCTTTACCAATTCTTCTATCAGCTCTATCTGCGTCTTCATTTTACCATCCATTACAGGAATTAATATTTTTTGTAATGGTTGTCTCACTTTTATATTTACCTTTTTGCGCAAAGACAATACTAGCGAAGATATATCTTGTGCTAAATGCATTCTTTGCTCTAAATCAGCATCTATAATACTTAAATCTGCTACCGGATAATTAGCCAAATGAACAGACTCCGCTGAATTTCTTCCAGTTATAGCATTTAAGTTTTGATACATCCAATCGGCAAAAAATGGAGCTATTGGAGCTGTCAATAACATTAATGTCTCTAAACACTCATACAAAGTTTGGTAAGCACATATTTTATCATGCTCGTACTCCCCTTTCCAGAAACGACGGCGACATAATCTTACATACCAGTTACTCAACTGTTCGTCTAAGAAATACTCCATTGCCCTACCAGCTTGCGTAGGTTCGTAGTCATTCAATGCATCGGTAACAGTTTTTACCAAAGACTGCAATGAAGATAAAATCCACCTATCTATTTCAGGCCTTTCTGCAACCGGTATGTATTGCTCTTTAAAAGAGAATCCATCGACATTAGCATATAACGCAAAAAACTGATACGTATTATATAAAGTACCAAAATATTTGCGTTGCACCTCTTTAATACCCTCAATATCAAACTTTAAGCTATCCCAAGGCGATGCGTTAGTTATTAAATACCAACGCGTAGCATCTGCACTGTGCTTATCTATAGTGTCGAAAGGATCTACTACATTGCCCAAACGTTTGCTCATTTTATTGCCATTTTTATCCAATACTAAGCCATTGCTTACTACTGTTTTATAGGCAACACTATCGAAAAGCATAACGCCAAGTGCATGTAACGTGTAAAACCAACCACGAGTTTGGTCTACACCCTCAGCAATAAAGTCTGCTGGAAAGTTATTTTTTAATTCTTGTAATGGATTCTTATTGAAAGGATAGTGCAGTTGTGCATATGGCATAGCTCCACTATCAAACCAAACATCTATTAAATCAGGTTCGCGGCGCATAGGCTTTCCACTATCTGACACTAATATTATTTGATCTACAAAAGGCTTGTGTAAATCTAATTTCTCGTAGTTGCTTTCATAAGACATTGTTGTTTCGTCAGCACTAGGATTAACATGAACATCTAAAAGCTGATTTAAGCCAAGAACCTTATTTGCTTTATGCGCTTCGCTTATAAGCTCATTTACACTACCTATACATTTAGTTTCTTCACCATCTTCAGAAACCCAAACCGGCAAAGGAGTACCCCAAAAACGGCTACGACTTAGATTCCAATCCACCATATTTTCTAACCAGTTGCCAAACCTACCCTCTCCGGTAGCTTTAGGCTTCCAGTTTATTGTTTTATTAAGCTCTATCATTCTATCCTTTACTGCTGTGGTTCTTATAAACCATGCATCTAGCGGATAATAAATTATAGGCTTATCTGTACGCCAGCAATGCGGATATGTGTGCTCGTACTTTTCAACTTTAAAAGCATGACCGCTAAGTTTTAGCTTAACAGCAATGTCTACGTCCACATCCTTGTATTCAGAATCGTTTTTGTAGTTTTTTACATATCTACCGCTAAACTCACCGGTAGAATCAATGAACTTACCTTCTTTATCTACCATGGTAAGTATGCCTATATTGTGTTTTTTGCCCACTTTATAGTCATCTGCACCAAAAGCAGGAGCGGTATGCACTATACCGGTACCATCTTCTGTAGTAACGAAATCACCGGTTATAACCCTCCATGGGTCACCACCGGTTATTTCTTTAGTGTTTCCACTAAAAGGCAATAATTGTTCATATCTCAACCCTTCAAGTGCTGCTCCCTTGTACTCTGCTATAATGTGCCAAGGCAATATTTTGCTTTCAGCATTATAGATGGTAAAATCAGAAGTCTCACCCTCAGGTTTGAAAAATTTACCTAATAAAGCTTTAGCTAATATTACGGTTGCGGGCTCATGCGTATATGGATTATATGTTTGTACAACAACATAATCGATATTAGGCCCCACAGTAAGACCGCAGTTGCTTGGCAATGTCCAAGGAGTAGTAGTCCATGCCATAAAAGATACAGGACCAACTTTTTCATACGGAGCCCAAGCATTAGCTGCCAACGTATGCAACTCTTGTTGTAAAGAATTCTCAGATGTAGCCAATTTGGCAAGTCTGAACATAGCTACAACTGTTGTATCCTTTACATCTTTATATGTACCTGGCTGGTTAAGTTCATGACTACTTAAGCCCGTACCGGCAGCTGGTGAATAAGGTTGTATGCTAACACTTTTATACAATAATCCTTTATTGTATAGCTGTTTTAATGCCCACCATAGCGTTTCAATATATTCATTATCGAAGGTGATGTATGGATTTCCCATATCCACCCAATAACCCATTTTTTCAGTTATCTCTTCCCACTTATCCTTGTAGCGCATTACCACTTCTCTACACTTTTTATTGTAGTCTTCAACGGTAATTTTTACGCCTATATCTTCCTTAGTTATACCTAATTCTTTCTCAACACCTAACTCCACAGGTAGTCCATGTGTGTCCCAACCTGCTTTTCTTTCTACCAAAAAACCTTGCATGGTTTTATACCTACATACCATATCTTTTAGTGTACGCGATATTACGTGGTGAATACCAGGCATACCATTAGCACTAGGCGGACCTTCATAAAACACAAAAGGTGTGTTATTTCTGCGTTGAGAGATACTTTTTTCAAAATATTGCCCATCTTTCCATTTGCCAAGCATTTCTTGCTCTATGGAGGGCATATTCAATCCCTTAAATTCCCTGTACTTGCTCATTAATCGATTTATCGGTAGTAATATGTATACTATAAAGGGGAAGTGAGTTATTGACACTACACAATTAGCCCATTATAAAGTTGCGCAAATGTACTGAGATTTCGGGAAAAGTATATGTGACAGGATTGCTAAGATAATATAGGAGAAGATATTTAATAACAGTTTATTCAGATAACAAACTATTAGATAGGAAGGATTAAGATTAAGGCTTTACTACTACCTCGCCTAGCACTGCAAAAACTTTAGATTCAGTACCATTTTTTATAACTATAGTATGCACACCTGCAGACAAAGAACCAGACAAAACAAATGATTTACCTGCCGATACATTGCTGTATAATTCTAATTCTCCGTTTGCATTGGTAACCAATACTTCGCTATTGCTTGATGGCAAACCATAAAATGTAATACGGTTATTGCTATAGTCCATTTTAGTATTTGCTAGTGCACCTTTTGCTGCTTTAGCTGCAAATAATTTTGGAGTAGTATTCCAAGAACGAGCTACAGCGCTAAGACTGAATAATGTAACTAAACCGGCAATAATAACTGTGTTTTTCATAACTTATCAATTTTGTTGTTGTACATATATATGTCGCAACACAGCATAGTTTTGTTACAAAAAATTTGAAATATTTTATTTATTAATTTGATTGAACAACAAAAAAATAAGGCATACTTGGAAAAGTATGCCTTAGAATATTGTAAGAACAACAAATTATTTTTTTGCTGAAGCGTGTATTTGTTTTTTCTCTTTGATACGAGCTGATTTACCAGAACGCTCACGTAAGTAGAACAATTTAGCACGACGAACACGACCAACTTTATTCAACACGATAGACTCGATGTTAGGAGAATAAAGAGGGAATAGACGCTCAACACCAACACCGTCAGAAATTTTACGAACTGTGAAAGATTGAGTGTGACCAGTACCTTGACGCTTTAATACGTCACCTTTAAAAGACTGGATACGCTCTTTATTACCTTCAATAATTTTATAGTTAACAGTGATATTATCACCTGCTTTAAATTTTGGGAATTCTTTCTTACCGGTTAGTTGTTCGTGTACAAAAGCTACTGCTTCCATTTTCAAATTATTTTTGGGACTGCAAAGGTAATAATAAAATCATTTACAAAACAATTTTTTTATGTCTTTTGTAAAAAATAATCTCAAAATGCAGACAAGCTACTGATTATCAACATTTTGAGGTGCCAATTTTATTATTCCGAGCAGTCGGGTTATAAATCAAATAGAGTGCAAATATATGAAATAGTGCTGCCTTTTTGAATATATTTGTTAGTATATGCAATTGCCGAACATGCGCTCTATATTATTTGTGCTTTTTGCTGCTATTATCCTGAATAATACTGCAAATGCTCAATATGGCTTATACCATATAGAACGCGCTATACCAACCGACCCTCTTGACAAACTAACATATCTATCAGTAGCGAGTCAAATATCATCTGATAATGTGTGGATGGGCAGAAAACACAGCAAAGCTATACCCTACCTTACTACCTATCTGAAGTATAATCTATATTTTGGACTGGAACTGTCGGCTGCTACTTCATACACACATACCGATTCAAATGGCAGATTTGATAGAAATCAAATAGGAATTGCTTGGAACAGAAACTTAGGAAAATACAACTATTGGTATGTTAGTGTAGGCTATAACCAATACTTCAATTACGAGAAAAGTAAAACCATTAATGCGGGAATCAGCTCCATGCTATATATGCAAGTTTGGTACAAGAAAACTATCATAGAGCCTAGGTTATCTTACATATACACATCAGGAGATGCTAGTGATGGTGCTTGGATAGGTGAAATATGCCACACTTTTAGGTTCAAGAACCAGCAAATTGAGGTAATACCAAACATTGGTGCTAGCATTTCAAGTGCAAATTTTTATAATAATTACCTATACAGACAATACGAGCATACACCATGGGCTAGTAATTATTTACAAAAAAGAATAGAAGACCCTGAAGCTAATAGACTAATGTGTATGTCTATATCCTGTCCTGTTAACTATTACACTAGAAATGGCTGGCTACTATCACTAAAACCATCGTATATAGTACCGTCTAGCTCAATTAACATAATTGAAGGTTCTAAAAAAAGCCACGAAACTGCAAATACAAGTATAGTATTACAACTAGATGCCTGCTATAGAATAGAGCGAAAATAGTTTTATGCTTTAGGAAATATGACCTATTTCTTAACTTTTGGCATAAGCTTTAGTTAAAACACTAAAAATTAGACACATAGAATTATCACCATGTGCAATAACAATATAACTTTACGAGAACAATAAATTAATCACTTTTAGAAATGTCTTATTCTAACCAATCTAACGAACTATCAAGCTACTCAGTTATTGAAAGCCATCAGATTCCTGCCGGCGCTATTTCAAAAAAATTCATGGCAAGCGTTTTCTTGTGGATGTTTATAGCACTAGGAATATCTGCGGTAGTTGCTTTATTCATTGCATCAGACACATCAAACCTGTCTTATTTTTATGAGGTAAGTGGTAATAAGATACACCGCACAGGACTAGGAACACTAGTATCTTTTGCACCCTTAGCATTTATTCTTACACTTTCTTTCGGCTTCAACAGACTTTCATCTACAGTGATAGCAGTAATACTATCTCTTTTTGCAGCTTCAATGGGTGCTAGCATCAGTCTTTGGCTAGTAGTATACAGTGCTGCATCTGTAATATCATGCTTTTTGTCTGCGGCTGCTATGTTTGGTGTAATGGCAGTTATGGGCTATACTACAGATAAAGATCTTACTAAAATGGGCTCTATTCTAATGATGGCTCTTGTAGGTATTGTTATTGCTAGTATGATTAACTTCTTCATGCACAGTGAAGGCATGAGTTATATCATCAGCTTTATATCTGTTATCATCTTTACCGGCTTAACAGCTTATGATGTGCAAAAATTAAAAGTTATAGGTGCTGGTCTTGCTTACGAAGGGATACAAAACAACGAAACTAAAAAACTAGCTCTGTTAGGTGCATTAAATCTATATCTTGATTTTGTGAACATATTCTTGTCGCTATTACGAATTTTCGGAAAAAGAGATTAATAATACATTTTGCAATATTTAAGTAAAGTCCTCCTTGTAAAAGGGGGACTTTTTTATCAGTATACTCAAGAATATAAAATTTACCTTTGCCACGTATATGCATTACGTTACAGCCGATAAAATAAGTAAATCATACGGTGTAAAGCCACTTTTTACTAATATAAGCTTCCATATAAATGAAGGAGATAAGATAGCCCTTATTGCAAGAAACGGAAGTGGAAAATCAACCCTATTAAAAATATTAGCAGGCAAAGATGTGCCGGATGAAGGTAGCGTGTGGATACATAAAGATGTAACTGTAGCCTTATTTGAACAAGACCCAAATTTTGACGAGGAGGCATCGGTATTAGATAATATATTCCACTATAAGCACCCTGTATCTGAAGCATTAAGAAACTACGAACGAATAATTAATGCCCCTGAACAAGACCCGGTAGAGTTAGGTGCAGCACTAGCTGTTATAGACGAGCTAGGAGCGTGGGCATTTGAGGCAAAAGTAAAGGAGATACTAGGTAAACTTAATATCCACACTTTAGACCAAAAAGTAAAAACCCTCTCAGGCGGACAGCGTAAAAGAGTGGCATTAGCGCAAATACTAATAGATATAGGATTTGAGCATAAACACGTGTTGCTAATAATGGATGAACCTACCAACCACCTAGATGTAGAAATGGTGGAATGGCTAGAACACTATCTGAATCAAGAAAACGTAACCTTACTACTGGTAACCCACGACAGGTATTTTCTTGAGGATGTATGTGATGAAATATGGGAAATAGATGGCAGCAGCATATATACCTACAAAGGAGACTACGCAAACTATCTGGACAAAAAAGCTGCACGTATAGATAACCAAGCAGCTAGTATAGATAAAGCAAAAAACCTGTACAGAAAAGAGCTGGAATGGATGCGTAAGCAACCAAAGGCACGTACTACAAAAAGCAGAAGCAGAGAAGATAACTTCTACGAAATAGAGAAAAAAGCCAAGCAAAAGATTGTAGATGAACAGGTGAAGCTGGAGATGAAAATGAGTCGCTTAGGTGGTAAGGTAGCAGAATTAAAAAAAGTATACAAAAACTTTGGTGACAAAGTAATATTAAAAGGCTTTGACTACACTTTTAAAAAGGGAGAAAGAATAGGAGTAATAGGCAAAAATGGAGCTGGCAAAAGTACATTTTTACAACTTCTACAAGGCCATGCAATGGCTGATAGCGGCAAAATAAATATAGGCGACACCGTAGTGTTTGGCAATTTCTCTCAGCAAGGACTAGTGATAAAAGAGGATATGCGCTTGATAGAATTTGTGAAGAATATAGCGGAAAACTTCCCATTAGCTAGCGGAGGATCTTTAAGCGCTTCACAATTCTTAAGTTTATTCTTATTCCCACCAGAACAGCAATACACTTACTTATCAAAGCTTAGCGGTGGAGAACGTAAACGCCTTCAGTTATTATCGGTATTATTTAGAAACCCAAATTTCTTGATACTAGACGAACCTACAAATGACTTAGACTTACCTACCCTGTCGGTACTAGAAAACTTCTTAAGCGAATATCAAGGCTGCTTACTGATAGTATCTCACGACAGATACTTTATGGATAGACTTGTAGACCACCTATTTGTATTTGAAGGGGATGGTGTAGTCAGAGATTTTCCGGGCAACTACAGCGAGTATAGAATAGACCTAAAAAATAGAGAAAAAGAGCCTATTAAACCAATTGCGGTGCAGCAAGATGCTGTTGTTAAAGAAAATACAGTTACTGCTCCACCTGCAAAGAAAAAACTAAGCTATAAAGAGCAGAAAGAGTTTGAGCAGCTAGAGAAAGATATACCTGCGCTTGAAGCAGAAAAGGTAACTATTTCTGATAAAATGAGCACATCAGGAATAAGTTTTGAAGAAATGCAACAATTAGGAAATAGAATGATGGAGATAACCCAACTACTAGAAGAGAAGGAAATGCGCTGGCTAGAGCTTAGCGAATTGTGATAAAACAACAATGCCCCTAACTATCTAGGGGCATTGTTATTATATCTTTATTCGAACTTCCATGGTCTGTCGGTATCGTAGTCTTCCCACCATTTGTATATTCTATGATCGCGAACCCACTTTGCAGTAAAAGGCATAAATAATAATCCCACAGTCAAATTACTTTTAGAAGTAACATTAGTATTTACATCTTGCATAGAAAAAGAAGTCGCTTTACCTTCTTGTAATAAAACATCGCCAATAACATAGTTAGCCCTAAGCTTCATACATATTAATGCAATAAATGAAAACTCAAACTTAACAAAAGGAGATACCGCGAATTTACTATCTGAAGATAATGAACTATTATCTAGCCATACCATAGAATTATATTGCGGAAAAACACCTGCTCCCAGTGTCATACCAAAACGAGATGACCAACGAGGTAATGCATCTCCACCAAGTTTTACATCTAAACTAACAGGCAGCGCCATTTGCGTAACTACTGCACCTTGAAAATCTGTATTAAAACCTGTTGTATACTCAGAACCACCAGTGTATACAGGCTTGTTATTCAAGTCAAATACGTATGAATTATAGTATAAATCTACCCCTAAAGCGAGAATAGATTTTCTACCTATACGCTGTAAAGGCAATGTATTACCCATACTATAACCTAAGCCAAATACAGACGTTGAATTTCTGGTAAGAATAGTATCGTAAATATAAGTACCTGACTGGTTATAAACCGGTACTACACTTTTAAAATCTACATTCATCATGCCATAATGAACTCCCCACTGATAACGTCCTTTTTTCATAAAAAAACGAAATGGATTACCATATGAGTAATACTGTGCAAAAGAGGCTGTTGAGATAAGTGCTAAAACAACAGAAAAAAACAATATACGTAGCGTGTGCTTCATTATTGATATGATTTTCAGTAAATATAAAACTTGATGGAGTATTTTACAATAGTATTAGTTATTTAATACCCTAATCTCTACTCTTCTATTTCTTTCTGCATCTGCTTCCGTTCTTTCAAATGCTACCACAGGCCTACTTTTTCCAAATCCTTTGTACTCAAGACGTTCCTCTTTAATACCTCTATCAATTAAATAAAGATATATAGACTTTGCTCTATTTACCGAAAGATTAGGTTCATTAGTATCATTATCCATAGCGTCCGGTACATCTACTACACAACATACATGCCCTTCAATACGTATACGCATATGCGGATTATCAACCAATATCTTGAATAACTTTTCTAAAGTAGCATAAGACTCCTGCTTAATCACGTGGCTACCATAAGGAAAATACACGTTCCTTAGCTGGAATGTTTCACCCTCTTTTAGTGTTTTTAAAGTATTTATATCAGGTGCCTGTGTTGTTAATTTTAAATTTTGAGGGGGCTCCAGCTTGCCAGTTGAGTTGGAATTCAGTTGAGTTCTATCTATATGAACGTTATTTGCTGTTGTTTTATGTCCATCATTTTTAGCTGTAGCATTAGATGGCGGCGGATAAAATCTTCTTTTTTCTACTGCATTATTTACCACTATATCTACCCTTCTATCTGAGGGATATCCATCTTTATCTGTCTCATCCTCTCTACTAACTTTTCCTTTACCGACACAAACTTTTACATCTTCTTCATTTACATTTCCGTACTTAACCAGATAGTTTTTTACGTTCTGGGCACGATTTATAGATAGTTTTTTATTATGGTCGTGAGAGCCTAAAAAGTCTGCATAACCTATAATGGTTATACTACTTCCGTATATTATCCTGTCGTTGTATATTAATAAGTCAATTTTTTTTGCGGTATTCTTATTTATGTTCGGATCATTCAAATCAAAGTATAACCGAAATGTATCTATTATATGCTGCCCCTTTGCCGGCACAGCCATAATAATCACAGCGATATACAATAATTTTTTAAACATAAAACAAACTACAGAAATAGTAACTTACAGAAACACAAATATAATGAAAATACCCTGCAAGCTAC
>CAYWUY010000003.1:29494-82658 GCA_964461535.1 uncultured Flavipsychrobacter sp.
ACTAACTTTACAATAATGATTCACAAAATACTAGCAGATAAACCAACAAAGCTATTTGTAATACTAAGTGCTTTTTTTGTAGCCAATGCATTAATAGCGGAATGTATAGGGGGTAAATTGTTTTCTCTGGAAAGTACGCTAGGGCTTACCCCAACACCATTTTCTCTTTTTGGAGAAGAAGGACTCACATTTACCTTAACTGCCGGTGTTTTGCTTTGGCCTTTAGAGTTTATTATGACTGACATAGTAAACGAATACTATGGCCCCAAAGCAGTAAGACGCATTTCATATACAGCAGTTGGCCTCATTTGTTATGCATTTCTAATGTTCTATTTGGCTATACAAGTGCCGCCAGACAAAAGTTTTTGGATAGGCAGCCAAAAAGAAAATGGGATACCCGATATGCAAGTAGCTTTCACGGGCATATTCGGTCAGGGCATGTGGATAATAGTTGGTAGTCTTTGCGCATTTTTACTTAGCCAGCTTGTAGATGTTTGGGTATTTCATAAAATAAAAAAAGCTACTGGTGAAAAAAAAGTATGGCTGAGAGCTACAGGTTCTACATTAATATCTCAGTTGGTTGATAGTTTCGTAGTACTATTCATTGCATTTAAAATAGGTAAAGGCTGGAGCTATCAAAGAGTGATTTCAATATGCTTGGTGAACTACGCCTACAAATTCACTATGGCTATAGTACTGACTCCATTGATATATATAGGTGAAAAATTGATAGAAAAATACTTTGGGCCAGAAACTACAAGACAAATGAAGGAAAGTGCTATGGGTAAGATAAACGAATAGTATCAATAAAGTTTCAAGCGCATTTTTTTGAGTTGGTGTTTTACTCCATTATGTTCAACCTCTAATTGAGGAGATGGTATAAAATTAAACCCAACTGATGAGTAGCATTTTATGGCGGCATCATTGTTATGCCATACATACAACTCTACATATTCTGTTTCACAATCCTCAACGCATCTTTCTATCAGTAGTCTTACAAGTTCTTTTCCTAGACCTTTCATTCTACTAGCAGAATTACCAATCAATACTCTACCCAAGCGTGGAATACCTGTTTCTTGAGGTATAATTTCTCCAAACCCTACTGGCTCATTTGATTGATAAGCTATGTAAAATTTTCTATCAGGATATATCAGGCTATAATTTATAAACTGCTCTATAGTAAAAGGTATTCTAAACACATTTCCGGAAAACTGGAATAACAAGTCTTCATCCTTAACCCAGGTGTTAAGTATGGCTATGTGTTCATCTGAAAATGGCACAAGCTTCATAGACATAGACTTTCTTAAAGTTACAACAAAATAGCGCTATCTATGCTTAAAAAATGTGACCTTTATTTTTATAAATAGCAGGTAGATTCATGCAGTATGCAGATAGCAATATAAAGATTCAACAGAAGGTGGTAGTATTTACAACGCTTTTGTTTTTATTAAAAATTACTGCATGGGTGTTTACACATTCAGTAGCTATACTTACAGATGCTTTAGAATATACTATCAATGTTATAGCAGGTATTGTCAGCTTATATAGCCTATACTTATCTGCTAGACCAAAAGATCAAAACCACCCATATGGTCATGGTAAGGCTGAATTTGTATCCGCAGCTCTCGAAGGGGTGTTAATGATAGTATCGTCGTTTATAATAGTATGGGAAGCTGTAAACAATATTTGGCACCCGCATACGCTACACCGTCTAGATAGCGGTATAGCACTGGTAGCATTAACAGCTATTGCCAATTACTTTGCAGGCGCCTATGCAATAAAGAATGGAGAAAAATCTCAAACACTAACATTAGTAGCTACAGGCAAGCATATGCAATCTGATACCTATGGCACCATTGGCATTTTATTAGGTGTAGCTCTTATATATTTTACCAATTGGGTATGGGTAGATAGTGTTATATCTATTGCATTTGCATTACTTATTGTTTATTCAGGCTATAGAATATTACGCAGTTCTCTTGCCGGAATTATGGACGAAGCAGACGAAGCCTTACTCAATGAGATTGTAACTTTCTTGAGTGCTAATAGGAAGGAAAACTGGATAGATATTCATAATCTACGTATCATAAAATATGGTAGCGTACTACATTTAGACTGTCACTTAACACTACCCTGGTATTTTAATATAGAGCAAGGGCACGATGAAGTAAAAGCACTAGAAGATATGGTAAGAACTAATTTTGGTGAACATGTAGAACTATTTATACATACAGATAGTTGTATACCACCGTCTTGCTCTATATGCTTAAAAAATGACTGTAAAGAAAGAAAAACACTGAACAACCACACTGTAGAATGGACAGTGCACAATATATCTAGCAATACAAAACATGGCTTGTAACAACTAAACAACTAGTAGACCAGCTTTATAAAGTATATTAATGGGTTTATTATCCCAAAATAACTCAAAGTCATCTAAGCCTTGTTTTTCATACTCTTCTTGTAGCTGTTGCAAAGTAAGCAGCTGCAAATTTTCAGCAGCTAGTTTAGGTAAAATACCCATTAGCCATTTAGCTTGTTCAACTGTCATTTGAGCAATCACAGTATCGGTTGCCGTATAAAAAGTAAGTTGCCCTACTTCCCACTGACTACCTTTCTTACTTTTAGTTATAACAGAAAAGGTTGGACTTTCTCCAATAAACACAACCCTGGCAGTAGGTTTAGCTGGCTGATAAGCCAATTCATCTAGTGATTTTTGTATGTAATCTGGCGGTATAGTTGTTTTAGGAACTTTATGATCAAACCACTTCTGCAAAGGATAGTCCAAGCATGCGGAATGCATATAATTAAACAACGATTTTTTTAGACCATAACTAAACTGTTCATGGTCTATACCATTATTTTCCTCGTACAACAAGTCGTTATTAGCAAATGCACCTTCGGCAGTGGATGTTATTTTAATCTTGTATTTATCAGGCTCTTTACCTACTGGGCTATGAACTGTGAGGGCAAACCTATGCCAAAAGCCAGACTGCATAATACCTAACTGAAACATTTGCCTTACCATCTCCATTGAGTCAATTGTTTCTTGTGCAGTTTGTGTAGGATAGCCATACATTAAATAGGCATGTACCATTATGCCAGCATCAGTAAAATTTTTATTTACCCTAGCTACCTGCGCAACAGTTATTCCTTTTTGTATCAATTGCAGTAGTCTATCACTGGCTACTTCTAGCCCACCCGACACGGCAATGCAACCCGAAGCTTTTAGCAAAATGCAAAGATCTCTAGTAAAACTTTTTTCGAAACGTACATTCGCCCACCAACTAACAACAAGCTTTCTTCTTAAAATTTCCAGCGCCAAAGAACGCATTAATGCAGGGGGAGCTGCCTCATCTACAAAGTGAAAACCAGTATTGCCTGTTTGGGCAATTAGCTCTTCCATTCTGTCGCAAAGTATAACAGCAGTTAAAGGTTCATAACGCTGAATATAATCCAAACTAGTATCGCAAAATGTACACTTACCCCAGTAGCAACCATGAGCCATAGTAAGCTTGTTCCACCTACCATCACTCCACATGCTATGCATAGGATTAGCCACTTCTATTGCAGAGATGTACTTATCTAATAGTAAATCTGAATAGTCCGGGGTCCCTACTTGTCCTTGCTTATAATCTGCACACGCAGAATTATTTATATATACTACCTGATTATCTCTTTTAAGAAAAGTCCTTTTTAACTCATCTTCAGCAATTTCATTATTTACATATTTATGTAATTGCTGCATAGGTGCTTCTCCGTCATCTAGCGTAATAGCATTAAAGAACTCAAAAACTCTTATATCAGATAAAGACCTAAGTTCCGTGTTGGCAAAGCCTCCGCCCATAGTTACAAATATGCCGGGATGATGTTGCTGAATATAGCTGGCACACCTAAAAGCCGTGTATAAATTGCCCGGAAAGGGAACAGAAAAAGCCACTAGCTGCGGATGACAATACTGCAACTTTTCTTCAAGTATTTCCAGAAGAATATCATCGGTAAAGGTCATTGGCGCTTTTAAGGCACCATACAACTCATCGAAACTATTAGCACTACGCCCTAGCCGTTCTGCATACCTACTGAATCCGAAATTCTCATCCACGCATGTAGCTATCAGATCACTTAAATCTTCTAAATACATAGTAGCAAGGTGCTTAGCTTTATCTTGAACACCCATGCTACCAAAAGCCCATACTAAATCATCTAACTGCTTGAACCTTGCTGCTTCAGGTAAAAAATTTCGTCTTGTAATTCTGTGAGCAAGCGTAGGGTCTTTACCTTGTAAAAACGCAATAACAGCATCAATACTACTAACGTACTTATCTCTGTGAGCAAGTATCCTTAATATATTGTCATTATGAGATGCTTCATTATTTTGAGCAGCTTCAAAAACTCTAGTTAAACCTGTTTTGCAAAATATAGCTAAAGTAGTTTCTATTCCTAAATCGCAATGATAGGATGAAACGCCTATAGTATTTAAGAAACCTTTTAGGTATGCTGTAGCCGGATAAGGAGTATTCAGCTGCGTAAAAGGAGGAGTAATAAGTAGTATTGAAGCTGCCAAAAAACATTATTTTTTAATAGGTGCAGATGAGCTGTTAGTCATTGGTGCTTTATACGCCAACTTCATATTCCATAACATGAACGCCCATTTATCAGCTTGCTCAGCTATTATCATATCTGTTGGTTTACCTGCGCCATGTCCTGCTTTTGTTTCTATTCTAATTAATGTCGGGTTAGCACACTTTTGTACGCTCTGTAATGCTGCTGCAAATTTAAAAGAGTGCGCCGGTACTACCCTATCATCATGATCGCCAGTCATTACCATTGTTGCAGGATAACACACATTAGGCTTCACATTATGCACAGGTGAATATTTATACAGGTACTGGAACATCTCTTTGCTATCTTCTGCAGTGCCGTAATCAAATGACCAACCTGCACCTGCAGTAAACTTATTGTAGCGAAGCATATCTAATACCCCAACCGCCGGGAAGCATACTCTGAATAAATCGGGGCGTTGTGTAAGGCATGCCCCAACTAAAAGACCACCATTAGAACCACCTGAAATAGCTAAAAATTCTTTAGAGGTATACTTTTGAGCTATTAAATATTCAGCGGCTGCAATAAAATCGTCAAAAACATTTTGCTTACTGGTTTGTGTTCCTGAAATATGCCATTTATCTCCATACTCACCTCCACCACGCAAATTAGCTACAGCATATACGCCACCATTCTCCATAAATGCCAAATTGCTGACACTAAAGGAAGGTGTTAAGCTGATATTGAATCCACCATATCCGTATAACATAGTAGGATTACTGCCATTAAGTTGTACTGTTTTCTTTTTGGTAATAATCATAGGCACTTTAGTACCATCAGCTGATTTGTAAAACACCTGTACGCTCTCGTAATCGCTAGGGTTGAACTTGACATTAGATTTTTTATAAACTTCAGACTTTCCTGTTTTTAAATCGTATTTAAAAATTGTAGGAGGGTATACATAAGATGTATAACTATAGTAGGTAGTACTTTCAGTTGTTTTTCCACCAAAACCACTAGCAGTACCTAAACCAGGTAAGCTTACTTTATATTCAAGTTTTCCGTCAAGATTATACTGTAACACCTCTGATACTGCATCTTTAATATACTGTGCAAAGAATTTTTTACCACAAGTACTTACATTAAGAGGGAAATCCCCTTCTTTGATAACATCTACCCACTTTTCAGGTGACAAATCATTTATATTAGCCTTAACTAATCTTCTATTTGCTGCATTCCAGTTGGTTTCTATATATATATTATCCCCATCTGTCAACACAATATTTTGCTCTGTATTAAAGTCCTTAACTATAGGAATAATTTCAGAGCCAGGCTTACTAATGTCTTGAATATATAATTCATTTCCATAAGTAGCATTTGCTGCTGTTATGACTAAAAATCTTTGATCGTCTGTAACACCCCCACTTACATATCTACGAGGCGTCATCTCACCACCAAATATCATTTTATCTTGTTCTTGCGGTGTATTCAAAACATGATAATATAATTTGTGATACTGAGTCATAGCAGATAACTCGCTGCCTTTAGGTTTATCGTAGCTACTGTAGTAAAAGCCCTCATTTCCCTTCCAAGACAAACCGCTGAATTTGATATCAAAAAGAGTATCACCAACTATTTGCATGGTTTTAGTATCTATAACAAATACTTTACGCCAATCTGACCCACCTTCCGAAATTTGACAAGCAGCGTACTTACCATCTTTTGAAAATTCTATTCCTTGTAACGATGTAGTACCATCTGCTGATAGTTTATTAGGATCTAAAAACACCTCAGGTGCACCATTTCCTTTTTGTCTATATAGAACTGACTGATTTTGCAGTCCATTATTTTTATAAAAATAAGTATAGCCTCCTTCTGTAAAAGGTGCACTGTACTTTTCGTAATTCCATAATTCTGTTAAACGATTTTTTATAGCATCACGAAATGGAATACTACTCAACACTTTGTTGGTTAGCCCATTTTGCTGTGCTACCCATTTTGCTGTTTTCTCAGATTTATCATCTTCCAACCATCTGTATGGATCTGCCACTTCTGTTCCGAAGTAGGTATCTTTTTGGTTTACAGTTTCAGTAGGAGGATAACGGATAATTTCTCCTTGTTTGTATTGAGCCAAAGTACTCATTGAAGATAATAACATTGAGGATACAACAATATATTTTCTCATATCTATGTGGTTTGATATAGAATTAGGCTTCGAAAATAAGTGTATTTTGCTTACCAGTTCACTTTTTAGATTGTCTAGTTTTTAACATTAATATCGGATGGTATATGCACCTTTAAAAGTATTTTTGTTACATTGTACTTATAATTCAAAGCTTACTGAGGAAAGCCTTAAAAATATTAAAATATACCATAATAACTCTCTTCATGTTATTATTACTGGTAGTAGTAGTTATTAACTACACTCCGGTACAGAATTATATTGTACATAAGGCAGCAGCTACATTTTCTAAAAAACTAAAAACTAAAGTTTGTATAGATAATATTCGTGTTGATTTTCTCAACCATTTGTCTTTAAATGGAGTTTACATAGAAGATCAAGCACGAGACACTTTACTTTATGCAGGCTCTTTAGAGGTAAGAATAACTGATTGGTTTATATTTAAAGATAAACCGGTGCTACATTATGTTGGGCTCAAAAATACACTTATACACCTTTATCGAACAAGAGCCAATAACATATGGAATTATGAATTTATAGAGCAGGCTCTATCTAGTGGTAGTAAATCTGCCGATACTAGTAGCAGCGATTTTGCTTTAGATCTTGATAAAATATCTTTTAAAAACGTTCGCTTTTTTTATGACGATAGTTGGGGAGGAGAAGATTTAGACTTTACAATAGGCGATATGCTTGTTAAATGTAAAGAGATTAATAGCAAGAAAAAGCTTATATACCTAGATGAAATCAACTTTAAACAACTATTAGTAGATGAAAAAGAATATAAAGGTGGAAAACCTCCTAGAATACATCTGCCAAATGAAAAGGAAATAATTGACACTACCCCATTTAATACAGACAAGTGGATAGTAAAAATCAATAAACTAACACTGGATAGCTGTGCTTATAACCTAACTATGGATGACAAACAACCTGTGCCTGGTTTGTTTGACGAGAATCACTTGCAACTAAGAGGAATAAATACAAATATTACCGACATTAGTATTGTAGGCGATACGATAAGAGGCGATGTACATCATCTGGCTGCTAAAGATAGGTGCGGAATAGCCATTAAAGATATGCGGAGTAAAGTAAGTGTATCGCCGGTAGCATCTATATGCGATAAACTATACTTAGAAACTGAATACAGTAAAATAACTGAATACTATGCTATGTTGTATAAAAGGTTTCCTAACTTTTTAGAATACATAGACAGTGTAACAATGGTTGGCAGGCTAAATAACGCTATTATAGATACTCGCGATATAGCTTACTTTGCTCCAGAAATGAAACTACTACCTGCTATTGTTACAGCTAGCGGCAAAGGTAGAGGTACTGTAGCGGACTTAAACGCACAAAATATTGCTATATCAGACGGAAGAAGCGTGTTGAAAGGCGACCTAACTATGAAAGGCCTTCCAGATATATACAAAACATACATCACATTTACAGATTGTGAACTGTATACTAATGGTGAAGGGGTATTTAAATATGCTCCTATTCTGAGAAAAAATAAAGACATAAATATAGCGGCTATTAAACATGCTTACTTTAAAGGTAACTATATAGGATACCTCGAGAATTTTGCTGTAGATGGTAGTCTTACCAGTAACATAGGTGCTATTTCAGCCAAATTAAATATAGGTATGCCGGGCTTCAATGGAGGAACTATTACTTATAACGGCGCTATAGCTTCTCAAAAAATTGACTTAGGTACGCTATTCGGGCAAACAATTGTAGGAAAATTAAGTTGTAACGAAACAATTTCAGGCGTATCAGTACAACCCGAAAATGCACAATTAAAAATAGACGGTAACATTAGCGATTTTGAAATAAATGGATACGAATACAAGAATATTATAACTAAAGGTACCCTAGCAAAAAAACAGTTTAATGGCAGCCTATTAGTAGACGACCCTAATCTGGCTATGGAATTTGATGGCGGGCTAGACTATAGGCAGAAAGATGTACAAATAAATGCAACAGCACATCTATTGTATAGTAATTTAAAAAAACTGAATATTACTAGTGATGAAGTTACCACCGCAGCTGACTTTGATTTAAACTGTATGGGTAGCAATATTGATAACTTTAGTGGCTATGCCCGTTTATATAACATTGACCTTAGACGCAACTCTAGAAAAGTAGCTGTAGATTCTATTAACTTAAACTCCGCTATAATTAGTAATGACATTAAAGAACTAACTATAAAAAGTAATATTCTTACAGCAACAATTACAGGCGACTACTACTTAACTGGCTTAGCTGGCTCTGTTCAATATTATTTATCAAAGTATATCCCCAATTTTATTAAGGCACCCAATGTTATTCCAGCCTACCAAAATTTAGATTTTAGTATTACAACTCGCCAAATAGATAGTATGCTTGCTATAGTATCGCCAAGCATAAAAGGTTTCAATAACTCTATAATTAACGGTAGCCTTAATACGGAGTCACAAAGACTTGTCATTGATGCATCTATACCGTTTGGGGCAATAGACAATGTAAAATTTAATAACACTGCAATTGAAGGTATTGGAAATTTAGAGAGTTTAGCTTTAAATACTACTATAGATAATGTAACCATTGGTGATAATTTTATAAATGGTTCGCTAAGCTTAACTACAGCTGTTTCAAGAGATTCTATCAACTTTACAGTTGCTACTACTACACCCGATACATCTACATCAATTACACTCAATGGAGATATTTTAGCTCATAAAGACTCTTTACTGGTAAGTATAAGACCATCAGAGTTTTTCTTAAGCAAAGCGCATTGGCAAATTGCTGGTGGCAGTAAGATAGTATATGCCGAAAACTATCTAACTGTAAATGATATATTGCTCACTTCAGGGTTACAAAAAATCTCTATAAATACACGTAACCAATATACCGACAATCCTATAACTATAAATACCGAAAACTTAGATATAGGGCAGCTTGGTGCATGGGCGGGTTTATCGCTCTACCAGCCTGAGGGGCGCTTGAATGGGAATATTACTATACAGAAAATATTTAAAGACTTATATGTAGAAACCAACCTTAACGCTTCTAACGTTAAACTCTCCAATGAATTGGTAGGGAACATTAACGTTATTGGTAACTACGACAAGACAAAAAAACGAATTAGCTTAGATCCACTATCGGGCATATACAGAGATAACTCTTCAATAAACACATCAGGATACGTATCTTTTGACAGCACATCTTCACAAATTATACATGGAGATGTAGTGTTTAACAAAGCTAGAGTATCATGGGCTTCTCCGTTTCTTACAGGATTGTTCAGCCAACTTGGTGGTACTGTTGATGGTAACATGACCTTCAGAGGAACGTCTGATAATCCAGTTATATCGGGTAACTTAACTGCCAATAACGTTACAACTAAAGTTGATTATACCGGCTGTACGTATACCGTTCCTGAAGCTAAGATAACTGTAGATAATAACAGGATAAACATACTTAAAACTGAAATTGTAGATAACTACAAAAATATTGGATACCTATCGGGCTACTTTGCTCACAGGCACTTTTTAGATTTCAATATGAATCTACTATTGTCTAGCCCTAAAATGGAAGTAGTAAAACTAAATGCTAATGAGAATGAACTGTTTTATGGAAATGTAATTGCTAGTATTGATTCATTTACTGTAAAAGGACCATTCAATAATATTAGCTTACACATACACAACGCTGCTCCTGCGGCAAAATCAAAGCTATTTATTCCGGTAAGCACTACAGGAGACATTAGTACCTATAGTTATGTTAGCTTTAAAACCTATGGCGATGACCAAAGACCGGTAGTAAGGAGGAATAGTGATAAACTATCATTGAACATAGATGCCAATCTGAATGATTTAGCAGAGGTAACCATAGTGCTAGACCCAGTAGCCGGAGATGCCATAACAACTCATGGCGAAGGTAATATTCAATTGTCGGTACCTCCGCGCAATGATATGCGCATTACAGGCATATATACTATTAATAGTGGTACTTACGACTTCACATTCAAGCAGTTATTTTTCAGACAGTTTAAATTAAACCAAGGTAGTACTATTAACTTCATTGGACCGTTTTTTGAAACAGTATTGGATGTAAATGCTACCTACTCTGCTAAAGTAAGACTGGCAGACCTGCTTAATGATGCAGAGAAAGGACCAGACTACCAGACCTATATGTCTGCCGCTGAGTTAACTGACGCTAAATCGCCACAAACAATGAATGTGCTATTGCACATGAAAGGGAACTTGAAAAGTCCTCTTTTAGGCTTTGACCTGGAACTGCCTGACAAGCGTTCCGTAAACACATACGCTTACACCAAATTCAACAGAATAAACCAAGATGATCGCCAAAAATTTGATCAGGTAGCATCTATACTATTAATTAATTCTCTAATTCCATCAGACGGCATAGGTAGCAATAGTGTCATTACAGGTTCTATTAATAATTTCAGCCAAATATTATCTAACACGGCTTCAACGGGGCTTACCAATCTAGTATCCAAACTAGTGGGCGATAAACAACTGAATGTAGACGTAAAGTATAATAGCTACAACCTTAATACACAAAGTAGCCAAGCAGCTTCGGCTATCAATAGAAACGTAGTTAAAGTAGGTGTTAGCCATCCTTTTTTAGATGACAGGCTAGTAGTAGAGGTAGGTAGTACTTCAGACTGGGGAAGACCAAGCAGCACCAGCACGACAAATAACTTTAATATAACCGGAGACTTCAGAGTGCAATATATATTGAACCAAGCTAGTGGCCTCCGCTTAAATGCTTTTAGAACAAGTGATTATGATGTTACCCTAGATAAAAATATTACAAGAAGTGGTTTAGGTATTACTTGGAGAAAATCATTTGATAAGTTTAGTGACTTATTTATTAAACCTACCCAATTGGCTCAAGATTCATCTAAAACCAAGGATAGCACCTATAATCAAAAGGGAACCAACTAGGGATACTGTATTTGCATATCTACTTCCATACGCTCCCTACCCTTTGCAATTACTCTCCAATCACCTCTATAATATATCTTGTTAGGACATATCTTTCCTTCTTTGTTCACAGTAGTTGTTACATTCATGATAGCATCAAAATCGTAAACTAATGTCTTGTAAGAGAGTGAGTAGTTACGTGCAACTATATGGTAATCATTCTTTGTAAACCAAGTCTTCAGTTCATTATATACCACGCTTCCTTTATATTGATCCTTAGGAATGACTTCAAATACAAAGCAGGGAATAGTATTGAAAGTATCTACTGTAATTCTAAAATTGTATTTATGCTTTTCGCTTTCATCAAATATACTGGCTTTATCTCCCATAAATGGTATTCCCGGAATTTTAGCACCAGGATTAAATATTAATTGCTTAAGTCTGTACTTATTTTTTTCTAATGTGCTTTTGCCTACTATATCCATAGAACCAGCAACAATATCTGTTTGGTTACAAATAGGCTTTGGAGCATAAAACAAGTTGAAAAACAAAGCAGCAGTATAATATTGCGGAGCACCGTTTTGATTAAAAAACTTACCTGTAGTAGCTTGTTCTACTACTTTTGTAGTTCTACATTTAGATTTATAAGTCTGTATAGCTTTACAGTAATGCGTAGCAGTTTTACGATTCTTATCGTCAAAAACAGAAAAATGAGCAGTTGAGTAATTATTACATAACTGCATTGTTCTAAATGACTTAAAGAATGTTGTGTCAGTTTGTACTCTCCTTATGAATGCGTCCACATCAAATGAACTTTTTATTACAAAAGAATCAAGTTGAATGGTAGTATTGAAAATGCTTACAGTATCATACCGTTGTGCATAAGTAGAAAACGCTGCACTGCATAGTAAGATACTTAAACATAAACGATACATGCTGACAAAAATAATAGTAATTATATAGTTTAGTTGTCACCGAGAATGACCGGAAGTGTTAATCTTATTAATATATCTTACTACTTCTTTTACTACATCATCTAGCCTATACGAAACATCTGCTATACCTTTAACTATCTCTGCATTCTCAGGATCAGTTACATTTTCAAAATTAAATAGCTGCACAAGACCTATTAACGTTGATAACGGACCTCTTACTTTATGCGACTGAATATTTGCAATCTCAAGTAAAAGCTTAGTTTGTTCATCAATTTTTATAAGCGAATTTCTCTGTTCAGTAATATCTGTAGCATGACAACTAATCCCATTTACCTGACCATCAGTATCATGAGTGGGCATAAAACTAATAGTAGTAAACCTAATAGCACCATCAATATTCATATCCTCTACAGCTGTTACTACCTGACCGCTAAGAGCTTTTTGATAGCACGCTGTAAATTTATTCAGGTAGCTTTGGTTCAACTGTGCACCTATAACATTATCACCTTTAGCTAATTGATAGCCGGTGAATACTTTTATCCATTTTGTAAAAGATGCATTGAACAACTTTAACTTACAATCAATATCTACAAACCATATAGGTTGATCTACAATATTTATCAGGGTACTTACGGTCTCCTCATCTATAAATAAATCTTTAGCCTCTTTATGTAAGGTTATATCAGAGAACTCTACTATAAATCCACCTTCGTTTATATGTATTTTTATTAGAAACCATAACTTTAATACAGGAAAGAATACTTCTTTAGTTATAACAGAATGTACTGCTTGTTGCAACGAATGTATTTTGGTGACATCGGGAAAGGAACCATTAGAAAGCTGAACAAGATGATCAATATTACATAGCTCTTCTCCAAAAGTTTTGCAAAAAGCCGCATTTTTATAAGAAATACTTCCTAAGCTGTTAATCTGTATTATTCCATGGTCTATAGAATTTAGTAATGCCTCAAAAGGCAGTATATGTAATTGACTACTATTCACTTGCTGTATTTGACACTCTAATAATGCTAATATAATAATATTTATCGACTCATAGTCATACAATAACACATTACACTAGCCTATTAAATAAAATCAATTTATATTCACAATAAAAACAAAAATGGCTTGGATAGAAAACGACAACAAACTTTATAGAAAGTTTACATTCACAGATTTTAATGAGGCATTTGGTTTCATGAGCAGAGTAGCCATGTTATGCGAAAAATTCGATCATCACCCTACTTGGACTAATACATGGAACACTGTAGAAATATGGCTTACTACTCACGACGCCGGAAATACGATAACCAATACAGATAAAAAACTTGCAGTAGCAATAGAACAACTTGTAAAATAAAAATTGCCGGCTAAGACCGGCAATTTATTTATATAATTAGTTAGTTAACTACTAGTTTTCTACGTATAATTTTCTTTTTGTACGGAAGCGATAAGAGAATCCTGTATTGAATAGTCCCTTATAACCTAAACCAACTTCTGCATAATAAGCAAATTTTCTACCTATGCGGATACCAAAAGGAGTTAATTGACCAGTAAACTGAGCACCTGTATTATCACTATTAGTACTGAATGGTTCTTTGTTTACATGAAAGTCTTCGAAAACAGTTAAACCTATAGATGCACCACCGTATAATCTTACACGAATTCTATCATCTTTAGTATCTAAATATGAATAAGTAAACTCAGGAGTAAAGCTTAAAAAACTACCCCAGTTACTTATGTTTTCATATCCTATACCCATACCTATGGTTACACGATTAGATACATAATACTTATAGTTAAACAAACCTATACCAGATGAAACATTGTATGGTGGCTCGTTAACTAAACCATAGATACTGTAGTATCCATAAGACAAAGAAATTTCGCTTTTCCCTTTTTGCGCATGTGCATTTACAGAAAATAACGAAACAATTGCCAAACAAAATATGTATAGCTTTCTTTGCATCATAAGTTGTGTATTTTTTAGCTTTTTAGGTTATTAAGGGTTAAAGATATAGTAAAGTTTTAGTACTCCAAAACTTTACAGCCAATATTATTAGATATTATAGCAGCTACTACAAACACTATTTTTTAGCTTTTTTCCTTTTTGCTACCAATTCGTAGGAATGGTCTATTTGCTGTTTTAGCATTTTCGCCGACAGGCAATTATTTAAGCGAATAGTATTCCAATGCTTTTTATTCATATGATATCCTCCGGTAACACAGTCGTATTTATCTCTTAATTCAATGGCTAAATCCGGATCGCATTTCACATTAATGGTCACTTCTTCTGCATCTAATGGCATTAGCAGAAACATTTTACCGTGTACTTTAAATACTAAGGTTACATCGTCAAAAGGTAAACACTCCTCTACCCCCTCTTTTTCTAAACAGTAACTTCTAATAAATTCTATATCCATTAGAGAAAATATTTTTTTGCAAAATGCATATTAATAAATATTTAAAGGTTACACAAAATTGAATATTCTTCAAATTCGGCACTGATTTTGTTATCTACTTAGCAATCTACTATTTCTTTCTTTTTTAACTAAGCCAAAACTAACTACACTCTATGATACAGCTATCAGCCGTTATAATAACTTATAACGAATCAGAAAATATTGAAGCCTGTATAAATGCGCTACATGCAGTGGCAGACGAAATAATTGTCATTGACAGCTATTCTACTGATAACACCAGAGAACTAGCTGAGAAAATGGGTGCTAAAGTATACCTAAACCATTTTGAAGGTTTTGGAACACAAAAAGCGTTTGCCATATCTAAGGCATCTTTTGATTGGATATTATCAGTGGATGCAGATGAAGTCTTATCACCAGAGTTGCAAGCATCCATTTTAAAAGAAAAAGCAAATCCGGAATATGACGGCTACTATGTAAAAATACTTACTAATTACTGTGGCAAATGGATACGACATTGTGGATGGTACCCGCAAACTAAACTAAGATTACTGAACAGGAATAAGGGGTATATAAATAGTAATAAGGTACATGAGGGATTTGAAATGTCCAATAAATCTGCCAAAACATGCACTTTAAATGGAGATTTGTTACACCATAGTTATAAAAACCTATCAGCACATACCAGAAAAATACAGCTATATACCGAGCTGGCAGCTAAAAACTCGGCAGAAAAAGGTAGAAATATATCTCTACTAAAACTATTCTTCGGGCCTAAATGGACGTTCTTCTACCATTATATAATCAGGCTTGGCATTCTTGACGGTTATTGGGGATATATTTTATGCAAAAATATATCTTATGAAAGCTTCATGAAGTATACTAAAATAAGGCATTATAGCAAGCTGAATAAAACCCATAACACCGGCACTCTTAATTATGAATTTTAGTTGGTTACTACCTAGCATAGAGGGTATTCCTATATTGATGTACCATAAAATATGGCCCAATCAAAATGACGCGTTAACTATAGACCCCAATAAACTTAGAAACCATTGGTATGCATTAAAAGAGGCAGGTTATACTGCAATAGATATATATCGCTTCTTAGACATCATTAAAACAGGAAGGTACTCTCCCAAAAACAAATATATTCTCCTAACATTTGACGATGGCTATGTGAATAATGCTACTTATGCCATACCGCTTCTTAAAGAACTAGAATGGTGTGCAACTTTTTTTATAATAGGCGCAGTATTAGATAATACTTATAAAGAGGTTGATAGTGCTGAGGAAAATAATAAACTGGATGTGGCGGCATTACAAAATATAGATTCCAATATAATACAATTGGGCATGCATGGTTACAGGCATGAACATTTTGGCAGGCTATCAAAAAATGAACTAAATGTAGCGCTGGAAAAAAGTAAAACAGCCTTTGAATCGTATGGTTTAGTGCATAATAACATAGTAGCTTATCCTTATGGTGATAGACCTAAAAATGCAAACCAACTCAATGAAATGTATTCCTGCCTAAAAAAACATAATATCCAAGCTGCCTTTAGAATAGGCAACAAACCATGTGTTATTCCATCCGAAAACATTTATGAGCTAAAGCGAATAGACATAACCGGATATGATGATAGTAAAACAATGTTAACCAAGATCAGAAAAGGTAAACTGAAACCATTCTAATACTTACAACTGGGCAAAAGGCGTTTTTACATCATGATAAAACAAAAAGTACCATTTCTCAGCCATTCCTCTTTCCGCATATTGCTCCCTTAATTGCATGGCTTTTTTTCCATCATAATCATACTTGGCCACATACTTCACCTTTAATTGTTTCAGTTGAGGAGCTTCATCACCACCATAAAACACTTTATCCTCGCCGTCATCAATAAGATACACTATATGTTGCGGGCTATGTCCGCCAGAATGCATATAATGAATATAGCCGTCTATAACACCCTCTGTACCATCAAGCCATTTTACTAAATCAGTAGACAATATAGATTCAAAATCTTCTATAATATAAGAAGGGGCTCCTTTTTGAGCAGCAAATGCTGCTTCAGGGCTGTAGATATAGTAATCTGCTTTGGGGAAAGTTGGCTGAATATTACCGCTAGCATCAGTATATATTAAGCACCCGGCATGGTCTTTATGTAAGTGCGATAAAAGCACTTTGGTAATATCATTAGGACCAAAGCCCAGCTTGAACAGATTATCGTGAATCATTAAATTGCCACTAGCATTCCTAAAACCTAAACCGGTATCTAGTATAATCACATCTTTATCAGTTACCACCAAAAATGGCTGAACTTCAACATGTATAGAGCCTGTAGCACGATCAGTTAATTGTTGTGTGCGCTCATCAAACGGTATAAAAACTTTGTCATGCCCAACAGTAAACTCACCTTCCGAAAGAGGGAATATTTTAGCCATATGCGTATTATCTTATCATTGCCTGCCTATCTGCATCTAGCCTTACTAAAATAAAAATAAGTATGCTAAATGATAGCAGAGAGGTTCCCCCATAGCTGAGGAATGGCAAAGTTATACCAATAACAGGAGCCAACCCGATAGTCATAGAAATATTGATGGCAAAGTGGAAAAATAAAATAGAAGCAACACAATATCCATAAATTCTACTAAAATCTGAACGTTGGCGCTCTGCAACAAATATAATTCTGAGCATTAATGATAAATATAGCCCAACCAACACTGCACTCCCTATGAAGCCAAACTGTTCAGCTACTGCAGTAAAGATAAAATCTGTGCTCTGTTCCGGCACAAAGTGGTTTTTAGTATAGGTACCATTTCCAAGACCTTTCCCATATAAACCTCCAGACCCAATGGCTATTTTAGATTGCTTAACGTTATATTCTGACTGATTACCTTTTTTAGTTTCGCCATCAGCTGTTTTTTTCTGGTAATCTTCAGGCACCTCTTTTCCTAACATAGAGTAGATACGATCTATTTGATGCGCCTTAAGGCCGTGCTTAAATGCTAGCGGAACAGCTACTTGTGAAAATAAAACACAAAACAACCATACACCTACCAATATAAGTCTGGCTTCCATATCTCTACGAAGTAAATGCCTTATGAGCCAACCAACTCCTACAGCTAATACTGTAATTAAACCAAACATCACCCACCTATCTAGTAAAAGTGTTGACAATACAAGTGCTATTAATGAAAAGCCAACTATTAGTACTGCATTAGGTAAGCCTTCGCGATACATTACTAATATAAATGAGAAATATACCAGTGCTAAACCAGTTTCGTTTTGCAAAATAATAATGAGAGCAGGTGTTAGGGCTAAGGCTAAACCAACAATTCTATGTTTTAAGGTCTTAAAGTTTGTTTCTGGTAAGGAAAGAAACTTTGCCAATGCTAGTGAAGTAAATATTTTACAAAGCTCTCCGGGCTGTACTCCAAAGCTACCAATCCTAATCCAGGACTTAGAACCTTTAACATCGTCGCCTATGAATATGGTTAGTATTAATAAAAATATACCAAAAGTGTAGCCCAAAAAAGCAGTTGACGCAAAGAACTTACTATCTGTAAGTAATATAAATAACCCAACTACTATAGAATAGCCAAACCACATAAATTGCTTAGTATAGTTTCTATTAGCTATAAATATTGTGGTATCAATAGAACGATGCTCTACCGAAAATACAGCTATCAAACCTATTACTACCAAGCATAGGTATATAGATAATATAACCCCGTCTAAACGATTGAATAATGATCTTTTTTCGAGACTCATTTATATATGCTACTTAAGTATTATTTTGAATTATTAAATCTATTTTTCAGCCAACGGTTTATAGCCAGCGAATCGCGCATTCTATCTACCTGACTAGCCTGTCTCTTACGTTCTAATCTAGCTTGATATACTGCATCGTCATGTGCACGTTTTGCTGAGTCAATAGTATATACATATCTATTTATAAGCTGAGCCTTAAACATTTTTTCTTCTACAGCTTTACGTTTAGAAGATACGCTATCCTTTAAGTATTTCTCCATTAACAAACTAGCAATAGGTGCCGCCCAAGTAGCACCATATCCTGAATTTTCAACGGCTACG
Organism: uncultured Flavipsychrobacter sp.; assembly: GCA_964461535.1. GTDB lineage: Bacteria > Bacteroidota > Bacteroidia > Chitinophagales > Chitinophagaceae > Flavipsychrobacter. The sequence goes on from CAYWUY010000003.1 coordinate 48,601, forward strand.
GCTATGGCTATTTTAGGATTTTCTCTAGGAGCAAAAGCAACGAACATAGAGTGGTTAGCCATTTTCATCACTTCTCCGTTTACAATAGCTTTATTCTCTGCTGTTCCTGTTTTAGCACATACCGATACCCCTTCAATTTTTGCTCCTGCAGCAGTACCGCTTTCCACCACATCTTGCATGGCCTGCTGAACTACATCGAATGTTGTATCGGGTATTTTTAATACCTGATGTTTTTCGTGATATTTTTTAAGTGAGGGGTCATTAATGTTCTTTCCTATAGACTTTACGAAGTGAGGCGTATAATAATATCCTTTGTTAGCAATGATGCACATACTGTTAGCCATTTGCAAAGGAGTAAGCAATAACTCACCCTGCCCCATACCTACAAACACCACAGTACAAGAATTCCAAACACCTTTATACATCTTATTATATAAAGTTGTATCTGGTAACAAACCTTTACCCTCATAAGGTATATCTATACCAGTTTGTCTGCCATAAGCAAACGCATTATAGTAATCATGCCAGCGTTGTAGTCCTTCCTTAACATTCTTAAACTTATTAAAATCAATAGTCATTCGAAAGATATGACAGAAATAAGAGTTACAAGAGTGTGCTAGTGCCAGCCTAAAATTAGCAGCATGACCCGCATCATGGTGCTCGCAAGCAATAGAACGACCACAACCATGATAACCACCACCACAGCCATACCCAAAAGATGGCCCTATTACACCTTCACCCAACGCAACCAAACCTGTCATTGGTTTTATAGTAGAGCCGGGAGGATACATAGCTTGTATAGCACGATTGAATAATGGACGTGTAGCCTCCTTATAAAGAGCACCATAATTTCTAGCCCTCTCTTTACCTCGTAATAAATTAGGATCATAGGACGGACTACTGACCATGGCTAGTATACCACCAGTTTGGGGGTCTATAGCTACCACACTACCTATTTTGTTTTTCATTAGCTTCTCTGCATATTCTTGCAGTTCAGCATCCATATACAATTCTAGAGACCTACCCGACACTTCCTGAGTATCTAGTGACCCACCCTGATAAGGATCGCGAGGCCTATTATGATTATCACGCTCTAAAAAGTGTACCCCCCTTTGTCCTCTTAATACTTCCTCATACTGCCACTCAAGTCCACTCAAACCGGCATAATCACCTTGACGATAAGATGAATAACGAGGCTTTTTCAACATTTCAGGCGATACTTCCCCAATATAACCTAGGACAATACCTCCTACAGCATATTTATAGTCCCTAATATTACGCTCTACCAACTCAAACCCTGGAAATAAAAACGCATTTTCCTGAAAACGCGCAGTCTGTTCTGGACTCAACTGTTCTATAAAAGGGCTCTGCCTTACAGGACCATTCCTGAAAGCAAGCGATTTTATCATTTTAGAAAATGTAGCAGTATCTATTCCTACAGCTTCGCAAAACTTAACAGTATCTATTCCTTTAATATTGCTTGGCGTAACCATTAAGTCATAGATAGCCGTATTGGATAGTATTACCCTGCCTTTTCTATCATATATAACTCCACGAGGCGGATAAACTACTTTCTTGTAAATAGCTATATCGTTTGCCATAATCTTATACTTCGACTCAAAATTCTGAAGAACACAGAGCCTGACAGTGATTATAGAGGCAACGACAATAAATATTAACTTAATAACATATTGGCGCGGATTTGCCGCTTTGGACATATAATTGAGGTATTTTTTTTGTTGGGACGAAATACAAAAGTACCATAAAAAGCACACTAAAGTGATGGAAATCAACTAAAAAATTGCTCGTTTTCTTCCATTATTTATTGATTATATGGCATTATTAAAGTTACGTGTTACATACTACAATACCACCATACATTTTATTAAAAAAAAGTGCAACTAACAGCTTGTTGACATTTCATTTTTAGCATATGTTTTTCACAACATATGCTAGTTGCATTGCGTTATATTTACAAGCGGTAACATAAATTATGAAAGTTAAACTAGTATTTGTTTATACAGTATTCTGTACAATTCTTTGCATCTCAAGCAGTGCCCAAATAAGGGCAGTACATCTATCGCTTAAAGACTCTACCAAACCCATGCTGTATATAGGCATTGATAATAAAATAATATTCAGAAATATACCTGAAGGAGCTAAGGTGAAATATGATGGAGATTTTGTAGAACCAGAGCTAAACAATAATAACGAGAAAATATACACCTTTTATCCTACCCTTTCGGGCAAAGACAAAATCTATGTATTAAAGGATAAGAATGTATTGTATCAGCAAGAGTACACAATTGACTACATACCTGAACCCTCACCCAAATTGGGAATGCTTAAAGATACCACTAGCGGTGCTGTATTATCCAGAATCCTTCAGTACCCATGCTTACTAGTTATATATCCGGGATATGCCAAACTAGCTGCAACCGTTACTTCTTACAAAATTACGGTAATGCATAGCGGGTCTGCTTTTAGCAAAGTAGTTAGCGGCAAAAACGTTAACGGCCAAAACTTTGACGCAGAGGTAATGGAAAAAATAAAATCTTGCGTAAAAGGGGACTATATAGAAATTACAGATATAAAAGCACAATTGCCAGGAGGAACTCAAAAGGCCTTAAGTAAGATAAAAGTGAATATTCTATAAATAAGACACTAATATACAACAATAAAAAAAGTTATAACTAGAACGGCCACTCTGAATGAGCGGCCGTTCTAGTATAGTAAGACTAAAAATAAACTAAGACTTTAGAATATCTCTTGAAATAACAAGTTTCTGAATTTCAGAAGTTCCCTCACCTATTGTACACAATTTACTGTCACGATAGTATTTTTCTACCGGGAAATCTTTTGTGTAACCATAACCACCAAATATTTGTACTGCATCTGTAGCTACTCTTACTGCTACTTCTGAAGCATAATATTTTGCCATTGCAGACTCTTTGGTCATTTTCATACCACGATTTTTCAAATCAGCAGCTTGATAAATCAACATTTCTGAAGCCTGAATTTGTGTAGCCATATCAGCTAATTTAAAGCCTATAGCTTGGAAATTAGCAATTGGCTGATCGAATTGATGACGCTCTTTTGCATATTTTACAGATGCTTCATAAGCACCCTTAGCTATACCAAGAGATAATGCAGCAATAGATATACGGCCACCATCTAACACTTTCATAGCTTGTATAAAGCCTTCACCTACATTTCCTAGGCGCTGACTATCAGAAATACGGCAGTTATCAAAAATCAATTCTGCTGTTTCACTGGCACGCATACCTAACTTATTTTCTTTTTTACCTGCTGCAAACCCAGGAGTACCACGCTCTACAACAAAAGCTGTAACATTATTTTTGGTACGAGGTTCACCTGTACGAGCTAAAACAACTGCAACATTACCAGTAATACCGTGTGTTATCCAGTTTTTAGTTCCATTAAGTATCCAATCATCACCATCGCGAGTAGCCACACAACGCATATTACCCGCATCGCTACCGGTATTAGCTTCTGTAAGCCCCCAAGCACCTATCCACTCGCCTGTAGCTAGCTTTGGTAAATATTTTTTCTTTTGTTCGTCGTTACCGAAATATAGGATATGACCCGTACACAGAGAGTTATGTGCAGCTACAGAAAGACCAACAGAACCACATACTTTACCTATCTCACTTACAACAGTAACATATTCAAAGTAGCCTAAACCCGAACCACCATATTCTGTAGGTACTAACACACCCATTAAACCCAATTCGCCAAGTTTTTTAAACACCTCAACAGGAAATTTTTGAGTTTCATCCCACTCCATCATATCAGGACGAATGTGTTTATTGGCAAAATCACGAATCATTTCAGCTATTGAAAGCTGAGTATCTGTATAATTAAATTCCATAAAAGATTGTGTGTTCTTTCTGTTTTAGTGGCGCAATTTTACAACTTTTTTCTGGTAGTATCATTATTTTGTTCATGTTAATAGCCTAAATATTGAGAAGTATTATATTAATTTCTCTCGCTATCAACAACTACCAAGTGTTTTCTTAGCTCTACAAATGTCTCTTCAGGTATTTTTCTAATATCTAATAACTCATCTACAGATTTAAACGCATGCATTTTTCTATAAATAAGTATTTTAGACACTGTAGCTGGTCCTATTCCTTTTAATCTAACTAGCAAGGCAGAATCAGCAGTATTAATATTTATCTTATCAGGTAGTGGTTCGGCGTCTATATCATAATCTTGATACTTCTTTGCAGCCTCAGCCTGCTGGTAATATTTAACTCCAAAAGAGTTATTATATACCTTAAGCAAGCTATCTTGAAGCTTTTTATCAGCAGCTATATTGTAGTTACTATAGTATTTATCTATTACTATTCGGGATGATAATACTAATACTATAATTAAGATTAAGGCTAAAGCGCCCCATCTATCACTTTTAGAAAACGTAAAATAAGATTGAATAGGTGTTTTCATGAATAATAAGAAGGCTACCCTAGGGCAGCCTGTCTTTACAAAATATCAAAATACATTATTAAAATTCCGCATTTTTAGGTGTGCGTGGGAATGGTATTACATCTCTTATGTTTGTCATACCTGTTACAAATAGCACCATACGTTCGAACCCTAATCCAAAACCTGCATGAGGCACCGTACCAAAACGACGAGTATCTAAATACCAATACATTTCTTCGGCAGGTATATGCATTTCTTGCATTCTTTTTTCAAGCATGTCTAAACGCTCTTCACGCTGAGAACCTCCAACAATTTCACCTATGCCCGGTGCTAAAATATCCATAGCTGCAACTGTTTTACCGTCATCATTCATACGCATATAAAATGCCTTGATATCTTTAGGATATCCAGTAACAATTACAGGCTTTTTAAAGTGTTTTTCTACTAGATAACGCTCGTGCTCGCTTTGCATATCTATGCCCCACTTCACTTCATACTGGAATTTTTTCTTTTTGTTATGAGGTGAATTTAATAATATGTCAATAGCCTCTGTATAGGTAATACGCTCGAACTTATTATTTAAAACAAACTCAAGCTTCTCCATTAATCCCATTTCACTACGCTCATTCATTGGCTTTTGCTTCTCTTCATCGGCCAATCTTTGTGCTAAAAACTCTAAATCTTCTCTATTATGCTCCATTGCATAACCAATAAGATATTTTATAAAGTCTTCAGCCAAATCCATGTTGTCATTAATATCGTTGAATGCTACTTCCGGTTCTATCATCCAAAACTCAGCAAGGTGTCTTGTTGTATTTGAGTTTTCCGCTCTAAATGTAGGACCAAAGGTATATACCTCGCTTAATGCCGTTGCACCTAGCTCTGCTTCAAGCTGACCACTAACCGTAAGATTAGTACAACGACCAAAGAAATCTTCTTTATAATCTATAGTACCATCTTCGTTTTTAGGCGGATTGTCCGGAGAAAGAGTTGTTACACGGAACATTTCTCCCGCACCCTCAGCATCTGATGCAGTAATAATTGGGGTATGTAAATAAAAGAAACCACGATCATTAAAAAACTTATGTACTGCGAAAGCTAATGAATGACGCACACGAAACACAGCACCAAACGTATTGGTACGGAAACGCAAGTGTGCTATTTCTCTCAAATATTCTAAACTAGGTCTGTTCTTTAACTGTAGCGGGAATTTTTCAGCATCACAATCACCTAATATGGTTAATTGCTCTGCTTTTATCTCCACTTTTTGCCCTTTTCCTAATGATGCTATAACTAAGCCGTCTACACTTATAGCTGCACCATTAGTAATGCGCTTTACTGTAGCTTCATCTGTATCCAGTCCTATTACCACCTGAATACTATTCATACATGAGCCATCATTTAAGGCTATAAACTGATTGTTGCGGAACGAACGTACCCAACCTCTTACATTTACTTGATAATCTACTTTGTCTTGCGATAGAATGTCTTTAATCTTAGTTCTTTTCATTCTTTATAATTACTAGTCGCATACACTATGTATGCATTATTAGAATCCACTAAAATACAGCAAATAGTTATGCCTACAATATATAAGTATATAAATACACACTTATTTAGCAGTATAGTAACAACATAAACGCGTCAGAAATCTATTTTGGCTATTCAGTGCTATATATTCCCAAAATAAACATAACAACCTTAGCACTCGCTTAAGCTTATAGGCACTTGCACAGCCAATCCGCCTTCGGCAGTTTCTTTATACTTATGGTTCATATCTTGCGATGTTTCCCACATAGTATTTACTACAGCATCTAGTGTAATTCTAGCCTTTGTAGGATCGCTTTGTAGAGCCAACTGTGACGCTGTAATGGCCTTAATAGCCCCCATAGTGTTGCGCTCTATACATGGCACTTGTACCAATCCGGCTACAGGGTCGCAGGTTAAACCCAAGTGATGCTCCATAGCTATTTCTCCAGCCATTAAGCATTGTCCGGGACTACCACCTAATACCTCAGTTAGCGCTGCCGCCGCCATAGACGAGGAAACACCTATTTCTGCCTGACAGCCACCCATAGCAGCTGACAATGTTGCCCCTTTCTTAAATATGCTCCCTATCTCAGAGGCTGTTAATAAGAATCTGGTTATTTTTTCCTCATCATTTCCATCACAAAAAGCAATAAAATATTGCAATACTGCCGGCACAACACCCGCCGCGCCATTAGTAGGTGCAGTAACAACCCTGCTAAACGAGGCATTCTCTTCATTTACCGCTAAAGCAAAACAGCTTACCCAATCTAGTGTATACTTAAAAGATTGTCCGCCACTACGTATTACGTCTAGCCATTGGTCGTAGCTATTATAAGGCTTGCCATTGGTTAACTTTTTGTTGAGCTCTGATGCACGTCTTGTAACATTTAGGCCTCCGGGCAATGTACCACTTATGTGACACCCTCTGTAAATACAATCACGCATCACAGACCAAATATTCATAACACCAGCTTTAGTGTCCTTTTCAGAACGCCAGGTCAATTCATTTTTTAGTACAATATCTGATATGGGTAAACCAGTATTCTGCGTATATTTTAATAATTCCTCAGCCTTTTCTATTGGGTAAGGTAAACTTATGGCACCTCCACCAGCTCCATCTTCACCTTCCTTAACCACAAAACCACCACCTATGCTATAATATGTTTCTGCAATCTCTTTTCCGTTATTGAATGAGCATAAAAAAGTAACCGCGTTTGGGTGAAAAGGTAAACTTTCATCAAATAAAAAAACGACATCAACGGCAGGATCAAAATCTATCTCCAATTTCTTATTCAACAACATTTTTCGCCTATCATTCAGTTGCTCAATACGAGGATTAATCATATTAACATCAAACGTAACGGGATCTTCTCCACACAAACCAAGCAATACTGCTACATCAGTACCATGCCCTTTACCTGTTTTAGCCAAAGAGCCATAAAGTAACACTTTTACATGTATAACATTTTCAATTCCTTTAGTTTCTATGGTAGCCAAAAATCTCTGAGCTGCCCTCCACGGGCCTAAAGTGTGAGAGCTACTTGGCCCTATGCCTATCTTAAAAATATCGAATACCGAAATACTTTCCTTATTCACGGGTTAGAATGTTGTGTACCTAAAATGGGAATAAATTTTCCTTTTCAAAGATAGGATTCGTGACCCATAAAAATTTCAAAGGGCCAATTAAATATGTAAGGCTTCGTAGTAGATTAATGCTATTCTCAGTTGCATCCTTTTTTACTGAATAAATAGACAACTATAAACCTCATAATATCTATATTAGATTTGCGTTATTAAAAAGATACACATTAAAATAAAATAACACAAAGCGACAAACGCAGCAAATCACCCTATGCCCTTTATAATATTAATTAGTCTTATAACATGTATTATATCCATATTATCATCTACTACTCTTGTTAACAAGGAAAGACTGCATTGGATTATTATAGCTATGTCTGGCTTGCTAATGCGTATATACTTTGCTCGCTTAGATCGTTTTTTACATACTTGGGATGAAAAATTTCATGCTTTAGTAGCTAGAAATATGGTTGACCATCCTCTAACACCAATGTTGAAACAACACCCAATATTACCCTATAATAAATTTGATTGGTGCTGTAACCATATATGGGTTCATAAACAGCCCTTATTTCTATGGCAAATGACCGCAAGTATTAAACTACTAGGCGCTACTGAATTTGCTATTCGCCTACCGAGTGTAATTATGGGAAGCATAATGCCACTAATGCTGTATGATATAGTGAAGCACCTTCTAAAAAACACTACAACAGCTTTTATAGCCGCACTTCTCTTTTGCTTCAGCTATTTTCAGCTTGAACTTATTTCCGGCTACTACGGCACCGACCATAACGACGTTGCATTTGGCTTTTATGTATTGGCAAGTATATGGGCTTATTGTAGATACCTTAGAAATAAAGAACTACTATGGGTAATTATTATTGGATGCTTTGCAGGATTGGCGGTACTAAACAAATGGCTTCCAGGCTTAGTAACATATCTGGGTTGGTTTATAAACATTATAGTATATTCAGAATCAAAAGCTAGTAAGAAAAAAGAATTCTTGCAGTTGGCATTATCATTGGTGGTAGCAGTGGCCATATTCCTACCTTGGCAATTATATATACTTCACCGGTTTCCTGAAGAAGCAAAATATGTATATGATTTCAATAGAAGACATATTACAGAAGCCTTGGAAGGCCATAGAGGAACTATACTTTACTACTTAGGTAAATATCCATTATACTATGGGTATATAGGGATGCTATTAATACCTATTGGATTTTACCTACTTGTAAGAAACAAGTCTTCTTACTACAACAAAGCCATATTGCTGCATTTAAGTGCTTCATATGCTGTTGTAACTATATTTTTCAGCATAGTAGTAAAAACAAAATGGCTACCATATGTGTATATTGTAGCACCAATAGGCTTCATTTTTGCTGCCATAGCGTTGCAATATGTATTAGAAAAAAGAAAGTACTGGGGATATACGCTAATACTTACTGCAATTATAACTGCACTAAATCCGTGGAAAGTTTACAACAACCACAATCCCAATGACCCTGAGAGAATAAGACTGACATATAATACAACTATTTACAAACGCTTAAACAGTATACTAAAAACAGATGCTAAAGTAGTGGTCAACTTATCCTCTTTTCAAGATATAGATGTTATGTTTTACCAAAATAATCTCAATGCCTATTCTTGGACATTAAACCCACATGTAGTTGATTCTTTGAAACAGGCAAAAGTAAGAATAGCAGCTTTCAAGCCCCACCAAGAGTATAATTTACCTGAGTATATTTATAAATATCCCTACTTTGAAATGATCAATGTAGACTTAAAATAACACTAATACTACCTAGTAAAAACTAAAGAGAGGAACATAGCGTCCCTCTCTTTAGCAAATGAACTGTATAAATATTATTATCCTTTAAACTCTCCCCACACACTTCTTAATGTATCAGCTATTTCGCCAAGGGTACATAAACTTTCTACAGCCTCAATAACAAATGGCATAAGGTTCTCTGAGGTCATAGCTTTTTCCTTAATAGTATCTAAGCAGGCTTGTGCTTTAATATTATCCCTTTCTGCTCTTAGTTGCTTTAGCTTTTCAGTTTGTACTTGACGAATAGAGTCATCAATTTTAAATACTGGTGTATCACTAGTTTCGGCAGAAGTAAATTTATTTACACCTACAATTATCTTTGAACCATCTTCAATAGCCTTATTGTAAGCATATGCAGAACGTGCAATTTCATCTTGCATAAAATGTTGCTCTATGGCTTTAACTGCACCGCCCATAGCATCTATCTTATCTATCAACTTCCAAGCTGCTGCTTCTACCTCATTGGTAAGTGACTCTACATAAAAAGAACCTGCTAAAGGATCTACGGTATCTGTTGCACCACTTTCAAATGCTATTATCTGTTGTGTTCTCAACGCTATTGATGCTGCCTCTTCAGTAGGTAGAGACAAGGCCTCATCATATCCGTTGGTGTGTAAAGACTGAGTACCACCCAACACAGCGGAAAGACCTTGCAATGCTACACGCACTATGTTGTTCTTAGGTTGTTGCGCTGTAAGCGTGCTACCACCTGTTTGAGTATGGAACCTGAGCATTTGAGCACGTGGGTCAGTAGCACCCAAATCTTGAGTTATTTTTGCCCACATTCTTCTAGCTGCTCTAAACTTGGCTACCTCTTCAAATATATTATTATGGGCATTGAAAAAGAAAGACAAACGCTGTGCAAAAACATTAATATCTAATCCTTTTGCAATAGCTGCCTGTAAATAGGCCTTTCCGTTAGCTAAAGTAAAGGCTAGCTCTTGTACTGCATTAGAACCCGCCTCGCGAATGTGATAACCGGAAATAGATATAGTATTCCATTTAGGTACCTCTTTGCTACAATATTCAAAGATATCGGTAATAATACGCATAGAAGGCCCAGGAGGATATATATAGGTACCTCGGGCAGCATATTCTTTTAAAATATCATTCTGTATAGTACCAGATATTTTTTTAACATCCGCCCCCTGCTTTTTGGCCAATGCTATATAGAATGCCAAAAGAATAAAACCAGTGGCATTTATAGTCATAGATGTAGAAATATCCTTTAGTTGAATACCATCAAAAAGTATTTCCATATCTTTCAGAGAATCTATGGCTACACCCACCTTACCAACTTCACCTTCGGACATAGGATGATCAGAATCGTAACCTATTTGAGTAGGAAGATCGAAAGCTACAGACAAGCCCATAACACCCTGACTAAGAAGGAAATGATATCGTTTATTGGACTCCTCAGCTGTGCTAAAGCCAGCATACTGGCGCATAGTCCATAATCTATCGCGATACATAGCACTATGAACACCACGCGTAAATGGGAAAACACCAGGTTTTTCATCCATTTTTATGGGCTCACAGTAAAGTTCTTTTATCTCTATTCCTGAATCGGTAGTAATTATCTTCTTGTCCACTTATATGTATTTTATACTTAATTATTATTAATAGGTTCCTGTAGTAATTACTTGTTTGGCTTCAGCGTTTATTACATTCAGGGCTGCCTCCGTTGGCATTTGCTGATTTACATGTATAGCATAATTTATAATCATATCATACAACTCTCTAGCAGGAGCATCAGGTTGCAATTTTTGATATAACATGTTTATCCTGTTCATCTCTTGTTCTTTAGCATTTTTAACTGCTTCCCAAGCAAGCGGTGATATATAAATTTGTTGAGATAAATTATGTTCAAATTCTGCATTAATGCTCATTGTAAGTGCTGATCTAAAATCGGCAACAGTGTAAGATGAATCATACACTCTAAGCAGTAAACTACCCGGCCCTATTCTTTCTAGAAATAATGCTAAACGCTCATAGGCCTGAAGCTTGTATTTAATGGTTGCATCTTGAATATCCCTAAATGTAGCCATCTGTAATTGCCTAGCCTGAGATGATAGAAATCTATTAACTAATAGCGATGTTGTTATTAAGACCACAATAGATGGCACTACACTTTTAATAATATCAAATATAAAGGCATTGGAACTGTCCATGAGTACAAAATTAAATTAAATAATGAGTATGGTTTTAAAATTAAGTATTTAGATGCTCAGTAAGTATATATATTCTTATTGCAGATAAGGCTGACTGTATAAACAGTCAGCCTTATGTTATTACATAATAAAATACTAATTATCCTTTAACTTACTATGCTTAACGCTATAGCCAAAATAGAAAATAAGACCGAAAAGTAACCAGCCACCAAGACGTGCCCAGTTCAACCAACCAAGTCCGGCTATCATAGCAGCACAAACCAGAATACCCAATGTAGATACTACAGGTACAGCCGGCACTTTAAATTGTCTTGGGATTTCAGGGTTAGATACACGTAGAATCCAAACACCTGCACATACCAGAATAAATGCAAATAATGTACCTATACTAGTCATGTCGCCAACTATATCGCCAGGAACAAACGCAGCGAATGCTCCAACTAATACAAAAAATATCCAGTTAGACTTATATGGTGTTTGATATTTGGGATGCAGATCTGAGAAGATTTTAGGTACTAAACCATCTCTACTCATGGAATAAAATACCCTAGACTGCCCCATTAGCATTACTAAAATAACAGAACTAAAGCCAAATAAGATGGCCACTGTAACCAAATTGGCCAACCAACCATAACCTGCCATATATGTTTTAATTGCATAGGCTACTGAAGCTTCTTTACCTACAGTTCTAAAATCATTTACATTGGCAACGCCTGTAAGCACATGCGCAAACAATATGTATAGAATAGTACAAACTACCAAAGAACCTAATATACCAATAGGCATATCTCTTTTGGGATTCTTGGCTTCCTGTGCAGCAGTAGACACTGCATCGAACCCAATAAAGGCAAAGAATACCACCCCTGCAGCACCCAAAATACCCCATATCCCCCCATAATGATGCGAAATACCTTGATCATCAATATAGTTTGTTGGCTCAGGAATGTAATTTGCATGGTTAGCCGGATTGATAAAGCTCCATCCTAAAACAATAAATAATAACACTATAGCTACCTTAGATATAACTATAATACCATTTACAACAGCCGACTCTTTAGTTCCCCTTATAAGCAGTATAGTAAGCAGGAAGATGATAAATAATGCAGGGAGATTTATTATTCCATGTGATACTACATTACCCGCTGCATCTTTGAGAGACTCGAAAGGAGAATGAGACCATTCATAGGGTATTCGTAATCCAAATATCTCTAATAGCTTATTCATGTATTCACTCCAAGCTATACCTACGGTGGCAGCACCAACAGCATACTCTAATACTAAGTCCCACCCTATAATCCAAGCCACTAATTCACCCATAGTAGCATATGAATAGGTATATGCACTTCCGGCAATTGGAATCATAGATGCAAATTCAGCATAACATAGTCCTGCAAGTGCACAGCCTATGGCTGCCACTACAAAGCCTATAGTAACTGACGGTCCTGCACAATTGGCAGCAGCAGAAGCAGTACGTACAAATAAACCGGCACCTATTATAGCACCTATACCTAAAGCTACCAGATTAGCCGCACTTAAAGTTCGTTTTAAACTCTTTTCTCCTTCACCTGCATCCAACAATAATTTATTAATCGGTTTTTTTGTGAATATACCCATGTACAGTATTTTGATAATAGTTATCGGCTAAGATAAAGGATTAGTTGATAATTTGTTAAACAGAGCTATACAATTTGCAGTTGTACTGTGAATATGTGAGCAACTATATTATAAATACAGAAAAGCTTAGGCGTTTTTGATTGTCAGAATCATAAAATTACATTAGGTTTGAAAAATGTTGCAAGGCCGCATTTTTGGCATTATCATTACCTTATTTTCAATATTTGCTTTTACAGATGCTGTAAAAGCACAACCTGTATTACCTGATATTACTGCTTACTCTGACAATGGAATTATTCTTATATCTTGGATGTGCCAATATGATGGTGTAAAATCTATTGCTGTTCTGCGCTCTAATGACAAAAACTACAACTATTCCACAATAGGATATGTAAAAAAGCTATATAAAGGAGCTCAGGCATATGCTGATGGACACCCAATGCCCGGTATGAATTACTACAAGCTTAATATTGTTTTTAATTCAGGACTTACATGGACAAGCTACTCATATGGCATTGAAGTAGATTCAGCGGACATCATTAATCAAAAAAATATACCAAGTAATGATGTACTACAGAAGCTAATAGTTATTGATCAGTTAGATAAAAGTACTAAACCCGAAACCACTGCTACTACAAAAAAAACAACTGTAGCAGAGAAGGATAAAGCTAAGTATACAGAAGTTTTTAAAGGGAAAGATACTACCACAAAAACTAAACCAATAAAAACAAGTACTGATGCTAACGAAACTGTAACCTATGTAGAGACAATAGCACCCACTACGCCACCTAAAAAACTAGTTCTTAACCATGCAGAAATAGATACAGAAGAGATAGACCCAACTGTCTATTTTGATAAAACAAAAAATAACAATGCAGCAAAGCCTAAAAACCTAAGTATAAAGTTTGATGACAAAGCATCAGCTAGTGAGTATATTGAAAACCTACCCAAAAATGAAGAAAAGAAAATTACAATTTCATATACATTAGATGATGGCGATATAGACCCCAACCAATACTTAGAAACAAGCCCTCAAAAAACAACCACAGCTAATCCCGACAAGAATACCCCGAAAAAAATAACCCTAACATTTAAAGATGAGGATGCTGCTCAGGCTTATATGGATAGCATACCTACAAAAAAAGTATCTAACCTAACTGTATCGGTAAAGCCGGAACAAAAAATTGAGCCATCAACAAGTACCAATACTGTTGTAGCTATGAATAAGCCTAAAATAGTGCTTAAACATATTGATGAAGAGCCATTAAATAGCGCAGATATTAAATCAAAATATATTGCGGTAGACCCTAACAATGGTCACATTAAAATGTCGTTTCCAACAGATGTAAAAGGCAACCAATATGCTATACGTTTCTACGACAAAGAAAATAAACTTACTATAGAAGTGCCTAAAGTAAATGCATCTCAAATCATTTTAGACAAGAGAAACTTTCAAAAGAAAGGCACCTACAAATTCATTATAAAAAAAGACGGCCTAGAGGTAGAAAGTGGCTATATAACGCTTTTCTAAATTCTATATTTTAGATAAAAAGAGTTCCATTCCCTTTCTTTTATTATCGTCTAACACATATTTTATATTGTGTGTATAATAAGTTTCTAAATCATAATACGGGAATGTGTTTTCAGCTATCACCTCTTTTATATGTTGTAAACCAAAAGATTGAGCTTCATTAAACATTTTAATAAAATCCTCTGGTATGTCTTTATTTGCCATCCATGCTGCAAATACAAAGTCTAAACCGGTATATTCTTGCCAGCCTTTAGATAAATCATATACATATGGAAAATTATCTAGCTGTTTTAATGCTCTATCACCTATTATTACTCCGGCTTTAGAACCATTTATGTATTCTATGTAATGTTCTGATGCTTGTAAATATTTTACGGGTTGTTTCCAATGCTGTTCTAATAATAATTGTGCTAACCTAACAGATGTTCTAGATTGATAATCTAAATATACCTCAGTTATTTGGTCAAGTGGTACATGACTAAATAATGCTACCGATACCACATCACCCTCTGCACCAATACAATAATCACTTACAATCCTTGGGTTTTCTATTTGTTTAGAAGCAGCAACCGGCAACAAAGCCATATCTATTTCTCCTGAAGATAACTTTGCCGCCAGTTTTGCCGGATAATCTAACGTTAATTCTATATTGTTGTAAAGAGGGCTACGCTCTATACCATATAACAAGGGTTTGGTGTTCAAATAACTTACCGCTCCTACTTTTATTTTTTGCACTGCAACCTACTATTTGCTGCAAATGTACATGTATATACAAACAGTTTTTTTACTGCTTAATAAATTTAACCAATGCACTACAAAGCCCCTCTTTCAATAGCAATTTTTCATTTGTATATGTTGCCATATTTTCGGCTCTATCCATTGGTGCTTCTTTTAATACATGATTCATGCTCTTGAAAGAAACTGCTATTGCTTTAGGCGCAGCTGTTTTTAGTTTATTAAAATCTGCCATTGTCACCTGCAAGTCGGTTTCTCCTTGTAATAACAATACCGGCATTTTTAGCTTTTTTATCTCAGAGGAAGGATCATATTTTATCCACGAACGCAAATAGGGCATAATAGAAGGCCTGAATAATGCTAATAATTGTGGGTCGTAATCTTTTATCTTCTCACCTTTTTTTAGTTTTTCAAAAATTTCAGTTGCTTTCTTAGCCATATCTTCAGACTGCAACTTCAGTTGTTCTTCTACAACAACATCTGCTGGTCTTCCAGGTCCGGCAATAGAAATGTATTTTTTTACACCTGATTTTTGAGCAGCTATCATCCCAATAAGAGAACCTTCACTATGTCCCAATAAAATAACATCGCCTACCCTACTATCTTTTTGTAGCATTTTCACCATACCCTCAACATCATTTACAACGTCATCAAAAGTCAAGTCCTCTTCATTTTTTGTGGCATCTTTACTTTCACCTACTCCTCTTTTGTCGTAGCACAAGGTAGCTATACCATTACTAACCAATGAATCAGATAACATTTTATAGGAATTAGCCTTTACTCCTGCTATACTATTTCCATTTCTATCGGTAGGGCCAGAGCCAGGAATAATAATAACTACCGGAGGTTTAACTACTGATTTAGGCAAAGAAAGAGTACCATATATATTTCCGGAACCTGTGTTGTATACAAAATTGCTTACCTGAGCTTCTGGTTCGGCTGATTGCTCTGTTTTCTGTGGCTCAGTAAAATTAAATGCATCTAATTTACCATCTGTAGATAGCTTTGCAATTAGTTGCATTTCTGTCTTTTGAAAAAAAGCTTTATAATAATATATATCGCCTTCCTTTTCTAAATATTTAACTCCGGTTAAATCACCAAAGTTATCATGTAACTGTTTCATAACCATAGACATTGATGATGCAGGGACAAGCTGTTTTGCCCTATCAGACAATAATGTATATATGCTATCAGGCTGTTGAGCATTATAGTATTTTTGAAAAGATTGCACCTTAGCATATACGGCATCATTAGACTGTGCGAACAGACTACTAGAAACTGATAACAAAGCGACAGAAAATAACTTTCTCATAAAATTGTATGGTATAAATAATGAATGGTTATGTGTGAAACAATGGATGCAATAACTAATGCAAGTGTAAAAACATATGGCAGCTTTTTTGGGGTAACATTACATGACACCTTAAATGCATTAAATAGAAGCACTACATGCCATATACCTATTGTTAAACTATAGAGCCCAATGATAATAAGCCCAAACGGAATTGAGTCTGCTTTTATTAATTCAGTGGCATCACCAACTTTGTACATGCCAATAAAAGACACAAAAAGCATAGGATATCTAGCTAAAGTAGTAGTACCTAGAACGTCTATTAGTCTTATTCTTGAAGTAGAAAATAGTTTACCTGAAATATAAAAAACTGATGAGGTAACAATAGTATTCACTAATAACTCTACAACATGAACTATTAATGGAGATGATAATGGCCAGATGTGAACCTCTATAGTACCATCAAAATGAGTGTTAGTTAAACTAGCAAGAATAAAACTAGCAATACATATACTTAAGCCAATTAATAACGACTTAGCACCAGCTACAAACTTAAAGGGATTGAACAAATACTTACTTATCATTATCTATAGTTCTGTAGCTTTTATTCGTTCTATAATATCATCTAACAAGTTTCTTACAGTTGGATAGCTTAGACCCATTTGTTGAGCCATATCTTTTAAGCTGCCGCTTGACTTTACAAAATTGACTATAAACTGCTGATCTTCTTCTGATAATCGGGCTAGCTGTGGTAATGTATAATTACCACTAACCGAAGTGTCGCAAGCTGAGCAATACATTGTTTTTACACTTAAGTGTGCTGAACAACTGGGACATATTTGAGGTAATTTTTTCATAAAACTAAACAAAAGTAAAGTACTTTTAAATTTTTCAAAACTAAAAGTAAATTTTATTTAAAAAACTATCAATAATTCAAATAACATTTCATCTGCCATTCTCGTAAGTAAATTCATGATTTACCAACGAAAACTTAACATCAAGCGTCTATTACTTATCTCTGATTACAATTTCCATTTAACACTCAAAAAATCAATAACATATCAACAACAATATTTCGACACATGAAATAAAACACAAAATAGATACATGATGTATATTTATAAATCCACCAAACTGGTGGGATATTAATTTCAACTCTGTAAAATAACCAGTCTACCATATGAAGAAACTTATATTAATAACCATTATTTGCTTGCTTAGCAAAGTACTATTAGCTCAAACAACTACTATTTACGCGTCTGGCCCGGTAAATTCTTACACAACAGGCAGAACATCGGCCACTACAAGAAGCGATAATAACATAAGGACAAATGGCACTACGTTTAGAGGTTATGCCGTATTTGATTTATCATCTCTTCCGGCAGGTGTCCTAGTTACTAGTTGCACTATTGGATTTAACGTAGCTACATATGGTGGCACAGGCACCCCAAGTGGATGGACTACTTATGGCTATGCAGGGGATTTATCTACAGTTACAACTGCATCTACTTTATATGCAGCATTAATTAGTGGAACTAGTATTAGCACTGCTACTTATGGAACATCTACCGGGAATAAAACACTCAGTTCAACTTCTGCTATGGTTAGCTTCTTAAATGCTCATCTTGGCGAACATGTATCTATTTGTTTTACCGGCGGAAGCCCAAGAAACTATGTTATAACTGGAGAAACAGGAACAAGCGCAACTACAGGAACCCATGCGCCCTACATGCAAATCAACTATTGCTACCTTCCAACAGGAGTAACTGCATCTGCATCTAGTACAACTTTATGCGCAGGCTCTACATTGAATTTATCAGGAACGGCAACCGATGCCACCTCTTATACATGGAGCGGCCCTGGCGGATTTACCTCAACAGACCTAACAACTAGCTTTAGCCCTACTAGTGCTAATAGTGGTATATATACACTTACTGCAACTAATAGTTGTGGTAGCACAGTAGCTACAACTGCATCTGTTACTATAGGTACTCCAGCAACAGCAATTACCGGAACTACAAGTACTTGCACAGGATATAACACCACTCTTAGTAACAGTATTGCCGGTGGTACTTGGAGTAGTGGAGCGCCATCAATTGCTAATGTAGACCCATCTACAGGTGTAGTAAATGGCGTTTCTGTGGGTAGTGCCACTATATACTACACTACACCGGGCTGTTCGGCAGTAAGCACTACTGTAAATGTTGCTTCAGGCCCGGGCACCATTACAGCTATAGCCACCCCCCTTACTGTATGCGATGGGGGTACTATTTCACTAAGTGGTAGTGTTAGTGGTAGCCCTTCAACATTTACCTGGAGTGGCCCTGGAGGATTTAGTGCAACCGGTGCCACTGCTTCATTAACAGCAAATACTAGCAACGAAGGGATATACACCTTAACAGCAACTAATAGCTGTGGTAGCAGCAGCCAAACCACTGGATATGTTACGGTAACTACCCTACCCGAAACCATAGTAGGTGCTAATAAAATTTGTAATGGATCAATGCACCTGTATTCTGAACCTACAGGCGGAGGAAGCTTTAGCTCAACAAGTGCAGGTATAGTAAGTATTTCTAGTTCAGGTACTTTAACTGCCGGCTCAGCAGGCACAGGTATTATAACATACACCTTACCATCAGGATGCAGAACTTATAAAACAATAACAGTAGAGACTTCTGTTTCTCCAACAATAGCAGGCATAATACCATTTTGTGCACCCAATACTATAACAGTTGGGAACAGTGTGGCAGGAGGTATTTGGAGTACTAGTAATACTTCTGTGGCAACAATATCTAGTGCGGGCGTAGTATATGGTAATACTGCCGGCACTACCTATATTTCATATACCAATAGCTGCGGCACAGCATCTGCCCCACTCACTATAAACAACCAACCGGCTGCTATTACAGGGGAATCGGATATTTGTTTTGGATATAGCAGATTTTTTTATAACACTACACCAGGAGGAACTTGGAGCAGCTCTGAACCCGGTGTAGCTAACGTTTCTTCAGCCGGATATGTAACAGCATTTGCACCAGGCACTACAGACATAACTTACTCTACCGGATTAGGTTGTGAAGCAGTTATTGAAGTTAGTGTACACCCTTCTCTTACTACATCCGTTAATATAGCTGCTGCTCCCGGAACGGTAATTTGCTCCGGATCACCGGTTACTCTAACAGCATCTCCTACCAATGGCGGCACATCGCCCCTCTATTTCTGGACTATATTTGGCGACACAGTGGCTACCGGACCTGTTTTCTCTGACACACTAAATCCCGGTGAAATAGCTATTTGCTCTATGGTAAGTAGTGAGGCATGCCCACTACCTGCTGTTGCCACTGCTACTTCTGCATTAACAATCGTTCCTATCGTTTCTCCTTCCGTTAATATTTCGGCATCAGTTTCTGATACTAATGTTAATGCACTAACCAGTGTAATATTCTATGCCGAGGCTAGCTATGGTGGTTCAGGAGTATTATACCAATGGTATAAAAATAATACCCCAATTACAGGTGCTACAAATAATACTTACACCGAATTTGTAATAAATAGTTTTTCCATTAAGTGCAAAATAACATCTAACCTACCATGCGCAGATACGAATGTGGCAGAAAGTAATACTATAAAAATAAATGCAATAATACCATCGGGCATAGATGAAACAGCAACTAATACCGATGTAAAAATTTTCCCTAACCCTTCCATCGGAATATTTAGTGTTTCAGGCTACTCTAATTCAGGACATTTAAGCATAGAATGTTTTGATGTAAGCGGAAGAATTCAATATGCTGATGAGTTGAATAATATAACCCAATATAATAAAACTATTGACCTTAGTAACGTAGCTAACGGTGTTTATGTTTTAAAGTTATATGACGGAGAACAGCAAACCATTAAGCGAATAGTTATTAATAAATAATAATCCTACAAAAATTTCAAACGGCAGTAGTTCAACACTATTGCCGTTTTTCTTTTTAAACAGTTTATAAATATTTAACATTAGCAAGTTGAAAATATCCATTTTTTGTTTATAATTTTATGATATCAAAATGATATCAAAAACATACTATTATGGAAAAAATCAAACACGCAACAAATGGCTATTTAGCACTCTTCATTTCTATAGTGCTTTTTCTTGGCGGTCCGGCTTTATTCTTTTTAACAGCTAAGAGCGAATCGCCTTCTTTGATAGTTTTAGGCATTATCTCCGTAGCAATAAGTATTACTATATGGAAAGGGTTAATTATTATTCAGCCCAATCAGGCAGCGGTACTTAACCTATTTGGTAAGTATGTTGGTACGGTAAAAGACAATGGTCTATTCTTTGTTAATCCTTTTTACAACGGACTAAAAGTATCTCAGCGTTCTCAAAACCTATCTATACCTACACTAAAAGTAAATGATAAAATGGGTAACCCAATAGAGATAGCAGCGGTAGTAGTTTGGCAAGTAGATGATACTTACAAAGCTTGCTACGATATAAATGATTACAATCTGTTTGTAAGAAACCAAAGCGAAGCAGCATTAAGAAACCTTGCAACTGAATTTGCATATGATAATATTGAAGATGAGCATGCAACTATTACTTTAAGAGGCGGAGGTAATAAGGTAAATGAGCTACTAGAAAGCGAATTGAATGAAAGGCTTTTAACCGCAGGTATTATTGTTAAAGAAGCTCGTATAAGCCACCTAGCATATGCAGCTGAAATAGCCGGAGCAATGCTACAACGCCAGCAAGCAACAGCCATAGTAGCAGCTAGGTATAAAATAGTAGAAGGTGCTGTAGGAATGGTAGAAATGGCACTTGAACAGTTAAATACCAAGCAAATAGTAAACCTTGACGAGGAAAGAAAAGCAGCTATGGTAAGTAATCTACTAGTAGTTCTTTGTGGAGAAAGAGGAACTCAAGCTGTAGTAAATGCAGGTACTATTTATCAATAAACTAAACTTATTATTAAATCGTGGCAGGTAAAAAGAATTTTGTACTTCGACTGGATGAGGATACCTTCAAAGCTCTTGAGCGGTGGGCTGCTGACGAGTTTCGTAGTACAAATGGCCAACTGGAATGGATTATAGATAAAGCCCTTAAAGAAGCTGGGCGAAAAAAAAATATAAAAAAGAATAATAGTGATGCGGAGAATGAAGTAAACAAAGAAGCTTAAAAATAAAGAGCATTACCTCAATTGTTGCAGGTAATGCTCTTTTAAATATGGTAAGCCCTCAGTAGCCGGCATTTCAACCTTAATCACATTAGCATACCTATTGACTGTAGGTATTTTTTTATCTACTACATATTTAGGCACTCTATCAGGTACATAATCTACTAAGCCAGCAGCAGGATAAACAGCCAAAGACGTACCAATGAGTATAAAAATATCTGCATTATACATTACAGGGATGGCTTCCTCTATCATAGGAACAGGCTCCTCGAACCACACCACATGAGGTCTAAAAAAACTACCATCAGGTGCTTTTTCGCCTAATTGCATATCAGCAACTTCTGGGTAGTATGTTAAGGCATCCTTCTCACTTCGTTTTTTTAATATCTCTCCATGCAAATGCATTACTTGAGTGCTACCAGCTCTCTCATGTAAATCATCTATGTTTTGAGTAATTATATGCACCTCATACCATTGTTCTAATTCAGCTAATACTTTATGTGCGGTATTGGGTTGGGCTGCAAGCACATCTCTCCTTCTCATATTATAGAAGTCAAGAACCAGTTTAGGATCTCTTTTCCATGCTCTAGGTGTAGCTACATCAGCAATGTTATACCCTTCCCACAAGCCATCGCTATCCCTAAAAGTTCTTAAGCCGCTTTCTGCACTTATACCTGCACCGGTTAAAACAACTAGCTTCTTTTTAGACATGGCTACATTTGTTATTCAGGCAATACCCAATCTCCGTTCAGCTTCAATACTTTTTCTATCACGTCTCTAACACAACCTTTACCACCACTGTAAGGAGAAATGTATTTAGCAACAGATTTTATCTCTGTTACTGCGTCATCAGGGCAGCATGGTAATCCGCACATCTTCATAACTGCATAGTCCGGTATATCGTCGCCCATGTAAAGTACTGTAGACAAGTCAGCTTGATTGGCAGCAACTATTTCGTTAAGCACTTCCTTTTTACTCTCAATTCCTATTCTTACTTCATGCGCACCCAATTTTAATAATCTGCTACGCACTCCCTCTGAGCGTGCACCCGTAATTATCCAAACTTTATAACCTTTTTTTACTGCCAACTGCATTGCGTAACCGTCTTTAATGTTCATACTTCTTAGCATATGTCCATCTTCAGTTAGCATCAATGTACCATCAGTAAGCACACCGTCTACATCAAATACAAATGTTCTTATTGGCTTAAATAAGTCTAGCATAATAAATCTATTTAGTTTTGATTATCTCTCCACTCATACACCCATGTAGACTGTATCATTTCCAAATGACCTTCGTTACATTCTTCTCTTTTGCCTTCGAAATTGGGAATTTCTAATACCCACTCTAGTAGCTCTGTAAAACGTATTCTGTAGATTTTACTCTCGCCAAACTCATCTCCAAATCTTTCGTACAGCTTCATAGCTATATCTTCGTAATCGTTCCAGCGAATTGGAGGTTCAAAATGAGCCATAATATATTATTGAATTATAGTATAAATAAAATTAATGAAACGGAATATTAATCTCCGTGAATTGTAGACTGGTCAGGAATAGTTACCTCAACATAACCACCCTTACCCTCTAATAAACATTGACAACCCAAGCGGGAATTAAGACGCGGGTTACGAGCTCTATCTATAAAATCTTCCTCTTTATCAGATATTTCAGCTATTACATCTTCACCTTTCTCTACATATAAGTGACAGGTACTACATGCGCACACCATACCACAGTTATGATGTAATTCAATATTATTCTCAAGAGCCACCTCTAGTATGCTTTGCCCGTCGGGTGCTATCTGCTCAAGCACTATTGGCTCCAGTCCTTTTTGTTCAAAATTAAATTTGATAGTGTACATTATTAATGTAAATAGTATGTTGGCGGCAAAGGTAGTAGAAAATGAAAAAAACGATAGTTAAAAATAAAATAGGGCTATAGAATTGTAAGCCAAATGGGTTAGGAACCAATCTGTAGAACTATTAATTAACAAACCGTAAAAAATATTCTTTTCATTATCCGAAACTCGATGTTAACTTTGCGCAACTTCTCAAAATTTATGGATTCTTCAGTTAAATTATTTTCGGGCACCCAATCGGGATACTTGGCCGAAAAAATTGCCAAGAGCTATGGCAAGAAATTAGGTAACATTAACATCCAAAAATTCAGCGACGGAGAGTTCCAACCAGTTTTCCAAGAATCAGTAAGAGGCGATTTTGTTTTCTTAATACAAAGCACATTTGCACCTTCTGATAATCTGATGGAATTGTTGCTGATGATAGATGCAGCTCGCAGAGCTTCAGCCGGATATATTACTGCTGTAATCCCTTACTTTGGTTTTGCAAGACAAGATAGAAAAGATAAACCAAGAGTAGCCATAGGCTCTAAATTGGTAGCTAATCTTCTTACTACTGCCGGAGCTAATCGTGTAATTACTATGGACTTACACGCCCCTCAAATTCAAGGTTTTTTTGATATTCCCGTAGACCACATGGATTCTTCGGCAATATTTATACCTTATATTGAAAAATTAAAGATAGAAAACCTTATCTTTGCGGCCCCTGACGTGGGAAGTACTAACAGAGTACGTGAAGTAGCTAAGTATTTTGAGGTGGATATGGTTATTTGTGATAAGCAACGCAAGCGCGCAAATGAGATAGCCTCAATGACTGTAATTGGCGATGTGAAAGGTAAAAACGTAGTGCTGATAGATGACATATGCGATACCGCTGGAACGCTATGTAAGTCTGCAGCAATGCTAAAAGAGAAGGGCGCTTTAACTGTAAGAGCTGTGTGTACCCACCCAGTATTGAGCGGTAAAGCTTATGAAAACATTGCGAATTCTGTTTTGGAAGAATTAGTAGTTTGTGATACTATACCTCTAAAACAACAGTGCGATAAAATAAAAGTATTATCAACAGCTAAGCTTTTTGCCGTTGCTATTAAAAATACTTTTGAAAATAAATCAATTAGTTCTTTATTTATTCATAGTCAAAGACAGAATCATTAAGAACTTAAAAAGTAAATAAACGACTGTTTATACAACAAAATCCGCCCCCACAAAGGGTAACCTTTATTAAAAATATCATTTCAACGTCCGGCTGTTTGGCGGATTATCAATCGGCGCTGAAAGACAAATTAGAAGTACAATGAACATTGTAAAAGTTGAAGGAACAAAAAGAAGCGAACTTGGCAAAAAAGCAACACGCCAACTTCGTTCTGAAGGAAATGTACCAGCTGTAGTTTACGGCGGTGAGGGTGAAGTGCATTTTTATGCTCCGGCTATGGCTTTCCGTAGTTTGGTTTACACTCCAGATTTCCAAATCGCTGAAATCACTGTAGATGGCAAAACTTACAGAACAATTTTAAAAGATTTGCAATTTGACGTGGTAACTGATGCTCTAAACCACATCGATTTTCTTGAACTAGTTGAAGATCGTAAAATCATTGCTAACCTACCATTGAAATTTGTTGGTCAGCCTAAAGGTGTTAAAGAAGGTGGTCGTCTTGAGTTGAAATTAAAAACTCTAAACGTTCGTACTTATCCTAAATATCTACGTGAGAGCATTGAAGTTAACATAGAGAACTTAGAGCTATATGCTAACTTACGTGTACAAGACATCCAAGCTAACCTAGAAAATATCGAGATTATGAACTCTGCTCGTATTCCGGTAGCTTCTGTAGTTACAACTCGTGCTCTTCGTCAAGCTGAGCAAGAAGCTGCAACTGCTGCTAAAGGTGGTAAAAAGAAATAATTTTTACAACTCTCTTATATCTAAAAAGCGCGCTGTTTGTCAGTGCGCTTTTTTTACACATTCTATGTAAGCATTAAACAAAATAATGTTTACCACATTAGCATTAAAGTACTTTTACAGTAGAAATTAGGTTTTAAAAATGCCCTCTTTAGAAAACGCTCTTAAACAACAAGCTTTTAGTAGCGAGCAGGTAAAGGCTAAAATAAACATCCTTTATACTGCCAACTGGCTGTACAATAAGATATCTTGTACATTAAAACCGTATGGATTAACACAAGAGCAGTACAATGTATTGCGCATATTATTAAGGAATTTGGACAATGGTGTATGTCAAAAAGATATAGTAGCCAGAATGATAGCTCCACGGTCTAATGTTACCCTTTTGGTAAAAAAATTACAGTCAAAACAACTTATTTCTGTAACCCAATCTAGTAAGGATAAACGCGAATACGTAATTAGAATAACCCAAGAGGGGCTAAACCTTCTAAATACACTAGACCCTGTAATGGAAAAGCATAACCAAATGCTAGCCACCATTACAGCAGAAGAGTCTGTGATATTAAACGAATTGCTTGATAAACTAAGGGGGTAAGTTAATATTCTAACTGCAAATTGAGCATATCTCTAAGCTTGTACAAACTTGGGTTTTTAGTAGCCATAGCTTCAAATATCTCACTTTTACTCAGTACAGTTACTTTTTGTGCATTTACAATAGATTCATCTATTATAGCCTCAGTAGTAATTCTTATTAATAGCTTAGTTTTCTCTCTGTAAAAATCTAACAATGCACTCCTTTGGCTTTGTGCATAGTTATCTGTAATTGTAGTCGGCGATATTAACCTAATCTCATCCGGTGGATTAACCTCAAGTTTCATCATATCTAGCTGAGAAAATATCATGCCCTTACCCTCATCACGTATCATTTGTTTATACTCGTTAAACAAGTTAACGGCTAAATCGTAAGACAGCTCTACAGTAGGTTGATTTTTCAGTAAAATATCATCACTTTCAATATCATCAAGTAGTCCCCTACTCAGTTTTCTGGCGCCACCACTTACAGGCCTAGCAGCAGATGCCACAGGACGAGGTGCAGCAGCGGATTGAGCAGGAACAGGTGCAGAAGGCAGCTCATTTACAACCGGCGCCGGTGGCTGAGGTGTATGATATGTCGTACTGGATTCAGGAACGATAGATGGTTGAGATATTGCTTGCTGTGGAGCAGATAAAGATGAATAGTTAGGTGTAGGAGTGCTAGGCTCAGCTACCTGACCAGAGTTTTTTTTTACGTCAGCCGCATTTGCAGCTTGAATTCCGCTAACGGCATGAAGCACGTAGCACAGCCTTATCAGGCACATCTCTACATGCAACCTTTTATTAGTAGCATTTTTATACTCCAGCTCGCATTGGGTAATAACATTTAAGGCCGAAACTATAAAAGAAGGAGGCGTTTGATTGGCTTTTTCATAAAAAACCGGCTTATGGGCAGCTGGTACATCCAGCAACTTTGCCATTCTCACGTCTTTACACAACAGCAAATTGCGTAAATGTTCTGCCAAACCACCTATTATAGTATCTCCTTCAAAGCCTTTCTCCATTGCCTTATCTAATAAAAGCAAGGTTCCGGCAACATCTTGTGCTAAAATAGTATCAGTAATTCCAAAGTAGTAATCAGCATCCAAGAGATTCAAGTGCTCCATGGTGCCATTATAGGTAAGCATACCATTGGTAAAACTAGCTATACGATCTAGCATAGATAAAGCATCCCTCATACACCCCTCACTCTTCTGCGCTATCACGTGCAATGCTGCCTCATCTGCTATCATCCCCTCTTTAGTAGATATACCTTGAAGATGACCTACAATATCATTAGTAGTTATGCGCTTAAAATCAAATATCTGGCACCTACTTAATATAGTTGGTAGTATTTTATGCTTTTCGGTTGTGGCTAGTATAAAAATTGCGTAGTGAGGTGGCTCTTCAAGCGTTTTTAAAAACGCATTGAATGCGGCACTACTCAACATATGAACCTCATCTATTACATAAACTTTATACTTACCCTGCTGCGGAGTAAATCTTACTTGGTTAGTTAGCTCGCGTATATCGTCAACTGAGTTGTTACTTGCCGCATCTAACTCAAATACGTTGAACGAAGTATTGTTTTTAAAACTAGTACAAGTAGGACATACACCACAAGCCTCCATATCAGGCGTAGGCGTTTCACAGTTTATAGTTTTAGCTAATATACGAGCACAGGTAGTCTTACCTACTCCTCTAGGCCCACAAAACAAATAAGCATGTGCTAAATGCTGATTTTTTATGGCATTCTTAAGAGTAGTAGTAATGTGCTCTTGCCCCACAACCGTATCAAAGGTTTGTGGACGATATTTACGTGCTGAAACTATATAATCGCTCATGAAACAGAGAAATATTTTCGATACCTAAGCATCAAACTAGGGGCAAATTAGTTAAAAAAAACTATACCCTTAAATATGATTTTTACTATACAACAGACCTACATATTTAAAATTAAATACAACTAAAGCTATAAGTACAGAACAATGTTTTGTTATACAAAAGGCATTTTGTTAAATATCAACCAATGTGTAAAAAAATATAACAACTGGGTGCATGGGGTGTTATAGTTATAGCATGTAATTATTACTTTTGACATCTTAAAAACACACAAGAATAATATTATGGCTGAAGCAATACGTATGCCTTTGTTGAGCGATACGATGAAGGAAGGAGTGATAGCTGAATGGCACAAAAAAGTGGGCGATGTTGTAAAAGGAGATGATGTTATAGCTGAAGTAGAAACAGACAAGGCTACTATGGAGGTTACTCCTTATGTAGATGGCACCTTATTATATATAGCAGCTGATAAAGGTCAAGGTATACCTGTAAATGGTATTATGGCCATAATTGGCAAACCTGGTGAAGATTTCCAGCATTTACTAGATAGCTCTGCTGCGCCTGTTGCTGCAGCACCAAGCACACCGCCTGTTCAACAAACCGACCTATTTGCTGCTCCATCTGCTTCTGCAGAGCCAGTACAAGTTGCTACACCTGTTACCACACCGGTAGCAAGTGCACCAAAACCTACAGATGCTACTGTAGTAAGAATGCCGCTACTAAGCGACACTATGAAAGAAGGTAAAATTGTTGCTTGGCATAAAAAAGTAGGCGACTCTATAAAAAGCGATGATGTAATAGCTGAAGTTGAAACAGATAAAGCTACTATGGAAGTAATGCCATACGCAGATGGTACATTACTATATATTGGCGTACCTGAAGGTAGTGCAGCAAAAATTAATGAGATTATTGCTATTGTAGGAAAAGCAGGAACTGATATATCTGGATTGCTAGATAATGCGCCAACAACTGCTGAAGCTACCCCTGTTATATCGCAGGCTGCAAATGCACCTGTTGCAACATCAGTAACTACTAATAATGCTATACCGCCAGTAGTTGAGGTAGCACATACTTCTGCAGATAGTCGTGTAAAAGCATCTCCTTTGGCTAGAATGTTAGCACAAGAAAAAGGCATAGACATTAATCAGTTAGTGGGTAGCGGAGATAATGGACGTGTGGTAAAACGTGATATTGATACTTATGTTCCGAAAGTTACTGCTAATCAGTCAGTTGCGCCAGTTGCAGCACCTACTCCTCAACCAAATGTAACAAAACCAGCTGCAACCGTTGCTCCTACTGTTACGGGCGATAGCCATACAGATATACCACTTACGCAAATGCGCCGCATAATTGCTCAACGCTTAGCAGAAAGCAAATTCAGCGCGCCACACTTCTACTTAACAATGTCCATCACTATGGACAATTGTATAGCTTCGCGTAAAGTAATTAACGAAGCAGCCGCACCACAAAAAGTTTCTATCAATGATATGATAATTAAAGCCTGTGCTATGGCTTTAAGAAAACATCCACAAATTAATAGTTCTTGGATGGGCGATTTCATTCGTCAAAATCATCAGATAAATATTGGTACAGCAGTGGCTGTTGATGAAGGTTTGATAGTTCCTGTAGTTAAAAATGCAGACCTTAAATCTATGTCTGAAATATCGGCAGAAGCAGCATCTTTAATTGACAAGGCTAGAAACAAAAAAATTCAGCCACATGAATTTACCGGCAACACTTTTACCATATCTAACTTAGGTATGATGGGTATTGACGAGTTTACGGCCATCATTAACCCTCCAGACAGTTGTATATTAGCAGTTGGTAAAACTACGCCTACACCTGTAGTAGAAAATGGTGCCATAGTAGTAAGACAAATTATGAAAATAACACTTAGCTGCGACCACCGTGTAGTAGACGGTGCTGTAGGCTCTAAGTTCTTACAAACATTAAAAACTTATTTGGAGAACCCGGTTACAATGCTGGTGTAATCCATACGATACAATCCCCCATCGAAAGCCGTTTAAATCATATTAAGCGGCTTTCGACTTTTATTAGAAAGTAGAATATAACATTATGTTTCATAAAAAACCACCGGTAAGAACACTTCCCCTAGTAATTGGTCGTAAACCAGTACTAGAGGCACTAGAACAGGGAGATGCTATTGAAAAAATCTTCCTATTGCGTAGTGCTACCGGGCCTGAAATATCCCAAATCAAGCACTTAGCCAAAGCCCAAAATGTACCTATAAGTCAAGTACCCGTAGAAAAACTAGATAGCTTTACAAAAGCACAACACCAAGGTGTTGTAGCTTGGGGCTCTTTACTTCGTTATATTGAACTGCAAGACGGAATATCTCATGTAGTAGAGCAGGGTAAAACTCCTTTATTTGTATTACTTGATGGTGTAACAGATGTACGTAATGTAGGCGCTATAGCTCGTTCAGCTTTATGCTGTGGTGCTCAGGCATTAATACTTCCTACTTCTCACGCAGCATCTCTTTCAGAGGAGGCCATAAAAACATCTGCCGGAGCTTTAAAAAATATATTGTTATGCCGTATACCCTCAGTACCACAGGCTATTGATGTATTAAGGCTGAATGGTATTCAAATACTAGGCACGCAAATGAAAGGCAGTATACCAGTATATGAAAGTAATCTAACTATTCCATCTTGCATAGTTATGGGTGCTGAAGATACAGGGATAAGTAAAGATGTACTTAAAAGAGCTGATCAATTAATACGTATTCCTATGTCAAACCAGTTTGATTCCCTTAATGTTTCGGTTGCAGCAGGCATGATTCTATATGAAGCACAGCGACAAAGAATACTAAATAAATGATAAATAAGTATACATTTATTTTTAAGCGCAAGAACAAAAAAAAGCACAACAGAATATAAACAATTAAAAATCAACGTATTACAAACCAAACCTAGCAAATTATCTACAAAGTAAAAATCTCAATAAAATAACTGTCTGATTTTAATTTTAGATAATCGTTTGGTAATTTTGCACAACAAAACAGAATTCTCCCAATGATCGATATTAAAGTTCCTACCGTAGGTGAATCAATTAGTGAGGTAACACTTGTAAAATGGCTAAAAAAAGAAGGAGAATATGCAAAGAGAGATGAGGTACTGTGCGAGCTAGAATCTGAAAAGGCGACCTTTGAACTAACGGCTGAACAAGCAGGTACTCTGCACATAGTTGCAGGCGAAGGAGACACACTAAAAATAGGAGATTTGGCTTGCCAAATTGATGAAACTGCTGCGGCACCAGCTGGTGCTCCCGCAGAGGCTCCTGCCGCACCTAAAGCTGAAGCCCCTAAAGCAGCAGCTAGTGCACCGGCACCTACACCTGTAGCTAGTGATGTAAAAGCAACACCCGTTGCTGCAGCAATAATGAGCGACAAGCAAGTAAAAGCAGCAGAGGTAAAAGGTAGTGGATCTCAAGGTAAAATCATGAAACAAGATGTACTGGAAGCCCTTGCTAATCCAGGCCGTCGTGGTGGAGACAAAGCATTTACTCGCGAAGAAAAACGCGACAAAATGAGCAATTTGCGTAAAACAGTTTCAAGAAGACTAGTTGAAGCAAAAAATAGTACAGCAATGCTTACAACTTTCAATGAGGTGGATATGACCCGCATTATGGAAGTTCGTAAACAATATAAAGATAGTTTCAAAGAATCTCACGGTGTAAACCTAGGTTTCATGTCTTTCTTCACAAAAGCATGTACCACTGCCCTATTAGAGTGGCCGGCAGTTAACGCCTACATTGATGGAGATTCTATTATATACCATGATTATTGCGATATTTCAATAGCAGTTTCTGCCCCTAAAGGTCTTGTAGTTCCTGTTATTCGTAATGCAGAAAGCTTGTCTATGGCCGGCATTGAGCAAAAAGTAGTAGAACTAGCTAAAAAAGCACGCGATAACAAATTAAGCCCAGATGAAATGGCTGGTGGTACATTTACTATAACTAATGGTGGTGTATTCGGTTCATTAATGTCTACGCCAATCATCAACATTCCTCAATCTGCTATATTAGGTATGCACAAAGTGCAAGACCGTCCTATGGTAGTTAATGGAAAAATTGAAGTTCGCCCAATGATGTATGTAGCACTTAGCTATGACCACCGTATCATTGATGGTCGCGAGTCAGTAGGTTTCTTAGTAAGAGTAAAAGAATTATTGGAAAACCCTGAGCAAATGCTTTTCGGTAAAGATCCGGTAAAAACTCTTTTAGAATTGTAATACTAATTAAATAAAATATATAAAGACCAATCTGCAAAGGTTGGTCTTTTTTATGCCCTCAAAATGGCATACATAATAGTCTAGTTTCACAAAGATATTCCCGTGATAGTTTCACGTTTTACTTACAACAAAAATGGCTGCCGGATTGCAAATCGGCAGCCATTTTTAGTTAATTATTTATTTACAATAAACTATTGAGCAATAACTAGCTTAGTAGTAGTTGTACCCAAAGTAGAAATAGCAGTTACATTATAGATGCCAGCTGGCTGATCTAAAGAGATGAATTTAGCTTTATTAGCTTCTACCGATGTTTCAAATACAACAGCACCTACAGCATTTGTAATAACCACTTTTACAGCTTCATTATTCAATCCTGCAGCTACTAAGTTGAAACCACCTTTAGCAGGGTTAGGATAAACAGTTGTAGTTGTATTGTTATTAACTTCATTAACACCAGTTACTAGTCTAATTTCAAAAGTATCAGTAGATGTACCACAAGCATTAGTAGCTGTGTACACTAAATCAGCATTAACCGCGCGAATGATAACAAAATAGTTAGCGCTAATGAATGCTACGCTAGAAGTTGTATCAACAACTGTCCAAGTACCACCTGCTGGAGTTGCAGTTATACCATAACCTAAGCCGGCAGTAACAGAAGCAGGACCAGTAATAGTAATGTGTGGCGCTGTGCGAATTTTGATAATTTTATTTGTTATAGCAGTACCAAAACCATTAGTGATAGTATAACGTACAGTTACTGTAGTATCAGGTATAATACCAGTAAGTACACCATCAGCAGTTATAGAAGCAGTTGCATTAGAAACTGTCCAAGTACCACCTGCTACTGAAGCAGTTAAAGAAATTGAAGAACCAGAACATACAGAATCAATGCCTGTAATAATTGGTGCAGTTGGAGCATCTCCTACTTCAACAACATGAGATACCCAGTTAGTACCACAAACGTTAGTAACTACATAAGAAATTGTAGCAGTACCAGCGCTTATACCAGACACAACACCTGAGAAAGTATCAACTTCGGCTACAGCAGCGTTACTAGAATACCACATACCGCCTAATACGCTATCTGTAAGTGTAATCATATCACCAATACCTACGCTGTCAGACCCAACAATCATTGAAGGCATGCTTTCTATTGTAATAGTATCAGTACCACTTAGTGTACCACATGAATTAGTTACTATATAAGAAATAACTGCGGTACCATTTCCACGACCTAGTACATAACCTGTAGCATCTACAGAAGCAACATCAGCATTGTTACTATACCAAGAACCTCCTACACCTGTTGTAGTAAATAATGAACCTGAACCAACACATAATAAATGGGTTCCAGTTACAATTGGTGCTGTTAATGGAGTTTCTATAGTTATTTCTTTACTTGCATTTTCTGTACCACAAGCGTTTGTTAAGCTATAATGTAGTGTATCTAAGCCTGCGGTAACACCTGTAACCATACCTGATGTTGAAACGGTAGCATTACCATTACTCATAGACCACATGCCACCTGCAAAACTAGGTGTAGCCAATATTGTACCTGATACACAAACTTTATCTGATGCTGTAATAGATAATGTTCCTATAGGTGCTTCTACAGTTACATTTCTTTCTGTAGTATCACTACCACAGCTATTAGTAACTTCGTAATAAATAGTAGCACTACCTGCAGCAACACCATTCACCATACCTAAGCTGTTAACAGTAGCAACAGCGTCGTTAGATG